>NZ_CP061303.1:0-345437 GCF_018687695.1 Polynucleobacter sp. MG-6-Vaara-E2
ATGAGCAACTTACAAAATCCCCCCGCCTTGAATTCAATCAGCCCCTTGGGTTTTTGGGACAGCGCATTTGGCGCCCTATCCCGCGAGCTGTCACCCCAGCAATTTAAAACCTGGATACAACCCCTAACGCTTGTGTCTTTTGACGAGAGTGAGCGCACACTAACTGTTGGCGCACCAAACAGGTTTAAGCTCGATTGGATCAAAAAAACTTTTGCAGACCGCTTCCAGGAGCTTGCTTCGCAATATTTTGGTGAACAAACAAATGTTAGTTTTGTGCTTGCCTTAGAGGTCCCTACACCCCCAGCGGCCCCCGCCCAAACAAGCCGGGATGTTGAGCTTGTTGAGGCAACGACAACAAGGGAGTTGGAGCCCAGCGTTTCCGTGGAAGAGCAATCTTTTGAGATTGAGGATCACTCCAAACTGAACCCCAACCTAACCTTTGAGACTTTTGTTACCGGCAAAGCAAATCAGCTTGCTAGGGCAGCCTCCATACAGGTTGCACACAACCCCGGAACGTCATACAACCCAATGTTCTTATATGGGGGTGTTGGGCTAGGGAAGACTCACTTAATCCACGCGATTGGCAACCACCTACTAAAAGAAAAGCCTAACGCACGAATTCGATACATCCATGCCGAGCAGTATGTCTCGGATGTGGTGAGAGCATACCAACAAAAGGCTTTTGACCGCTTTAAGCGGTACTACCACTCATTAGACCTTTTGTTAATCGACGATATTCAGTTCTTTAGCGGCAAATCTAGGACGCAGGAAGAGTTCTTTTATGCGTTCGAGGCCCTATTAAGCAATAAATCACAAGTCATCATTACGAGCGATACCTATCCCAAGGAAATGGCAGGAATAGATGATCGCCTCATCTCTCGGTTTGACTCTGGGTTAACGGTTGCAATCGAGCCCCCAGAATTAGAAATGCGCGTTGCCATTTTGATGAAAAAGGCGGCCAACGAGGGTATTCCTATGAGTGAGGATGTCGCGTTTTTTGTGGCCAAACACCTACGTTCTAATGTTCGTGAACTAGAGGGAGCATTGCGCAAGATTTTGGCTTTTGTTCGCTTTCACGGTCGCGAGGTCACCATCGAGGTTGCCAGAACAGCCTTAAAAGACCTGCTTTCAATCCAAAATCGTCAGATTTCGGTTGAAAATATTCAAAAAGCGGTGGCTGATTTTTACAGCATCAAGGTTGCCGACATGTACTCCAAAAAACGCCCAGCAAATATCGCCCGACCACGCCAAATTGCAATGTTTATGGCCAAAGAGTTGACTCAAAAAAGCTTGCCAGAGATTGGGGAATTGTTTGGTGGTCGCGACCACACCACTGTTTTGCATGCGGTTAGAAAAATCGCTGATGAGCGTGCACACGATAGCCAACTCAACCACGAAATTCACGTTATTGAGCAAACGTTAAAGGCTTAATTTTTGGCTGTGGATAAGTTTGTGGGTAACCCATGGGATAAGTTTGGGGACTGGGTGTGGATAAATTGTGGAAAGTCTGCGCTTCATGCAAAAATAGGGTGTTGAGATAAAGTTATTCAGTTTTTATGCAGTCTTTATACAGAAGTTTTCCACAGGTTTTAAAGCGTTTAATGTGTTGTTTTGTTTAAGGTTTTTGAGTTATCCACGGAAAAACAAAGCCTTATTACTATTACTACTAAGATATATACAAGGATTTAAAAGCAATGCAACTAGTTAACACCTCGCGCGATAGTTTATTGAAACCACTTCAGGTGGTTAGTGGGATTGTTGAGCGTAGACACACACTCCCAATTTTGGCCAATCTTTTGTTTAAAAAAAATGGTGAGAAGATTTCTTTTGTTTCTACGGATATAGAGATTCAAATCACTACCAATGCGAATTTTGGTGTTGGTGCTGAGGATGTCACCACGACAGTTGCAGCAAGAAAGTTGTTAGATATTTTGAGGGCCTTACCAGAGGGTCCGGTTTCATTAAATTTAAAAGACAATCGCATGGTGGTTCAAAGCGGTAAAAGCCGCTTCTCTCTTCAAACACTCTCGGCAACAGAGTTTCCTGTGATGCAAAATGTTGGAGAGGTGACTGCCAACTGGAAGATGTCGCAAAAAAGTTTTCGTCAACTCATCAGCCAGGTTCATTTTTCCATGGCTCAACAAGACATCCGTTATTACTTAAATGGGATGTTGTTGGTGGTTGAGGGCAAAGAGGTTGTTGCAGTTGCGACGGATGGTCATAGGCTAGCGTTTTCTCAGGTTGACCTTGCAGAGGCGCCATCAGGATCTGGTCAGCGACAAGAAATTATTATCCCGCGCAAAACTATTCTTGAGTGCCAACATTTATTAGAAGATTCCGATGAGCCTCTCGAGATTAGTGTCAGCGCCAATCAAGTCAAGTTTACTTTTGGCGATATTGAGTTAATCTCAAAATTGGTAGAGGGTAAATTCCCTGACTTCCAAAGAGTTATTCCAAAGGGACATAAGAACTCCCTCACCGTTGGTCGTGATGTATTGCAAGCAGCACTTCAGCGAGCTGCAATTTTGACTACAGACAAATTTAAAGGCGTTCGATTCTCCTTATCCCCCAATCGAATCACTGTTCAGTCAACAAACGCTGAACAAGAAGAAGCGCAAGAAGAGATTGAAACTGAATATGGTGGTGACGCTGTTGAGATTGGGTTTAACGTCAGTTATTTATTGGATGTATTGGCCAACCTAAAGAACGAAAAAATACAAATTAGTTTGGGTGACGCAAACAGTAGCGCCGTAATCACTCTACCTGGATCAGAAAGCTTTAAGTACGTTGTAATGCCAATGCGCATTTGATATAGAAAAAAATGACTGAAGAAAAAAAAGTAGTAGAGCAGTATGGTGCCGCATCGATTCAAATATTAGAGGGTCTTGAAGCTGCTCGTAAACGCCCCGGCATGTACATCGGAGATACCTCTGATGGCACTGGTCTTCATCACCTGGTGTTTGAGGTTTTAGATAACTCTATCGATGAAGCCTTAGCAGGGTACTGCTCTGAAATTACAGTTGTCATTCAAACAGACAACTCCATTTCAATTGTTGATAATGGTCGTGGCGTTCCAACCGGCATTAAGTATGATGACAAGCATGAGCCAAAAAGAAGTGCAGCTGAAATTGTGATGACCGAGTTGCACGCTGGTGGAAAGTTTGACCAAAATAGCTATAAGGTTTCTGGTGGTTTACATGGCGTGGGTGTTAGCTGTGTAAACGCTCTTTCTAAATGGTTAAAACTTACCATTCGTCGTGATGGCAAAACCCACTACATGGAGTTTGCTCGCGGCGTTATCCAAAACCGCAATATTCAAGAAGAAAATGGCGTTGCCACTTCCCCAATTACTGTTATTGGTGATACCGAGCTTTCAGGTACTGAAGTTCACTTTTTGGCAGATGAAGAAATCTTTGGAAACGTTGAGTTCCATTATGAAATTCTCGTTAAGAGGATTCGTGAACTTTCGTTTTTAAATAATGGGGTACACATCAAACTGATTGACCAACGCACTGGCCAGGAAGAAGATTTTGCATTCTCAGGCGGCGTTAAGGGCTTTGTTGAATACATCAACCAAACTAAAAATGTTTTACATCCCAATATTTTTTACGCAGAAGGGATTCGCCCATCAGACTTGGGCGGTCAAATTACCGCAGAAGTTTCCATGCAATGGAACGACAGCTTTAGTGAGCAAGTTCTTTGTTTTACTAACAACATTCCTCAGCGTGACGGTGGAACCCATCTGACCGGCCTGCGTGCTGCAATGACACGCGTAATCAATAAGTACATTGATGAAAATGAAGTTGCTAAAAAGGCTAAGGTAGAAATTTCTGGCGACGATATGCGTGAAGGTTTGGCATGTGTCTTATCGGTAAAGGTTCCAGAACCAAAATTTTCTAGCCAAACCAAAGACAAATTGGTTTCTAGCGAAGTCCGTGGGCCTGTAGAGGAAATTGTTGCTGAGGCTCTAACTGCTTATCTGCAAGAGCGTCCAGCAGACGCAAAAATCCTTTGCGGAAAAATCGTAGATGCCGCCCGTGCTCGTGAAGCCGCACGCAAAGCCCGTGACATGACAAGGCGCAAGGGCGCTCTTGATGGTTTGGGGCTTCCCGGAAAGTTAGCGGACTGCCAAGAAAAAGATCCCGCCAAATCCGAATTATTTATTGTTGAGGGCGACTCTGCCGGCGGCTCTGCAAAGCAGGGGCGCGATCGTCGCTTCCAAGCAATTCTTCCTTTAAAAGGAAAAATTCTCAACGTTGAAAAAGCGCGCTTTGACAAAATGTTAGCGAGCCAAGAGGTGGTGACTCTCATCACCGTTTTGGGAACGGGCATCGGTATTGAAGAGTACAAGGCTGACAAGCTTCGTTATCACCGCATCATCATCATGACGGACGCGGACGTTGATGGAAGCCATATTCGCACGCTCTTACTAACCTTCTTCTATAGACAGATGCCAGAGCTAATTGAGCGCGGCCACATTTATATTGCGCAACCACCACTTTATAAGGTGAAGTTTGGCAAGAGTGAGCAATACATTAAGGACGACACAGAGCTTAATCAGTTGTTGCTCAAGATTGCGCTTGAAACTGCCTCTTTGCAAATTCCATCTGGTGAGGTGATCGAGGGTGAAGCTTTAAATGAACTCGCAAAGCACTATCAAGTAATTCAGTCTATTGTCGATCGTTTATCGCGCACCATTGATGAAGATGCCATTCGTGCAATTGCATCCGGCACACAATTGAATTTGGATACAGAAAAATTAGCCAATGAGTCAGCCGATAGATTAAGAGGGGCACTAGCAGAATCACTAAATCCACTTGCCGCACCGCCGGAAATTATTGTTCAAAAAGAAGATCGCACAGAGCGCTTCCGTTTGTTGTTGTCACGCCGGATTCATGGCAACCTTAAGCTATCAACCATTAACTCTGATTTTGTCCATGGCGATGACTACCAGAGTCTTGCGAACGCTGCGGCTGTTTTATCGGGCAAAGTTTTACCGGGAACAAAAGTGCGACGCGGTGATCCAGACAAAAATCAAAAAGAGCAAACCATTCATGACTTTAGGGGCGCGTTCTCATGGCTCCTGTCAGAGGCAGAGCGCGTACTAAGTCGTCAGCGCTACAAGGGTCTTGGTGAGATGAATCCATCTCAACTGTGGGAAACCACAATGGATGCAAGTTCACGCACCCTGCTCCAGGTAAAAATTGAAGATGCCATTGCTGCCGATCAGGTTTTCACCACACTAATGGGTGATGAGGTTGAGCCGCGCCGCGCATTTATTGAAAAGAACGCACTGATTGCTCGTAACCTAGACGTTTAATATGGCATCCAAAAAATTAAAGCCCCCCAAGGTAGACCGTTCCGCTATTGTTGTTAAAAACTCACCCATTCATGGTAAGGGGGTGTTTGTTGCCAAGCCAATCAAAAAAGGCCAAGCAATTATTGAGTACAAGGGCGAGCACATTAGCTGGAAGCTTGCCCTGAAGCGCCACCCACACGATCCAAAAGATCCAAACCATACTTTTTATTTCTCTCTGGATGATGGGCGCGTGATTGATGCCAAGTACGGCGGCAATGCTGCGCGCTGGATAAACCACTCCTGCAAGCCTATCTGCGAAACGCGCGAAGCCACATACAATGGCAAGCCCCGTGTTTTTATTTATGCAAAACGCAATCTTAAGGTTGGTGAAGAGCTGTTTTATGACTACTCGCTAGACATTGAGGGAAAAATCACCAAGCAGATGAAAAAAGATTATGAGTGTCGTTGTGGTTCAAAAAAGTGCCGCGGCACCATGCTTGCGCTTGACGATTAATAAACCAAAACATTCCTGTGCTGTACATCACAATTCAAGAGCTTGAGGCGGCAATTAATTATTGGCGCAGCCAATCACCCGCAGAAGGAGATGAGTTGCGTTTGTGCTCAGAAGCCTCTGAGCTCGCGAAACCTTATGCTTTGATGATTGTTCAGGGATCGCAACGAATACCGCTGGACGTCCTGGGTGTGTCGGCAAGGACAGCCATTCAAAAATATCTTGAACATACTCAAAATTCTTAAGCTGCAAGACTGCTAAATTTAGGGTTATTGCTATATAAACCAACACCATCTTAGGTTATTCTCAATGTCTTGCCCCGGTTGGGGGTAGAGGGTATAAGCTTGCAAGAAACAATCTTAAAAACAATCGGACTCGGAAAATCCTTTAAAGGGTTTTCGGCAGTAACTGACGTCAATCTTGATGTGACCAGAGGAACCATTCATGCCTTAATTGGCCCAAATGGCGCTGGCAAAACTACCTGCTTCAATTTGCTCACAAAATTTTTAGAGCCCAGTAGCGGCCAAATTTTATTTAATGGTTTTGATATTACCAATGAGGCCCCAGCTCAAATTGCGAGGCGTGGTGTTATTCGATCCTTTCAAATTTCTGCGGTTTTTCCACATTTGACGGTTTTGGAAAATGTTCGCGTTGCACTGCAGCGAGGTCTGGGCACAGAGTTCCATTTTTGGAGGTCTGGCAACTCGTTAAATGTTTTGAACGAGCGCGCTTTAGAGCTTTTGCATGAGGTCGGCCTTGAGGGTTTTGCGGATGAAGAAACCCTTAATCTGGCTTATGGACGCAAAAGAGCCCTTGAAATAGCAACCACCCTGGCAATGGAGCCGGAGTTAATGCTGCTTGATGAGCCAACACAGGGCATGGGTCATGAGGATGTCGAGCGCGTTACTGAGCTCATTGATCGAGTCGCCAAGGGGCGCACTATTTTGATGGTTGAGCACAATATGAAGGTAGTTTCATCTATTGCCGATCGTATTACCGTCCTACAGCGCGGATCGGTCTTGGCAGAGGGTAACTATCATGAGGTTTCAAACAACCCACTGGTTGTTGAGGCCTACATGGGTAGTCATGGGGGAGATGCATTATGACCATGGCCCTCGAGGTTAAGAATTTAGAGTCTTGGTACGGCGAGTCACACATTTTGCATGGGGTGAATTTTGCCGTTCGGGATGGCGAAGTGGTTACGCTTTTGGGTAGAAACGGCGCAGGCCGAAGCACGATCTTAAAAACAATTCTAGGTTTAACTAGCAAAAGAACTGGTTCGGTACAAATCTATGGAACCGAAACCATTTCAACACCAACCTACAAAATTGCCCGCCTGGGGGTGGGCTTTTGTCCAGAAGAGCGGGGCATTTTTGCGAGCCTAAGCACAGAAGAGAATTTATTGTTGCTCCCAGAAATCGCTCCTGGCGGCATGGGTTTGGATGAGATCTATGAGATGTTCCCAAATTTATATGAAAGACGTAACAGCCCTGGAACCCGGTTGTCCGGGGGCGAGCAACAAATGTTGGCGATGGCTCGAATTCTGAGAACGGGTGCAAAACTACTGTTATTGGATGAGATTACCGAAGGTCTGGCACCAGTGATTGTGCAAAAACTGGGTGAGGTTGTGACCAGTTTGCGCAACAAGGGCTTCACCATTGTTTTGGTGGAGCAGAACTTCCGTTTCGCTGCACCTTTGGCGGATCGGCATTATGTAGTCGAACATGGAAATGTTGTTGAAGTGGTGCAACAAAGTGAGCTTGCAGAAAAGGCAGCCTTATTAAATGAGTATCTAGGTGTTTAGTGGTTTTCTTTAGGAGATAAGAATGAAGTTAAAGCAAATAACCGCATCACTGGTTGCCGCAACGATGTTCGCGTCAAACCCAGTTTTTGCGCAAGCAGGATCAAAAGTGAGTGGAGATGTTGTCAAGATTGGCGTATTGACTGACTTATCCTCAACGTATTCAGATTTGGCTGGACCTGGTGCAGTGATTGCTGCCAAGATGGCCATTGCCGACTTTTCCAAAGACGGCACTGTTATTGGAAAGAAAATTGAGTTGGTGAGCGCAGACCACCAGAATAAAGCAGATATTGCAGCAAACAAGGCTCGTGAATGGTATGACAAAGATGGCGTAGATGTCATTGTTGAGTTGGTCTCTACCAACGTTGCCTTAGCGGTAATGGAAGTTGCTGAACAGAAGAACAAAATCACTTTGGTTTCTGGTGCCGGCTCACTTCCCATTACCAACGAAAAATGTACCGCCAATAACGTTCACTGGGCTTATGATACTTATGCGCTGTCAAACGGAACGGGTAAGGCAGTTGTAAAGCAGGGCAAAAAGAACTGGTACTTCATTACTGCTGACTACGCGTTTGGCGCAGCTCTTGAAAAAGATGCCACAGCCGTTGTAACGGCTAATGGCGGTAAAGTTTTGGGAACCAGTAAGCACCCATTCCCAAATAGCGATTTTTCTTCATATCTCTTGAAGGCACAAGCTAGTGGTGCTGATGTAGTTGCGCTTGCCAATGCTGGTCAAGACACCATCAATACTGTTAAGCAAGCTTCCGAGTTTGGTATCAATAAAAAACAAACCGTCGTTCCATTGCTCATGTTTATCTCCGATGTGCATTCTTTAGGTTTGCCTGCTGCACAAGGCATGTACCTTACAGAGGGCTTTTACTGGGATAAAGACGACAAAACACGCGCCTTCTCTAAACGCTTTATCTTGCAACACAAGCGCATGCCAACTATGGTTCAGGCCGGCGTTTATTCATCCGTTCTTGCATACTTAAATGCAGTTCAAAAAGCTGGCACAGATGACACGCAAGCCGTGATGAAGGTTTTGAAATCCACCAATATTGATGACGGTCTTTTCAAGGGCAAGATCCGTGCTGATGGCAAGTTTGAGCATGACATGTACTTGCTTGAAGTGAAGAAGCCTGCTGATTCGAAGAGCCCATGGGATTACTACTATGTCCGCGCTACGATCCCAGCGGCGGAAGCTACTTTGCCGCTTTCACAATCAAAGTGCAAATTAGTTAACAAGTAAGTAAATAGAAATCCAGAATGTTTGAACTTCTCGGAATTACCCCACAAGGGCTGGTGGCCCAGCTCTTGGTGGGGCTTATTAATGGCTCGTTTTACGCCATATTGAGTTTGGGATTGGCCATTATTTTTGGCCTTCTCAACATCATTAATTTTGCTCATGGTGCTCAATACACCATGGGTGCTTTTATTGCTTGGATTGGATTGACTCAGATTAGCCAATGGCTTGGCTTTCCAGAGCTCACAATTAATTATTGGTTTGCATTAATCATTGTGCCGTTTGTCTTGGCTGGTTTTGGATTAATTCTTGAGCGCACGATGTTGCGCAGGCTTTATCACTTAGACCATCTATATGGCCTTCTATTAACTTTTGGTCTGGCATTAATCATAGAAGGCATGTTCCGTCACTGGTACGGTATTTCTGGTGAGAGCTATCCAGCCCCAGAAATGCTTCAGGGTGCCATCCCCTTAGACTCTATCGGAATTATTTTGCCAATCTACCGTTTATGGGTTGTCGCAATTTCGTTAACCGTTTGCTTTTCAACTTGGTACGTTATTGAGAGAACTAAGTTAGGCGCATACTTGCGCGCTGGTACAGAGAATCCCAAATTACTTCAGGCTTTTGGAATCAATGTTCCCCTGATGATTTCTTTAGCTTATGCCTATGGCGTTGGCCTGGCTGGATTTGCTGGCGTATTGGCTGCCCCAATTTTTCAAGTAAATCCACTGATGGGTTCAAACCTCATCATTGTAGTTTTTGCAGTAGTTGTTATTGGTGGCATGGGCTCAATCATGGGCGCCATTCTGACCGGCTTGGCTTTGGGCCTCATTGAAGGCCTCACTAAAGTCTTTTACCCAGAGGCTTCTGGTGTCGTAATTTTTGTGATCATGGCAATTGTCTTGTTGCTTCGTCCTGCTGGACTATTCGGACGGGAAAAATAATCATGAGTTCAAAAATAAAATTACTTTATGGCATCTTAGTTTTAATTGCGCTGCTGTTACCGTTTCAAGATTTCATCTACTTGGTATTTGCAATGAAGGTATTGTGCTTTGCCCTTTTTGCTTGCGCCTTTAACTTGTTGCTTGGGTTTACAGGCCTGCTCTCGTTTGGCCATGCGGCATTTTTTGGAACCGCCGCCTATATTACTGCTTATTTTTGTAAGGAGGCTGGTCTATCTCCCGAATTAGGAATTATCTTGGGTGTTGTGGGTTCCGGAGTGCTAGGTTTTTTAATTGGCTCTTTGGCGATTCGCAGGCAGGGTATTTATTTTGCGATGGTCACTTTAGCCCTTTCTCAAATGGTGTATTTCTTGGCAGTTCAACTCCCCTATACCGGGGGAGAAGATGGAATTCAGGGTGTACCACGTGGAATATTATTTGGTCTAATTGACCTCAAAGATGACGTTGCGATGTACTACTTTGTCTTGACCGTTTTCTTATTTGGCTTCGCGTTGATCATGCGCGCTGTTCACTCTCCTTTTGGTCAAGTCTTAAAAGCGATTCGTGAAAACGAACCGCGCGCCATTTCTTTGGGATATGACGTTGATCGTTTCAAGCTCATGTCTTTTGTGATTTCTGCTGCTCTATCTGGTCTAGCAGGATCAATGAAGTCTTTGGTATTCCAGCTGGCAACATTGACCGATGTTCATTGGCATATGTCTGGCGAAGTTGTATTGATGACTTTACTTGGCGGCATGGGAACCATTCTTGGTCCAGTAGTTGGCGCCGGCATCGTTGTTGGTTTGCAAAACTATCTCGCGAATATTGGTTCATGGAGCACGATTGCAACTGGATTTATTTTTGTGGTTTGTGTTTTAGCATTTCGTCGTGGCGTTGTTGGTGAAATTGCTGCGCACTTCAAAAGCAAAAACTAATTTCCTTTTATTATTTGGTTTTAGTGTGGCGCGAATTTCTAAAAGCGCCACACTCACTTAACTAAAAGAGATCCTCATCGAATTCTCATTTTTCATATGGCCACTGCTTTTAGCAATGGCCTTCTTTGCTGGCTTGGTGGATGCTGTAGCTGGCGGCGGCGGCCTAATCCAGGTGCCCGCTTTGTTTGCTGCATATCCTGATACCCAGCCAGCAACACTACTTGCAACAAATAAAGTTTCTGCAGTTGGCGGAACCCTAAATGCAGCCAGAAAATATTTACGTCACGTATCTTTGCCGTGGGCAATTGTTTTGCCGGCAATCGTTGCTGGTTTTATTGGCTCTCTTCTTGGAGCAAATGCGGTCAGCAATTTTCCGGCAGAGCCTTTGCGTAAAGCTTTGCCATTTGTTTTGTTGTTTCTGTTGCTCTACACCTGGTTTCAGCCTTCGCTTGGAGAGGCGCACGCCCCAAAAATTCTCGGACGCTTCCAACAAGCAAAGGCCGCATTTCTTGGTTTAACAATTGGGTTTTATGACGGCTTCTTTGGCCCTGGTACTGGTAGCTTTTTACTATTTGGATTTGTGCGCTTTTTTAGTTTTGATTTCTTGCATGCCTCTGCTGCTACAAAATTGGTGAATGTAGCCACGAATCTAGCGGCCATCTTAATGTTGGCAAGTCTTGGGCAAATTAATTGGACCCTTGGTTTTGCAATGATGATTGCCAATATTGCAGGCAGTCAGTTCGGTAGCCGGCTTGCGATTAAGCATGGCAGCGCCTTTGTAAGAAAAGCTTTTTTGGTTATTGTTAGTGTTCTGATATTGAAGTCGGCTTGGAATGCTTATTTCATCAATTAAATCAATATCTTAGAAAATAAACCCCGTTTTTCTAAGAATTTTCTTAGTTTTTGTTTCACGTGAAACAAACAAAATGCTATGATCATCGCCCTATCTGAGGCAAATCATGCGTTATTCCAAAAGTTTTGATGTCATCGTAGTCGGCGGCGGTCACGCTGGGACCGAGGCCGCTCTTGCATCTGCTCGCATGGGTTGCGACACCCTATTAATTACCCATAGCATTGAGAATCTTGGTGCCATGAGTTGCAATCCCTCAATCGGGGGAATTGGCAAGGGTCACCTAGTAAAAGAAATTGATGCGATGGGCGGCGCCATGGCAGCTGCCTCCGACGAGGCTGGCATTCAATTTCGTATTCTTAATTCCAGCAAGGGCCCCGCTGTACGAGCGACCCGCGCCCAGGGCGATAGGGTTTTATATAAAGCGGCAATTCGCCGCCGCCTTGAAAATCAGCCTAATTTGAGCCTTTTTCAAGCGGCAGTAGATGACTTATTGGTTGTGGGCGATGAAGTTCAGGGTGTGGTTACCCAAATGGGTCTGGAATTTATGGCTAAAAAGGTGGTGCTAACAGCAGGCACTTTTTTAGATGGAAAGATTCATGTTGGTTTAAATAATTACGCCGGCGGGCGCGCGGGTGATCCCGCCGCTGTTTCCTTATCCGCAAGACTTAAAGAGTTAAAGCTTCCGCAGGGAAGGTTGAAGACTGGTACCCCACCCCGCATTGATGGCCGCACTATTGATTTTTCCGTCATGCTGGAGCAGCCGGGGGATTTAGATCCTGTGCCAGTGTTCTCTTATTTGGGTCGTCCAGAGCAGCACCCCAAGCAAGTCCCCTGCTGGATCTCTCATACAAATGAAAAAACTCACGACATTATTCGGGGTGGTTTAGACCGCTCTCCGATGTATACGGGGGTTATTGAAGGTGTTGGCCCCCGCTACTGCCCTTCTATTGAAGACAAAATTCATCGTTTTGCCTCTAGAAACAGTCACCAGATCTTCTTAGAGCCGGAGGGCTTAACTACCAATGAGTTTTATCCCAACGGGATATCTACTAGCTTGCCTTTTGATGTTCAATGGGATTTGGTTCGAAGCATCCGGGGAATGGAGTCTGCAGTGATTGTTCGCCCGGGCTATGCAATTGAATACGACTTCTTTGATCCTCGCCAATTGCGCCACAGTCTTGAGACAAGAGTGATTGCTGGGCTGTACTTTGCTGGCCAGATTAATGGCACCACTGGTTATGAAGAGGCTGCAGCACAAGGTATGTTGGCCGGCATTAACGCTGGATTGGCTGCTAAAGGTAAAGAGCCTTGGCTGCCCAAGCGCAGTGAATCTTATATCGGCGTTTTGGTAGATGATCTGATTACTCGCGGGGTTCAGGAGCCATATCGAATGTTTACAAGTCGCGCTGAATATCGCCTGAGCCTGCGTGAAGATAATGCGGATATGCGCTTAACAGGGATTGGGCGGGAGCTTGGCCTGGTGGACGACCATCGTTGGGAAGTGTTTTGCAGAAAACAAGATGCTGTTTCACGTGAAACATCTCGTTTGCAGGACATTTGGATTGGCCCCAAACACGAGGCAGCCCTCTTGGTCTCCCAATTATTGGGACAAGACCTGTCCCACGAATGCAATTTAACGGAGCTGTTGAGGCGTCCGGGCGTTACTTACGAGGCAATCACCGCTTTGGGTAATGGAATCTGGGCCCCTGAAACCTTGGATGAAGATCTTGGTTTGGCGGCCCAAATCAGTGACCAGGTTGAGATCTCGATCAAATACCAGGGTTATATTGACCGTCAGGCGACAGAAATTGCTCGTCAAGAACACAATGAGACATTCCCACTGCCCGAATCGCTCGATTATGCGCATGTTGTTGGTTTGTCCAAAGAAGTACAACAAAAGCTTAACCTGCATAAACCAGAAACATTAGGTCAAGCTGGTCGCATTTCAGGGGTAACTCCTGCAGCCCTTTCCCTTTTGTTGGTACATCTAAAAAAGGGCTTGGGACGCACTCAAGAAACGCATGAGTGAAGGGCTCCTTGCTTTAGGAATTGAGGATCTTGGCCTCAAATTAAGCTCGACCAATATTGCTGATCTGGAGTTATTTTTGCAGGAAATGGGGCGCTGGAATCAGGTCCATAACCTCACGGCAATTGAGGGAGAGAAAGATTCTATTAGGCTGCATCTGATTGATTCTATTGCGGTTTTACCGGTATTAAGACAGTTTTTAAAGGGCCCCTCACCCAAGATTGCAGATCTTGGTTCGGGTGGCGGCTTGCCGGCAATTCCGATTGCGATTGTTCAGCCGGAATGGCAACTTTCCCTGATTGAGGCCATTCGTAAGAAGACGGCATTCTTGCAGCATGTGCGGGGAAAATTAAAACTAAAAAATATTGAAGTGCTCTGTGAACGAGTTGAAGATGCTGCAGTGCAGCAACCAGCTCAATTTGATGCAGTGATTTCTCGCGCATTTACCAATCTCGCTCGTTTCTTAGACTTATCGTTACCCTTCTTAAAGCCCGATGGCTTGGTATTTGCTATGAAAGCAAAGCGCGCAGACGATGAAATGAAAGATGTTTCCATGGACGATTGGCGCTTAGTCGCCGATGAGCCCCTGCATATTCCGAATTTAGCGGTGGAGCGACGCCTTTTGGTGTTATCCCCCGTGAGAAAATCCACCCTCAACTCTTAAGTAGACCCAAAAGTAGCTATGGCAAAAATATTCTGTATCGCAAATCAAAAAGGTGGCGTTGGCAAGACCACGACCGCTGTTAATTTGGCCGCGGGCTTGGCTGGACTGCAACAGCGGGTTTTGTTGGTTGATCTAGACCCTCAGGGTAATGCCACTATGGGTTCAGGCGTAGAAAAAGCAGACTTAAATACGAGTGTTTACCAAGTATTAATTGGTATGGCATCAGTCAAAGAATGTGCGCAGCGCTGTGAAAGCTCTGGGTATGACGTACTACCCGCTAATCGTGATTTGGCTGGTGCCGAAATTGAATTGGTTGATATTGATGCGCGTGAATCCCGCTTAAAAGATGCGCTTGCACAAGTCGCCAATAACTACGATTTTATTTTGATCGATTGTCCGCCGGCATTGTCATTGCTCACACTTAATGGATTGTGTGCGGCTAACGGTGTGATTGTTCCAATGCAATGTGAATATTTTGCGTTGGAGGGTTTGTCGGATTTGGTGAACACTATTAAACAAGTGCACGCGAATTTGAATCCAGATTTAGTCATTATTGGTTTATTGCGCGTCATGTTTGATGCGCGCATGACCTTGCAACAACAAGTATCGGATCAGCTCCTTGAGCACTTTGGTGACAAAGTATTTAAGACGATTATTCCGCGCAATGTTCGACTCGCCGAAGCCCCTTCTTACGGACTTCCTGGCGTAGCTTTCGATAAATCATCGCGTGGTGCAAAAGCCTATTTAGAGTTTGGCGCCGAAATGGTTGAGCGCATCAAACATATGTAATCCGCAGAAAGAAAAAATAAAGATCATGGTTGCTATTAAGAAAAAAGGTTTGGGTAGAGGGCTTGAAGCCTTGCTTGGAGAAAAGACTCAGCAAGCAAGCTCTTCTACTGATATCAATCGTTTGCCGCTAACCGCTTTGCAAGCAGGAAAATATCAGCCGCGTCAAAAAATGGAAGCGGGTGCGCTCCAAGAGCTGGCAGAAAGTATTCGTGAACAAGGTGTGATGCAGCCTTTGTTGGTGCGTTTAGTTTCGCCGGGCAAGTATGAAATTATTGCGGGTGAAAGACGCTTTCGCGCGGCAACGATTGCAGGCTTAAAAGAAGTTCCTGTTTTAGTTTCTGGAGCCAATGACCAAGCTGCCGCTGCAATGGCTTTAGTAGAAAACATGCAGCGTGAGGATTTAAACCCTCTTGAAGAGTCACAGGGTTTAGCTAGATTGATTGAAGAGTTTGGTTTTACGCATGAGCAAGCAGCAAAGGCGGTAGGCAAATCTCGCAGTGCTATTACCAATTTATTGCGTCTTGCTCAGCTAGCAAAGCCGGTTCAGGCCATGCTTCTGGCTGGCGACATAGATATGGGCCATGCCCGAGCGCTCTTGCCCCTGCCAGGCTCTAGCCAGGTTGCTTTAGCCCAAAGAATCGCCGCGCAGGGACTATCAGTTCGTGAGGCAGAGCGTATGACAGCCGCTTTAGTGATTGCGGGCGGTCAAATAGGCGATAAAAAAGCGAAAAGTAAGCCCGGTAGCTCTTCACTAAGCCCAGATCCAGATATGCAGCGCTTGACTCAAGAAATAGCAGATTTGATCGGTTTAAGTGCTCAATTTAAGCTCAAAGGTAAGGGTGGGGAGCTCATACTCCGCTTTAGCCAATTTGATGAGCTTGATTCGCTATTTAAAAAGTTGGGCATTGAGTCTTAAGTTAAGCAGAAAAATGTACCCAAATCCTTTGACATATTGCAGTGCAAACATTAAACTTTCGTGGCTAAATTGATTCCTCAAAAAAATCACTTTTCCGAGTTAAATGAATGGGATAAGCCCGAAGAAGTTATTCGGGTCTACAGCAAAGAAGAGATTGTTGCGCTGCAGCAAAGCGATGCAACAAAGTACCGCGCCCTTTCACCTTGGAAAGTTGTTTTGGCCCAAGTGTTGATTACGGCTATCAGCATGGTGTTTTGGTCAATTTTTGGGGAGCCGGTAGGGGTAAGCCTTTATACTCAGTCGGCCTTTTTAGGTGGTTTAATTAGCGTCTTGCCCTCAGCCTTATTTATTACAAGACTAGAGGTAGCAAAAAAATCGCAACGATTGAATCCAGGAAGATTTTTAGCGGCATTGGTTTCTGGTGAATTTATCAAAATCGCCGTGACATTGATGTTGTTTGTAGGGATTGGGTATTGCGTCCCTGGCGTGCTTTGGGTCCCTTTGTTGGTGACTTACCTGCTTGCCTTGAAGTGTGTATGGCTAGAGAGGCTGTGGCACTAAGTAGTAACTATTGAGATTGAAACAAAGGACTAGTTAAGAGATGTCTAGCGAAGTAAAACAAGCCCATGAGGCAGCAGAACAAATGACGCCAACCGCGTACATTTCTGAGCATTTACAAAATCTCACCAGCACTGGTGAGCATCAAACATCCATTATTGATTTCAGCGTTATTAATTTAGATACTATTTTTTGGGCCTCTTTAATGGGCTTCATTGCTGTATTTATTTTGTTAATCGCAGCACGACGTGCTACCCCTGGTGTTCCAGGACGCTTCCAATGTTTAGTAGAAATGATTGTTGAGATGGTTGACACTCAAGCGAAGAGCATTGTTCACGGCAACCGTACATTTATTGCGCCACTCGCGCTCTTCGTATTTTTCTGGATCATCCTTTTAAATACGCTCGACTTAATTCCGGTTGATTGGGTTTTGGGCGTTAATCACTTCATCGAAGGTTTTGGTGTGCATGTCCCACACCACAGATTGGTTCCAACAACTGATTTGAATGCCACCATGGGCATGTCACTTTCTGTATTACTTTTGGTTTTCTTTTACAGCTTCAAAGTAAAAGGTGTGGGTGGTTTTTTGCACGAGCTCATTTCTGCCCCATTTGGCGCAAAGTGGTACTTGGCTCCATTTAACCTTGCATTGAACATCATTGAGTATTTAGCAAAAGGCGTTTCTTTAGGAATGCGACTTTTTGGAAATATGTACGCTGGTGAGCTGGTCTTCTTGTTGATCGCTTTGCTTGGTAGCGTATGGACCTTTAATTTAGATTTATCCCTGTTCGGATTGGTGGGCCACGTTATTGCTGGATCAGCTTGGGCCATCTTCCACATTTTGGTAATTTTGTTGCAAGCTTTTATTTTCATGATGTTGACCTTGGTCTACATCGGGCAAGCACATAGCCATCACTAAGATTTCATTTTTAACCTACCTCTTTTAACTTCAGGAGTCAGCAACATGCAAGCATTTTTAGCAACTATTCAAGGTTCAACAGCTATCTGTATCGGCATCATCATCGGCCTCGGCGCGATTGGTGCTTGTTTGGGTATCGCATTGATGGGCGGTAAGTACATTGAAGCTTGTGCACGTCAACCAGAATTGATGGAGCCGCTCCAAACTAAGATGTTCCTTTTGGCTGGTTTGATTGACGCTGCGTTCTTGATCGGCGTTGGTGTTGCAATGTTGTTTGCTTTCGCAAACCCACTGCTCGCAGTTATCAAGTAATTGTTTTGGCGTGGATGACCAACGGGTCATCCAACTGTTCTCAACAATACTGAAAGGAATATCGTGAATCTGAACGCGACCCTATTCGCGCAAATGATCGTTTTCTTCGTTTTATGGTGGGTTGTTGCACGCTTTGTGTGGCCTCCACTCGTTAAGGCGTTAGATGAGCGTTCAAGCAAAATTGCTGACGGCTTAGCAGCTGCTGAGCGTGGCAAGGCAGCGCTTGCACAAGCAAACAATGCAGCCGAAGAAGAATTAACTAAAGCGCGCCAAGAAGGTGTTCAACGCGTAGCTGAAGCAGAAAAACGTGCACAAATGTCAGCCGAAGAAATTCGCGCTAACGCACAAGCTGAAGCCGCTCGAATCATTTCTCAAGCGAAGCAAGATGCTGATCAACAAGTTACACGTGCGCGTGAAGTATTGCGTGCTGAAGTTGCCCTTCTTGCTGTTAAAGGTGCTGAGCAAATTTTGCGTCGTGAAGTTGATGCAAAAGCGCATAGTCAATTACTTGATCAATTAAAGGCAGAACTTTGATATGGCTGATTTAGCCACTATTGCACGTCCTTATGCTGAAGCGCTTTTTCAAAGCGCTAAACCAGCTGAGCTAGCCGGTTGTTTGGAGCAGTTAAATGAATTGGCACAGCTTGCTGCCCTGCCTGAAGTTGCTGCTTTATCAAATAATCCAAAAGTTTCAGCGGATGATTTAAGCAAGCTGCTTTCTGGCATGGTGAAAACCAAGCTGGATCCTAAGGTTGCTAGCTTTCTAAATCTCGTGAATCAAAACCACCGCTTGGCTGCGGTTCCTGAAATTGCACATCAATTTGAGGCAATGAAGAACCAGAGCGAAGGTGCAGCAGAAGTAATGATTACCAGCGCATTCCCTTTAGAGGGCTCTGCACTAAATGATTTGTTGTCAAGTTTGAAGAAGCGCTTTGGGGGTAAAGAATTGCGCCCAACTATTCAAGTTGATCCGGGGTTGATTGGCGGTGTCCGCATTCAAGTCGGCGATGAAGTAATGGATAGTTCTGTAAAAGCACAGTTAGCTCAAATGCAAGCAAGTCTTGGCGCATAAGTTATCCCTATTAAGAACATACGAAATAAGACCCAGGAGTAAGTAATGCAACTCAACCCTTCCGAGATCAGCGAACTGATCAAAAGCCGAATTAGCGAATTGGGCGTTGACTCCCAAGTTCGTAACGAAGGCACTGTAATTTCAGTGACCGACGGTATTTGCCGCGTACATGGTTTGTCTGGTGTGATGCAGGGCGAAATGTTGGAGTTTCCTAACAACACTATCGGCCTCGCTTTGAACCTCGAGCGTGATTCTGTTGGTGCTGTGGTGTTGGGTGAGTACACCCACATTAAAGAAGGCGACCCAGTGAAATGTACTGGCCGCATTTTGGAAGTTCCAGTTGGCCCAGAGTTGCTCGGC
Source organism: Polynucleobacter sp. MG-6-Vaara-E2 (assembly GCF_018687695.1). Lineage (NCBI taxonomy): Bacteria > Pseudomonadati > Pseudomonadota > Betaproteobacteria > Burkholderiales > Burkholderiaceae > Polynucleobacter > Polynucleobacter sp. MG-6-Vaara-E2. The sequence goes on from NZ_CP061303.1 coordinate 19,200, forward strand.
CGCGTTGTAAACGCGCTTGGCCAACCAATTGATGGCAAAGGCCCAATCAACACTAAGTTAACTGACTTTATTGAAAAAGTTGCTCCTGGCGTTATCGCACGTCAATCTGTTAGCCAGCCAGTTCAAACTGGTTTGAAAGCGATTGATGCAATGGTTCCAATTGGCCGTGGTCAGCGTGAGTTGATCATTGGTGACCGCCAAACCGGTAAGACAGCAGTTGCGGTTGACGCGATCATTAACCAAAAAGGTAAAGGCGTTTACTGCGTTTACGTGGCGATCGGTCAAAAGGCTTCTACTATTGCTAACGTTGTTCGCAAGCTCACCGAATTGGGCGCGATGGAGTACACCGTAGTTGTTGCAGCGAGTGCTTCAGAGTCTGCAGCAATGCAGTATCTTTCTGCATATGCTGGTTGCACTATGGGTGAATACTTCCGCGATCGCGGCGAAGACGCTTTGATTGTTTACGATGACTTGACCAAGCAAGCGGTTGCTTATCGTCAAATCTCCTTGTTGCTCCGCCGCCCACCAGGCCGTGAAGCTTATCCTGGCGACGTGTTCTACCTCCACTCACGCTTGCTCGAGCGCGCTGCCCGTGTAAATGCTGACTATGTTGAGAAGTTCACTAACGGCGCAGTAAAAGGTAAGACTGGTTCTTTGACAGCATTGCCAATAATTGAAACTCAAGCCGGTGACGTTTCTGCATTCGTTCCAACCAACGTGATTTCGATTACTGACGGTCAGATCTTCTTAGAAACTGACCTGTTCAACGCTGGTGTGCGTCCTGCGATTAACGCTGGTATTTCTGTTTCCCGCGTTGGTGGTGCTGCACAAACTAAAGTGATTAAGAAATTGTCCGGCGGTATTCGTACCGACTTGGCGCAATATCGTGAATTGGCAGCGTTTGCTCAGTTTGCATCTGATCTTGACGAAGCAACCCGCAAGCAGCTCGAGCGTGGTCGCCGCGTTACTGAATTGTGTAAGCAAGCCCAATACAAGCCACTTCAAGTTTGGGAAATGGCTGCATCTTTGTACGCTGTTAACAACGGCTACTTTGATGACCTCGAAGTGAAGAATGTATTGGCCTTCGAAAAGGGCTTGCAAGATCATTTGAAATCTAAATATGCTGACTTAGTTGGCCGCATTGAAGAAACCAAAGATTTGAGCAAAGAAGACGAAGCCGCCTTGCGCGCTGCGATTGAGGACTACAAGCGTTCAGCAGCCTTCTAAGGACGCATAGAAATCATGGCCGGCACAAAAGAGATACGATCAAAGATCAAGAGCGTGCAAAACACGCGCAAGATCACGAAGGCAATGGAGATGGTCGCCGCATCTAAGATGCGCCGCGCCCAGGAGCGCATGCGTAATGCGCGTCCATATGCTGAAAAAATTCGTGAAATTGTTGCCAATCTTTCTAAAGCAAATCCTGAGTACCGCCCTGCTTACATGGTTACTCGTGAAGTGAAGAGAGTTGGCACCATCTTGGTTACGACAGACAAAGGTTTGTGCGGTGGTTTGAATACCAACGTGCTACGTTTGATTGCTAACCAAGTGCGCGATTTGCAAGAAAAAAATATTGGTATTGAGTACACCGCAATTGGTTCAAAAGGCCTGCAATTTTTGAATCGTTCAAAAGCAAAACTCATTTCTCAAACAATTCAAATCGGCGACACGCCTCATTTGGATGTTTTGATTGGTGCTATTACTGCCCAATTGGAAGCGTTTGAAAAAGGCGAGATTGATGCGGTTTATTTGGCATATACCCGCTTTGTAAATGCAATGAAACAAGAGCCTGTTTTAGAAAAGCTTTTGCCTTTAGAGCCAGCTGCTTTGACTCCAGAAGACAAATCAGGCCCATCTTGGGACTACATTTACGAGCCAGACGCTGAGTCCATTTTGAATGGCTTGTTAAAGCGTTATGTTGAAGCAATGATTTATCAAGCTGTTGCTGAAAATATGGCTTCTGAGCAATCTGCACGTATGGTCTCAATGAAGGCCGCCTCAGATAACGCGAAGAATGTGATCGGCGAATTGCAATTGGATTACAACAAGACACGACAAGCTGCTATTACCAAAGAGTTGTCAGAAATTGTTGGTGGAGCGGCTGCGGTTTAAGCGGTCAGCATTTAGGAATACGAAAGAATTTACGGAATTAAAAGCGGAGAAAGCGATGAGTAACGGAAATATCGTGCAATGTATCGGTCCAGTGGTGGACATTCAGTTCCCACGCGACAAAATGCCAAACATTTATGATGCGTTGACATTAGTTGAAAGCGGTGAAAAATCATTTGCTGAAAAAGGTTTGACCTTTGAAGTTCAGCAACAAATCGGTGACGGTGTAGTTCGCGCGATTGCCATGGGCGCAAGCGATGGCTTACGTCGCGGCATGGAAGTTAAATCTACTGGTAAACCAATCTCGGTTCCAGTGGGTCCAGCAACTTTGGGCCGCATTATGGACGTTTTGGGTCGCCCAATTGACGACGCAGGTCCAATTGCTACTGAAGAGCGTCGCGCTATTCACCAGCCAGCCCCAAAGTTTGACGAGCTCTCCCCTTCCGTTGACTTGTTAGAAACCGGTATTAAGGTTATTGACTTAGTTTGTCCGTTTGCTAAAGGCGGTAAGGTTGGCTTGTTCGGTGGTGCGGGTGTTGGTAAGACCGTGAACATGATGGAATTGATTAACAACATCGCTAAGCAACACTCTGGTTTGTCTGTGTTCGCCGGTGTAGGTGAGCGTACTCGTGAAGGTAATGACTTCTACCACGAGATGAAAGAATCTAACGTTATCGACAAAGTAGCGATGGTGTTTGGTCAGATGAATGAGCCTCCTGGCAACCGTTTGCGCGTTGCGTTGACTGGTTTGACAATGGCTGAAGCATTCCGTGACGAAGGCCGTGATATTTTGTTCTTCGTTGACAACATCTACCGCTACACATTGGCAGGTACTGAAGTGTCTGCGTTGCTCGGTCGTATGCCTTCTGCGGTGGGTTACCAACCTACTTTGGCTGAAGAGATGGGTAAGTTGCAAGAGCGTATTACTTCTACAAAGACTGGTTCTGTTACTTCTATTCAGGCCGTTTACGTTCCTGCCGATGACTTAACCGATCCATCACCGGCAACCACCTTCTTGCACTTAGACTCCACAGTTGTGTTGTCACGTGACATCGCTGCATTGGGTATTTACCCAGCGGTTGATCCATTGGATTCAACCAGCCGTCAGCTTGACCCACAAGTGGTTGGTCAAGAGCACTATGAAGTGGCTCGTGCTGTACAGATGACATTGCAACGTTACAAAGAATTGCGCGATATTATTGCGATTTTGGGTATGGACGAATTGTCTCCAGAAGACAAGTTGGCTGTGGCTCGTGCTCGTAAGATTCAGCGTTTCTTGTCCCAGCCTTTCCACGTTGCTGAGGTGTTTACTGGTTCACCAGGTAAATACGTTCCATTGAAAGAAACCATCCGCGGCTTCAAGATGATTGTGAGCGGTGAATTGGATCACTTGCCCGAGCAAGCGTTCTACATGGTGGGTTCAATTGATGAAGCCATCGAGAAAGCTAAGAAGCTTTAATCGAACTCATCTAGGGAAATTATGTCAAGCATACATGTCGACGTAGTAAGCGCTGAGCGCAACATTTTCAGCGGTGAAGCCAAATTTGTTGCGCTTCCCGGTGAGAGTGGTGAGCTCGGTATCTTGCCTGGCCACATTCCATTGATTACACGCATTCGTCCAGGCTCAGTTCGTATTGAAAAGTCTGATGGCGATGAAGAGTTTGTATTCGTGGCGGGTGGCTATATTGAAGTTCAGCCTGATCATGTCACCGTGTTGGCAGATACTGCAATTCGTGGCCATGATCTAGATGAAGCTAAGGCAATTGAAGCAAAGAAACGCGCCGAAGAAGCAATGCAAAATCGTGGCACTGACTTTGATATGGCATTGGCTCAATCCGAGTTCGCAATGGCTGCAGCACAATTGGCGGCAATTGCACGTTTCCGTCGTAAAAAGTAAAAGCCGGTCATCTCCTTGTTGTTAAATGATCGGTTTTTAAAAGCTTGTCTAGGCGAAGCGGTAGATCAAACACCGCTTTGGCTCATGCGTCAAGCTGGCCGATATCTACCTGAATACAACGCAACCCGAGCTAAAGCTGGAAGCTTCTTGGGTCTTGCAAAGAATCCTGCGTACGCTACAGAAGTAACCCTTCAGCCCTTGGATCGTTATCCACTAGACGCGGCTATCTTATTCTCGGATATTTTGACCATCCCTGATGCCATGGGGTTGGGTTTGAAATTTACTGCTGGCGAAGGTCCAAGTTTTGATCACCCTCTTCGAGATGAGGCGGCTGTTCAGAAATTGCGCCCTGCGGATATGGGTGAACTCAGATATGTATTTGATGCGGTCGCAGAAATTCGTAAAGCGCTCATACAGGATGGCAAGCAACGAGTACCGCTGATCGGGTTCTCTGGAAGTCCTTGGACATTAGCCTGCTACATGATTGATGGTTCAAGTTCTGACGATTTTCGCCATGCTAAAACCATGATGTTTAGTCGCCCTGATTTGTTGCAGCATATTTTGGATATTAACGCCCAATCGGTTGCTTCCTACTTAACAGAACAGGTAAAAGCGGGCGCTCAAGCTCTGATGATTTTTGATACTTGGGGTGGCATGCTTCCAGATGGTTGGTATCAAAAAATGTCTTTAGCCTCAATGCAAAAAGTGATTACTTTATTGCCACGAGAGCATGAAGGTAGAAAAATTCCGGTCATTATGTTTACTAAAGGCGGCGCAATTTGGTTAAACGATATGGCTCAAATTGGCGCAGATGTCATTGCTATGGACTGGACTATGTCGCTTAGTCGTGCTCGCAAACAACTACTTGCCTTAAATAAGCCCTTGGCATTGCAAGGCAATTTAGACCCATTAATTCTGTTCTCAAAACCTTCAGATATCGCCAAACAGGCAAGCATGCTTCTGGATGATTTGGCGAGTGCGCCCGCCTTAAAGCCTGGCTTAAACCCTTTAGATGGGCATGTATTTAATTTAGGCCATGGGATTTCTCAATTTACCCCCCCAGAAAGCGTCACTGCATTAGCTGAAGCAGTTATAAATCACTCTAGGGCTATAAGATCAAAGCAATAAAACTAAGTGATTGCTAACTTGCGCTGAAAATTTTAGGCAAAAGTTATGCACAGTTTTGGTTAAAAATGAAAATTCAGTGAGATTCCGATTAAAGGTGAACTTTAACTTTCGGAAAATGTTTTAAATAATTGATTTATATAGTTATTTAGTAATATCACTTAAAAATAGTGTTTGGGTGGATTGCTGGTAAATTAGCTTATAAATTAGAGTTCTTGGATGATATCCACAGACTTATCCACAAGCAAAATAGAAAAAACGAAGTAGATCATGGCCCCACCTATCGTGGTTCAAGTAGTTGTTGATAAGCCCTTGGCCCAGGGTTTTGACTATTTGTGGGATCAGGCTAGGTTGCTTGTATACCCTGAGATTGGTCAGATTGTTGAGGTTCCTTTCGGCCGCTCAACGCTTGTAGGAATAGTAATAAAAGTAAGCACTTACTCATATTACGATATCGACAAGTTAAAGCCTGTATTGCAGTTAGCCCCATTGCCGCCGATTGATTCTGCAGCGCTAAGACTCCTAAATTTTGCAAGCCAGTATTACATTCATGGGCTTGGCGAAACCATTATTCCGATGATTCCACAAATGTGGAAAAAGCCGTCAAGTTGGGAAAAAATTGAGGAAAAACGGAATTCTACTGAGCTCAAAAAAATAAAGAAAAAGAAAGATGAAGGGCCCATGCAAAGCGAGGGCTATATCAGCGAAGAACAGCTAAATGAGGCACAAGAGCAAGCACTAAAAAATTTACGCGCTAGAAGTGATGCAAAAGAGTTTAACGTCTCTCTTCTTCAGGGACAAACCGGAAGCGGCAAGACTGCAGTATTTTTAAACTGGCTTAGAACAGTTCTTGATGTTGAGAATTCACAGGCACTTATTTTAGTGCCAGAGATCAATCTAACCCCACAGTTAGAGCGTAGAGTGCGGGCATATTTTCCAGATAAAAATTTGGTTGTGCTGCATAGTGGCATTAGTGAAAAAAAACGTGGGCTTGCTTGGTATGAAGCTATCACTGGAAAAGCACAAATTGTTTTGGGAACACGATTGGCAGCCTTAACGCCAATGCCCAATCTTCGGGTTATTGTGGTTGATGAAGAGCATGACCCTTCTTACAAACAACAAGACGGCATTCGTTACTCGGCTAGAGATCTTGCGGTATGGAGAGCTCATGATTTGAAAATTCCAATACTGCTTTCATCGGCAACCCCCTCTCTAGAAACTTGGATAGCAGCTACATCAGGGCGTTACCAATATCTCCGATTAGATCAGCGCGCGCAAGGAGCGAGCTTGCCGAAAGTGCATTTAATCAATACGCGAGATCCGCAAAATCTATTTAGCCCTGGTGATGCAGATAAGCCCGTAGCAAAGATTTCATTAAGTAAGCCCCTTGTCAATGCTATTAACAAGAATCTGCAAAACAGTAAGCAATGTCTAGTATTAATTAATCGAAGGGGATATGCACCAGTACTCAGTTGCAGCGCATGCTTATGGCTATCAAAATGTCAGCAATGTAGCTCATACATGGTGATGCATAAGGCCGGCGCATTGGGTCGCAAGCCTGTATTAAGGTGCCATCATTGCGGTTTGGTCAAGCCTATCCCGACTCATTGTCCCGATTGCGGTAATGCAGATTTAAAAACTCTCGGGCAAGGCACCCAAAAACTAGAAGACTCTATTGAAGAGGTTTGGCCGAGCGCAAGAGTTCTTCGTGTAGATACGGATTCCAGCCGAAAGAGCAGAGGCGCAGAAGATCTTTTTAAAGAAATTCATGAGGGAAATGTAGATATTGTTGTTGGTACGCAAATGATTGCCAAGGGGCATGACTATCAAAATATCGGTTTGGTTGCAGTTTTAGATGCTGATAGTCGCCTGTTCTCGCAAGACTTTCGGGCGGCAGAAAGACTGTTTGCACAGTTGGTGCAGGTTGCAGGTCGAGCTGGAAGGTCGAGTAAGGATGGCGAGCAAAGTGGCGATATTTATATCGAGACTCAATTTCCTGAGGCAGCGGTATTTCAATATCTACTGCGCCATGATGTCGATGGCTTTTTATCTCACATTGCCAATGAAAGAGATGAGGCTAAATTACCCCCCTTTTCTTACCAAGGCATGGTGCATGCAGAAGCAAAGAGTTTGGATAAAGCGATTCATTTTCTCAATGCTCTCAAGGGACGCTTAAAGTCTCAAGGCCTTATTTATAAGGGGTTGCGCGTCTATGACCCAGTCCCCAAAAGCATGGTGCGGGTTGCAGGTGTAGAGAGAGCTCAGCTCGTGCTTGAGTCCGATGATCGTAGGCGGTTACAGGATGTGCTTGAAGCTATTGATCGAGATATGCGTGAAAGCTCACAGGGACGAATTAGCAAGAACGAGAAAGTTCGTTGGTTGATTGAACGCGATCCTATTTCCATTTAACGCTTTAAGCCCCTGGCCCAGACTCGTACTGCTCTAGATTCATGAGTTGTTCGAGATCTGCATTAAGACTGCTATCCGATTCAGGTTTAATTTTGAACAACCAAACACTATAAGGCTTTTCGTTTACCAATTCTGGTGAAGCATCTATCTCTGCGTTGAGTGCCACAATTTCACCACTCACTGGTGCATGAATATCGCTTGCTGCCTTGACGGACTCGATCACTGCAATCGCTTCACCCTGTTTGACTTGTTGACCAAGCTTAGGCGCTTGAAAGAGCATCACGTCACCCAATGCTTCTTGAGCATGATTACTTATACCAACCCAAACTAAGCCATCACTTTCTAGGTCGGCCTATTCATGGGTTTCTGCAAATTTAAATGTATCTTGGGTATTCATTGTTTATCCTTTGAGAATATTTTATGCTGAGTCCCCTGAACTAGGTTTTTATACATTACTTATACATGCCGATTAAATTAGGAATTGTTCCCGTAACGCCTTTTGAGCAAAACTGCTCAATTTTGGTTTGCCAAGAAACTGGGGACGCTGCCATCGTTGACCCTGGCGGCGATATCGACAAGATCCTTGATGGCGTTAAGCAAATGGGCGGGAATGTAAAAAAGATTTTGCTGACACATGGGCACCTAGACCATTGTGCGGCTGCCAAAGATTTAGCTGACCAGTTGAACATTCCGATTGAGGGGCCGCAAGAGGATGAGCGCTTTTGGATTGATCAGCTGCCCGAGCAAACTGTGCGCTTTGGTTTTGGTCATGCCAAAACATTTGAGCACAATCGTTGATTAAATGATGGTGATCATGTTCAAGTTGGCAAGGTTGATCTGGAGGTGTTCCATTGCCCAGGTCACACGCCGGGACACGTTATCTTTTTTGATAAAGATGATCGCTTAGCGATAGTGGGCGATGTTTTGTTTGCAGGCTCAATTGGTCGAACAGATTTCCCTCGAGGCAATCATGCAGATTTAATCAATGCGATTAAAACGAAGCTTTGGCCATTAGGTGACGATGTGCAGTTTGTGCCTGGTCACGGACCAATGTCAACGTTCGGAAAGGAACGCAAGACCAATCCCTATGTTGGGGATGGCGCTTAAAACAGTAAAGCTAAAGTTTTAGGTTTTTGCAGAACCGGTACGGTGTGTACGGTTGTATAGGCAGCTAGCGCAAATCCAGCGTTGCTTGCGATTACTTGTTGGAATCCATGTGCCGCCCTCAAGTCGTTTTTCACGGCTGCAGGAAGAGCAAAATTTGAGGCTCTGAGAGCTGTCTTGGGTAGCGGCTGGAGTTGAAGTGGTCATGGGCAATCCGGGTAAGGCAAAACTTTGTACAGAGATCTATTTTAACCGTTTTGTCCTGCTGGGATTGGGGTTAAGACAACTCGGACAGAATCAGCCGTTTTATTGCCATCAAAGTCCAACCAAGCCTTATTCTCAAAATCATAGAGCTTGCACTTTCGTGCAGTGTCGAAATACCAGGACCAAGAGAACTTTTGAATAAAAATGCGCTCTGGAAGGATGGTTTCGAGGGTTTTTTGGGCCTCTGGAAGGCGATAGAGAGGTACGCTCATGTCGACGTGGTGAGCAGTATGCTCCATGATGTGGTGCATTAGGGCGCCCCAAATCCAGTTAAAAGTCAGGTGAACCGTAGTTTATACAAAAGGTTGGTCGCGTAACCATTCCGATTTTTTGTCGTACCAAGACACTGATGGGTGAGTGTGGTGAACATAGACCACAAATCCAATCATGCCGTTCCAAAATAGGAATGGCACCGCAAAGCCAGTGATTAAACCTACCCAAATTGATTGACCGGTGGCGATGGCACCAGCAATAAGGCAACCAATCCAAATAATTGCAAATGCAGTAACGAGCAAATTGTCTTTTAAGAAGATCGGACGATCACCCGGCTTGTTTTGGGCATTTGGGAAGTACTCACGTCTCCACCAAATTTCAATTAAGTAGTAGAAAACAGGACCCCAGCCGCTACGATAGAGGCGCTCTAAAGTCTTACGAAATGGGGATAGCGCGTCGTACTCAGATTTTGAGAGTGGTGCCCAAACAAAGTCGAAACCTTTTAAATTTGTTTGGCCATGGTGAACGACGTTATGACCAACATCCCACAAGCTGTATGGAGTAAGTGAAGGCAAGAATGCAATTCTTCCTAGTACTTTATTGAGTTCACGATTTGGGGTGAAACTTTGATGGCAGGCATCGTGACCCAAAATAAAAATACGACCAGTTACAAATCCTGCAACGACTCCAAAAACGACTTTAAGCAGAATGCTCTCAACAAATACTGTGCCGGCAATGCAGCCCAGCCACAAAAGGGAGTCAATGATGAGCAATAAAATTGCGCGGCCTGTTTCGCCTTGTGCCATTGGGATTAGCCAGCTGCGAATAATTTTGCGGTGCGGTAATGGCGCCTCTGGAGGCAAAGGATTTATCAGAGAAGGCTCTGAAAGGGCTGAATTTAGATGTGTAGACACGATAAGAATCAATAAGTTAGATGCAAATGATAGCGGTTTTCGTGATTTTTTGCATGATTTAGGTCAAAAACCCCCTCTGTTTTGGCGCGCCCGGCAGGAATCGAACCTGCGACCCTTGGCTTCGGAGGCCAATACTCTATCCACTGAGCTACGGGCGCCGGGAAAACTGGTAACCGCCCTATTGTAAGTGCCTATACCCCTACTCTCTAGTTATAATCGCTGCAAAACAACCCTAAAACCCGTCAAACGATAAATTCTTATGAGCAACGAGCACGGAAATCTGATTAAGTCCCCAAAACAACTCATCATCATGGTGTTTGCAAGCTTTTTTGTGCCCTTGATCATCATTTTGCTATTGATGGTATTTGTAAACAATGGGAAGCGCACCGATGCTGCAGCTTCTGCAGAGCAAATCATTAAGCCGGTGGCAAAGTTAAATCTTCAAGATGCAAACACATCAAAAAATACTCAGGAGAGTAAGTAAGTCTGAATTGCTCCTAGCAGTTGCAAATGATTAAAGCTGGCTTTACGCCAGCTTTTTTATTTTCCTGTTTCGTCCTCTTTTGCATCCAAGGCAATTTGGTAGGCATCTTTTTTTGCTAGGCCTAACACTTGTGCAAGTACAGTGGCGATTTCTTTGCTACCTAAGTATGGGCTTAGTGCATTGGCCCAGCGAATCAGGGAGGCATGCTCTGGGGCCTCATTAGCACTGGCTTGGCGCCCAGCGATGAGAATAACAAATTCGCCCTTAAGGCTTTCAGTATTTTCAAGCCAAGCGGGAATATTCTGCGCTTGAATGGAAACAAGTTGTTCGAATTTTTTAGTCAGTTCGCGACAGATGAAAACTTGCCGATCATTTTCTAAGGCATTAGAGAGCAAGAGCAGTGTCTCGCGAATATTGTGTGGCGACTCAAAAAAAATGCTGGTTTTTTTACTGCTACCTATATCTTGCAAGAGGGCATCACGCTCTTTGCTTTTGTGTGGCCAGAATCCTAGAAATTGAAATTGCCCATCAGAGTTAAGCATGACGGATCCAGCAACTGAGACCGCGCACGATACAGAGCTAGCACCGGGGACCGGAATCACTCGCATACCTGCTTTTTGCACTTCATCTACTAGGCGAGCGCCTGGGTCTGATACGCCGGGTGTGCCGGCATCGGAGATATACGCCCAACGTTCATTGTTTGCCAAATGCTGAATGACTGTTTGCGCACTACCAAGCTCGTTGTGCGCATGTAAGGCCATACATTTTTTATGAATACCAAATTGTTGCAATAGTGCGGCGCTGTGCCGCGTATCTTCGCAGGCAATGCCATCCATCGCGTTGAGTACGTGTAGTGCGCGTAAGGTGATATCACCCAAATTACCAATAGGTGTGGCAACCATATACAGGGCACCAGCAGGCAAATCTTGTTGCTTTAAAAAGTCTAATGAGCCTAGTTCCATGAGGATATTGTCTGCTGAAGGTTTATCAATAAGCAAGAGAATACGTTGCTTTTGAGTTAAGCTGATCGCATCGGAATTTAGACCTTCTTTGGCGCATAATATTGCTATGGATAAAGATACTCTTGAACGTTTGCGTAAACGCGCATCTCAACACTTTTTAGACAGCATTGCAGTTAAGCAAGAGGCTGAAAAGGTTCTCCCTGAATCAGTTGCACAAGGCGTACTGGCAATGGTGGATTGTTTAAAGTCTGGCGGTAAGGTCATGGCCTGCGGCAATGGTGGTTCTGCAGCAGATGCACAACATTTCGCCGCAGAATTAATTGGGCGTTTTGAGCGAGAGCGGCAAGAGCTGGCCGCTATTGCATTAACCACAGACAGCTCGATCTTGACTGCTGTTGGTAACGATTACAGTTATGACGAAGTGTTTAGCAAGCAGGTGCGTGGCCTAGGTAAAAAAGGTGACATTCTGTTAGGCATCTCTACTTCTGGCAATTCAAAGAATGTCATCAAAGCAATTGAAGCGGCAAAAAAGATCGGCATCAAAATTATTGCGCTCACTGGAAATGGTGGCGGTAAGATTGCGAGCCTTTTGGATAAAGACGATATTCACTTGTGCGCCCCTTCAACACGCACTGCTCGCATTCAAGAAACCCATTTAGTTCTATTACATGGTTTATGTGATGGTGTTGATCACGTATTACTCGATTAATGTTTATCCAACAGTAAAGATACTTAAATGCAAATTCAATTCTTCGGTAAATTAGTCATTGCTTTGGTTATTGCGACACAACTATCAGCTTGTGGAGTCCTTGCGGTGGGCGGAGTCGCAGCTGGTGCGAGCATCATGGCCGATAGACGTACGCCAGGCGTACAAGCTATCGACAACGGAATTGAATTAGAGGCAAATGCTGCCCTTGCGAAAAAGTTTGGCGATAGCGCCCACATCAATGTCACGTCTTTCAATCAAAAAGTTTTGTTAACTGGCGAAGTGAAAGATGCTGATATTAAGGGTGAGGCCGGGGCATATGTAAAGGCCATGAAGAATGCGCGTAGCGTATTCAATGAATTGGTAATTGGCCCAAACAGCACATACACTGCACGCGCCAATGATTCCTATCTTGAGTCAAAGATAAAAACACAAATGATTTTTACAGATAAGTTGCCATCTAATTCAATGACAATTGTTGCAGAGGGAACTAGCATATACCTCATGGGTATCTTGACGCAGAATGAAGCGGATCTGGCCAAGAAAGTTGCCAGCAATACTAATGGCGTGAAAGATGTTTATGTTTACTTTGACATCATTTCAGAACAAGAAAAAAATCGTCTAGAAAAACAAGGCAAGGCTGATCAAACGCAGCCAAGTTCGCCTCCAAAATTCCAATAAATTTTTTCTAAGTTTGTGATGTGCATGAGGCGAGCAATTGCAAAAATAATTTTTTTATTTACAGTGCTTGCATATTTCATTCCAGCTGCACAAGCAAACGAAGAGGATCAAAAAGCATTTGCGCTTGCTAAGCAAAATGCATGCTTAGGGTGTCATGCTATAGATAAAAAAATTGTTGGCCCAAGCTTTCAAATGATTGCGCAAAAATATAAAAGCGATTCAAATGCGCAAGCATTTTTGAAAAATAAAATTGCTAAGGGCGGTGCAGGCTCATGGGGCGTTGTTCCAATGCCTGCAAACGCAAAATTAAGCGCGACCGATTTAACGCTACTTACAAGTTGGATACTGCGCGGAGCTCCGCAGCAAAACTAAAAAAGAAATGTTGCGCACATTAACGTGCGTGACCAGGCCTTCCCAGAAACCACCACCAAGCTTGATTAGCAAGCTTCAAGTTTTCTTTCAGCGCGTAATCAAAATCTGCCCATTGCTCATTTGCAGCTTCAGCAACAATGCTGCTGGGGTTTGCTGGAGGTAATTTGAGATATGCATCAGCATCGCCATAGGCGTATTCAACCGTCATACCTGCTTTTTGTGCCAAATGCATCATGGCCTTGTTGTTGGCAAGACAGTGAACATAAAGCGTTTGAATGTTGCTATTGCGTGAATGCACTGCAGAACGCTGTAGCAGCGCAGTGCCAAGGCCCTGCGCCCTACCCTTAGGTAACACAGACACACCAAACTCAGCAGCACGCGCCTGACCATTGATTTCTGGCAAATAAGCTAAATGCGCTACGCCAATGAGTTTTAAGTCGGCGTCAAATACGCCAAATACGGTATCTCTATTGAAATCAAGGCCTTCAACGTAATGATGAATGACTTCATCAGGAGTTTGGGTGCCAAAGCGTAGGCGACGATCCTCTTCGCCAAGTTGCAATAGGTGGTTCAGAATTTCTGACCTATGTCCCGAATGAAGTTCGCGCACAGGAACAGCATGCCCAGCCAAATAGGGCTTGGAAGGTGAGTGATTGTTCGCTCTTTTATTGTGCATAGCAATATTTTAACAGAATACAAGGAAAATTTCAGGGTTTTCCCTAGGGTGTGGCGAATATGCAAATAAAGCATCAAAAATGCAGATCTAGTCACGCCACCTTTCCAAAAAAAGCGCCAAATCAAGAAAATTTTCAAAAAAATTAAATTTTTTTTCGACTTTTATGTCTATGATTTCATTGAACTAATTTTTAAAGTCAGAAAAATCTTCACATAATTTAGGAAAAAGAGTGGGAAAGGTGTTGACAACCCTATTCGGGTATGTCATAGTCTCGCTTCTTCGCTGAATGTTTTTGAAAAACGATTCAGCCCTCTTTAAAAATTAGTCAACCGATAATTGTGGGTACTAAGTGAAAGCATCCAGTCCTTCGGGACAGATGTAAATAAATAGTACTCATAGACAGTAAAGATTTGGTTTTTTTACCAAGTCGATTTCTTGAATGAGTGCGACGATCCGCAAGGATCACAGGAATTGAACTGAAGAGTTTGATCCTGGCTCAGATTGAACGCTGGCGGCATGCCTTACACATGCAAGTCGAACGGCAGCACGGGTGCTTGCACCTGGTGGCGAGTGGCGAACGGGTGAGTAATACATCGGAACGTACCTTATCGTGGGGGATAACGCAGCGAAAGCTGTGCTAATACCGCATACGCCCTGAGGGGGAAAGCGGGGGATCGAAAGACCTCGCGCGATTAGAGCGGCCGATGCCTGATTAGCTTGTTGGTGGGGTAAAAGCCCACCAAGGCGACGATCAGTAGCTGGTCTGAGAGGACGATCAGCCACACTGGGACTGAGACACGGCCCAGACTCCTACGGGAGGCAGCAGTGGGGAATTTTGGACAATGGGGGCAACCCTGATCCAGCAATGCCGCGTGAGTGAAGAAGGCCTTCGGGTTGTAAAGCTCTTTTGTCAGGGAAGAAACACCGGCTCTAACACAGTCCGGGAATGACGGTACCTGAAGAATAAGCACCGGCTAACTACGTGCCAGCAGCCGCGGTAATACGTAGGGTGCGAGCGTTAATCGGAATTACTGGGCGTAAAGCGTGCGCAGGCGGTTATACAAGACAGGCGTGAAATCCCCGGGCTTAACCTGGGAATGGCGCCTGTGACTGTATAGCTAGAGTGTGTCAGAGGGGGGTAGAATTCCACGTGTAGCAGTGAAATGCGTAGATATGTGGAGGAATACCAATGGCGAAGGCAGCCCCCTGGGATAACACTGACGCTCATGCACGAAAGCGTGGGGAGCAAACAGGATTAGATACCCTGGTAGTCCACGCCCTAAACGATGCTGACTAGTTGTTCGGGATTTACATCCTGAGTAACGTAGCTAACGCGTGAAGTCAGCCGCCTGGGGAGTACGGTCGCAAGATTAAAACTCAAAGGAATTGACGGGGACCCGCACAAGCGGTGGATGATGTGGATTAATTCGATGCAACGCGAAAAACCTTACCTACCCTTGACATGTCACTAACGAAGTAGAGATACATTAGGTGCTCGTAAGAGAAAGTGAACACAGGTGCTGCATGGCTGTCGTCAGCTCGTGTCGTGAGATGTTGGGTTAAGTCCCGCAACGAGCGCAACCCTTGTCTTTAGTTGCTACGCAAGAGCACTCTAAAGAGACTGCCGGTGACAAACCGGAGGAAGGTGGGGATGACGTCAAGTCCTCATGGCCCTTATGGGTAGGGCTTCACACGTCATACAATGGTGCATACAGAGGGTTGCCAACCCGCGAGGGGGAGCTAATCTCAGAAAATGCATCGTAGTCCGGATCGTAGTCTGCAACTCGACTACGTGAAGCTGGAATCGCTAGTAATCGCGGATCAGAATGTCGCGGTGAATACGTTCCCGGGTCTTGTACACACCGCCCGTCATACCATGGGAGTGGGTTTTGCCAGAAGCCGTTAGCCTAACCGCAAGGGGGGCGACTGCCACGGCAGGGTTCATGACTGGGGTAAAGTCGTAACAAGGTAGCCGTATCGGAAGGTGCGGCTGGATCACCTCCTTTCTAGAGAAAAGATGCTGGAGCTATAGTGCCCACACTTATCGGTTGACAATAAAAGCCACGGGTCTGTAGCTCAGCTGGTTAGAGCACTGTGTTGATAACGCAGGGGTCGTAGGTTCAAGTCCTACCAGACCCACCATCAGCAGCAGTGATATGGACTTAGTGGACGTTGGGGGATTAGCTCAGCTGGGAGAGCACCTGCTTTGCAAGCAGGGGGTCGTCGGTTCGATCCCGTCATCCTCCACCAACATCTAAATGTCAAAACTAAGCGATTTAACGATTGTTTAGTTTTGCCATTTATGGCTGTTCTTTAAAAATTTGAGTAAGCAAAGTGTCAAATGTTTCTTTGAGAGGACATTTGACAATGTAATAAGGGTAAAGATTGAATCATCAATCAGTAATATCAAACGAGTTTTACAAAGTTCTTAACAAGTACTTACAGTTTGGATTACGGCAAACATGTCAGAAGTAGAAGTAAAAACCTATAACGGTTACTAGCAATGGTGCTCGTTATAGGATCAAGTGAATAAGTGCACATGATGGATGCCTTGGCGATTACAGGCGACGAAAGACGTTATAACCTGCGATAAGCCCCGGGGAGCTGGTAAATAAGCTTTGATCCGGGGATTTCTGAATGGGGAAACCCACCACTTTTGTGGTATCCATACCTGAATACATAGGGTATGAGAAGCGAACCTTGTGAACTGAAACATCTAAGTAGCAAGAGGAAAAGACATCAACCGAGATTCCCAAAGTAGTGGCGAGCGAAATGGGAAGAGCCTTCTAGTGATAGCTCAGTAATTAACAGAATGGAATGGAAAGTCCAACAATAAAGGGTGATAGTCCCGTATGTGAAAATTATTGAGTGGTACTAGGCTAGAGACAAGTAGGGCGGGACACGAGAAATCCTGTCTGAATATGGGGGGACCATCCTCCAAGGCTAAATACTCGTAATCGACCGATAGTGAACAAGTACCGTGAGGGAAAGGCGAAAAGAACCCCGGGAGGGGAGTGAAATAGATCCTGAAATTGTGTGCATACAAACAGTAGGAGCCTCGTAAGGGGTGACTGCGTACCTTTTGTATAATGGGTCAGCGACTTACATTCAGTAGCAAGCTTAACCGAATAGGGAAG
The DNA here is from genome assembly GCF_018687695.1 of Polynucleobacter sp. MG-6-Vaara-E2. Taxonomy (NCBI): domain Bacteria; kingdom Pseudomonadati; phylum Pseudomonadota; class Betaproteobacteria; order Burkholderiales; family Burkholderiaceae; genus Polynucleobacter; species Polynucleobacter sp. MG-6-Vaara-E2. The sequence goes on from NZ_CP061303.1 coordinate 36,253, forward strand.
GCGTAGCGAAAGCGAGTCCGAATAGGGCGCTAGTTGCTGGGTGTAGACCCGAAACCAGTTGATCTATCCATGGCCAGGTTGAAGGTGCGGTAACACGTACTGGAGGACCGAACCCACTAACGTTGAAAAGTTAGGGGATGAGCTGTGGATAGGGGTGAAAGGCTAAACAAAACTGGAAATAGCTGGTTCTCTCCGAAAACTATTTAGGTAGTGCCTCGTGTATCACTGTAGGGGGTAGAGCACTGTCATGGTAGTGGGGTCCATTGCGGATTACTGCGCCATAGCAAACTCCGAATACCTACAAGTGCAAGCACGGGAGACAGACATCGGGTGCTAACGTCCGGTGTCAAGAGGGAAACAACCCAGACCGCCAGCTAAGGTCCCTAATATATGCTAAGTGGGAAACGAAGTGGGAAGGCTAAAACAGTCAGGAGGTTGGCTTAGAAGCAGCCATCCTTTAAAGAAAGCGTAATAGCTCACTGATCGAGTCGTCCTGCGCGGAAGATGTAACGGGGCTAAGCATATAACCGAAGCTGCGGATCACAGCAATGTGATGGTAGGAGAGCGTTCTGTAAGCCTGTGAAGGTGTCTTGTAAAGGATGCTGGAGGTATCAGAAGTGCGAATGCTGACATGAGTAGCGATAAAGGGGGTGAAAAGCCCCCTCGCCGTAAGCCCAAGGTTTCCTGTTCAACGTTCATCGGAACAGGGTGAGTCGGCCCCTAAGGCGAGGCAGAGATGCGTAGCTGATGGGAACAAGGTTAATATTCCTTGACCATTGTTAGATGCGATGGGGGGACGGATCGCGGAAAGTTGTCCGGGTGTTGGAAGTCCCGGTTCTTGCGTTGGAGATGGCTATTAGGTAAATCCGGTAGCGTAATTCAAGGGCGTGAGACGAGCGAATTTATTCGCGAAGCAATTGGAAGTGGTTCCAAGAAAAGCCTCTAAGCTTCAGTCTAACAAGACCGTACCGCAAACCGACACAGGTGGGCGAGATGAGTATTCTAAGGCGCTTGAGAGAACTCAGGAGAAGGAACTCGGCAAATTTGCACCGTAACTTCGGGATAAGGTGCGCCCTTGTAGTTTGACCGTGAACAACGGAAGGACGAAAGGGTTGCAATAAAAAGGTGGCTGCGACTGTTTAATAAAAACACAGCACTCTGCAAACACGAAAGTGGACGTATAGGGTGTGACGCCTGCCCGGTGCTGGAAGATTAAATGATGGGGTGCAAGCTCTTGATTGAAGTCCCAGTAAACGGCGGCCGTAACTATAACGGTCCTAAGGTAGCGAAATTCCTTGTCGGGTAAGTTCCGACCTGCACGAATGGCGTAACGATGGCCACACTGTCTCCTCCTGAGACTCAGCGAAGTTGAAATGTTTGTGATGATGCAATCTACCCGTGGCTAGACGGAAAGACCCCATGAACCTTTACTGTAGCTTTGCATTGGACTTTGAATCGGTCTGTGTAGGATAGGTGGGAGGCGTTGATAACAGGATGCTAGTTCTGTTGGAGCCAACCTTGAAATACCACCCTGATTTATTTGAGGTTCTAACCTTGGCCCGTTATCCGGGTCGGGAACAGTGCATGGTAGGCAGTTTGACTGGGGCGGTCTCCTCCCAAAGTGTAACGGAGGAGTACGAAGGTACGCTTGGTACGGTCGGACATCGTACCTAAAGTGCAATGGCAAAAGCGTGCTTAACTGCGAGACCGACAAGTCGAGCAGGTGCGAAAGCAGGTCATAGTGATCCGGTGGTTCTGTATGGAAGGGCCATCGCTCAACGGATAAAAGGTACTCTGGGGATAACAGGCTGATACCGCCCAAGAGTTCATATCGACGGCGGTGTTTGGCACCTCGATGTCGGCTCATCTCATCCTGGGGCTGTAGCCGGTCCCAAGGGTATGGCTGTTCGCCATTTAAAGAGGTACGTGAGCTGGGTTTAAAACGTCGTGAGACAGTTTGGTCCCTATCTGCCATGGGCGTTGGAGATTTGACGGGGGCTGCTCCTAGTACGAGAGGACCGGAGTGGACGTACCGCTGGTGTACCTGTTGTTTCGCCAGAAGCATCGCAGGGTAGCTATGTACGGAAGAGATAACCGCTGAAAGCATCTAAGCGGGAAACTTGCCTGAAGATGAGATCTCCCGTAGGTTTAACCTACATAAAGGGTCGTTGAAGACCACAACGTTGATAGGTCGGGTGTGGAAGCGCAGTAATGCGTTAAGCTAACCGATACTAATTGCCCGTTAGGCTTGATCCTATAACCAGCACTATTGTGTTGGATGTTTGCCAGATTTAATCTGCATCCTTATTACATGCTTACTCAAATAGAGCTGTTGATTTATTCAGCAGCTCAACCCTCTACGCCCGGTGACCATAGCGAATTGGAACCACTCCTTCCCATCCCGAACAGGACAGTGAAACGATTCTACGCCGATGATAGTGCGGATTACCCGTGTGAAAGTAGGTAACTGCCGGGCACCAATGCGACGCCCAGACCCTTTTAGGTCTGGGCGTTTTTACTTGTGCAAAGCGTTTGAGAGATTGACAGAAACTCCATTTGGAGTCAGAATATTGGGTTCGCGGAGGGGTGTCCGAGCGGCTAAAGGAGGCAGACTGTAAATCTGTTGGCTACGCCTACGTAGGTTCGAATCCTACCCCCTCCACCAGATGTGCGGGATTAGTTTAATGGTAAAACAGCAGATTTCCAATCTTCGGTCAAGAGTTCGATTCTCTTATCCCGCTCCAGATTTGTTGTATTAGTTTTCGCCCATGTGGCTCAGTGGTAGAGCACTCCCTTGGTAAGGGAGAGGTCGGCAGTTCGATCCTGCCCATGGGCACCATGTTTGGTTTTATTAATTATGTATTTCGTGTTTGGTTTAAGAGTTAACTAAAGGCAGATTAAAAATGGCAAAAGAAAAATTCGAGCGGACAAAACCGCACGTAAACGTAGGCACCATCGGTCACGTTGACCACGGTAAAACGACCTTGACAGCAGCAATCGCAACCGTGCTCTCAAAGGCATTCGGTGGCGAAGCGAAAGCATACGATCAGATCGATGCTGCTCCAGAAGAAAAAGCCCGTGGTATTACGATTAATACTGCACACGTTGAGTATGAGACAGCCAATCGTCACTACGCTCACGTTGACTGCCCAGGACATGCTGACTACGTTAAGAACATGATTACTGGTGCTGCTCAGATGGACGGCGCAATCTTGGTTTGCTCTGCAGCTGACGGCCCAATGCCACAAACTCGTGAGCACATCCTCTTGGCACGCCAAGTTGGTGTTCCTTACATCGTTGTGTTCCTGAACAAGTGCGACATGGTTGATGACGCTGAATTGTTAGAGCTCGTTGAAATGGAAGTTCGTGAACTTCTCTCTAAATACGACTTCCCAGGCGATGACACTCCAATCGTTCAAGGTTCTGCTAAGTTAGCGCTTGAAGGCGATGAAGGCCCATTGGGTAAAGAAGCCATCATGAAGTTGGCTGAAGCATTAGATACTTACATCCCAACTCCAGAGCGTGCAATTGATGGCGCGTTCTTGATGCCAGTAGAAGACGTGTTCTCTATCTCCGGTCGCGGTACTGTAGTAACTGGTCGTATCGAGCGCGGCATCATCAAGGTTGGTGAAGAGATTGAAATCGTTGGTATCAAACCAACTCTCAAAACCACTTGTACTGGTGTTGAAATGTTCCGTAAATTGCTCGACCAAGGTCAAGCAGGCGATAACGTTGGTATCTTGTTACGCGGTACAAAACGTGAAGAAGTTGAGCGCGGCCAAGTATTGGCTAAGCCAGGTTCAATCACCCCACATACCCACTTTACAGCCGAGGTTTACATCTTGGGTAAAGATGAAGGTGGTCGTCACACTCCATTCTTTAACAACTATCGTCCACAGTTCTACTTCCGTACAACGGACGTGACTGGTTCAATCGAGTTGCCAAAAGACAAAGAAATGGTCATGCCTGGTGATAACGTCACGATTACCGTAAAACTCATCGCGCCAATCGCGATGGAAGAAGGTTTACGTTTTGCGATCCGTGAAGGTGGCCGTACTGTTGGCGCCGGTGTGGTTGCAAAGATTTTGGCTTAATAGTTTTTTATAAAGGGGTGTAGCTCAATTGGCAGAGCGTTGGTCTCCAAAACCAAAGGTTGGGGGTTCGATGCCCTCCGCCCCTGCCACGATTTGATCTGAAAGTTATATGTCTCAACAAACAGTAAGTCACTCTGAAGAAAAGAGCAGCTGGGTCTCCGGACTCGCTGCTTTAATCGTCGTTGCTGCGTTAGTTCTTTACTACACGCTCATCGACCAATCTTTATTGGTGCGCTTAGCAGTTTTGTTTGGTGGCATTGCAGCTGCGGTTCTGATTGTGGCGATTTCACCGGATGGGCGTCGTTTTATCGCCTACGCTAAAGATTCTTGGTATGAAGTAAAAAAGGTTGTTTGGCCGACTCGTAAAGAGACCACCCAAATGACTCTAGTCGTATTTGGCTTTGTTCTGATCATGTCCCTGTTTTTATGGATTGCAGACAAATTGATTGAATGGCTAGTTTTTTCAGTCTTTTTAGGCTGGAAGTGAGTAAAAAATGATTGATTCCGAAGTAGCGGCAAACCCACAAGCTACCGGCAATATGCGCTGGTATGTTATCCACGCTTATTCCGGTATGGAAAAAAGCGTCAAAAAAGGTCTTGAGGAGCGTATTGCACGTTCTGGCATGCCTGAGAAATTTGGCCGCATTTTGGTCCCCTCCGAAGAGGTTGTGGAGATTAAGTCTGGCGCAAAATCCGTTACCGAGCGTCGTTTCTTCCCGGGATATGTCCTGATTGAGATGGAAATGACGGACGAAAGCTGGCATTTGGTGAAAAATACGCCAAAAGTGACTGGATTCGTTGGTGGTGTTCGTAACCGCCCAAGCCCGATTTCTACAGCAGAAGTCACCAAAATCATGGATCAAATGCAGGCTGGGGTGGATAAACCTAAGCCTAAGACCCTGTTTGAAGTGGGTGAGATGGTTCGCGTTAAAGAAGGTCCGTTTACTGATTTCAACGGAAACGTTGAGGAAGTGAACTACGAGAAGTCAAGATTGCGAGTTTCTGTTACAATTTTTGGCCGCGGTACCCCAGTCGAGCTGGAGTTCGGCCAAGTAGAAAAGATGTAAAAACAAGGACTTAGTCCTGTTTTGCAGTGCAGTAGTTTGAAGTTTTAGTGGTTAGCAATAACCGAGGAGCGGAGCTAGAAAGCCAAAAACTAGCGAAGCGTTTACTCAACAGCGGTCTTTCCTAATAAGGCTAGGCGCGCTTTAAGGAGCACATATGGCAAAGAAGATTATTGGCTTTATTAAGCTGCAGATCCCTGCAGGTAAAGCAAATCCATCACCACCCGTAGGTCCAGCATTGGGTCAACGCGGCCTGAACATTATGGAATTTTGTAAGGCGTTTAATGCTCAAACTCAGAGCATGGAACCTGGCCTACCAATTCCAGTCGTGATTACAGCGTTCGCTGATAAGAGCTTCACATTCATCATGAAGACTCCTCCAGCAACCATCATGATTAAGAAGGCTGCGAAGATCGAAAAAGGATCACCACGTCCTCATACCGATAAGGTAGGAAAAATTACTCGTGCTCAAGCGGAAGAAATCGCTAAAGCAAAAATGCCAGATTTGACAGCAGCCGATATGGACGCAGCTGTTAGAACAATCGCTGGTAGCGCCCGTTCCATGGGCATCACTGTGGAAGGTCTCTAATCATGACTAAGTTATCTAAACGCGTTAAAGCAATTCAATCTAAAGTTGATCGCAATAAGTTCTACCCATTAGAGGATGCATTGAACCTCGTTAAAGAGTGTGCAACTGCAAAGTTTGATGAGTCTATCGACGTTGCTGTTCAGTTGGGTATTGATGCTAAAAAATCTGACCAAGTTGTGCGTGGCGCAGTAGTGCTCCCTGCTGGTACAGGTAAGCATGTTCGTGTTGCTGTTTTTGCACAAGGCGAGAAGGCTGAACAAGCTAAAGCTGCTGGTGCAGAAATCGTTGGCATGGAAGATCTCGCTGATCAAATTAAAGGCGGCAAAATTGATTTTGACGTTTTGATCGCATCTCCAGACACCATGAAAATCGTTGGTACTTTAGGTCAAGTATTGGGCCCACGTGGTTTGATGCCAAATCCAAAAGTTGGAACTGTTACTCCTGACGTAGCGACTGCAGTTAAAAATGCAAAAGCTGGTCAAGTGCAATTCCGCGTGGACAAAGCCGGTATCGTGCATGCAAGCATTGGTCGTCGTTCATTCGAGCCAGCTGCATTGAAATCGAACTTGCTCGCATTGCTTGAGGCTTTGAATAAAGCAAAACCTCCTGCATCTAAGGGCGTTTATTTAAAGAAGGTTGCCGTAAGCAGCACTATGGGTGCAGGCGTACGTGTAGACCAAGCATCGTTACAGGTGGCAGCTTAATTAGCCTGTAGCAAAAAAGAACTTTGGGTCGACTCCCGCTCTTTGAGTGAGAGTCGAACATCAAAGACCGTTGGTGAATTGGTTTGCTTGTAAAGAAGTTAATTCTTAATTGTTACGAAAGTAATGGCCAGCGCAGATGGCGACCCTGAAAAGATTTTCACAAGCATCTTTGTGAACAAATGATCAGACGCTGGTGTGTAACCCCAACTTTTATTAGTTGGTTTTTATGGAGTTAAACCGTGCCTTTGAATGTACAAGACAAAAAAGCGATTGTTGCTGATGTCGGCGCTCAATTGGCTGGAGCCCAAACCGTCGTGCTCGCTGAATACCGCGGTATTCCAGTAGAGCAGTTGACAAAGCTACGTGCTAGCGCACGTGACCAAGGTGTATATCTTCGCGTTTTGAAGAACACACTGGCACGCCGTGCTGCACAAGGTACACAGTTTGAGCCTCTTGCTGATTCGATGGTTGGCCCCTTGATTTACGGCATTTCTGCTGATCCGATTGCTTCGGCAAAAGTATTGCAGGGCTTTGCTAAGACTCAAGATTTGCTAGTCATTAAAGCTGGCTTATATAACGGCAAGTTGTTAGACGTTGCAGGCGTAAAAGCCCTCGCAACAATTCCAAGCCGCGAAGAGTTGTTATCTCAGTTGTTGGGTGTGATGTTGGCCCCAGTTTCTGCGATGGCTCGCGTATTGGGCGCAGTAGCAGCACAAAAGGCAGCTGGAGCACCCGCTCCTGTAGCCGAGGCCGCAGCACCTGCAGTAGAAGCAGCAGCCCCAGCAGAAGTAGTTGCTGAAGCCGCAGCTCCAGAGGCAGCCGCTGAGCCTGCAGCCGCAGCCCCAGAAGCTGGAACAGAAGCAAACGAAACCCCTGCCGCTGAATAAGCGACAGATTAACTATTTAAGTATTAGGAGCTAAAAATGGCGATTACTAAAGAAGAAATCATTGAAGCAGTAGGTAGCATGTCCGTTATGGATTTGAACGACTTGGTTAAAGCGTTTGAAGAGAAGTTTGGTGTATCAGCTGCAGCGATGGCTGTTGCTGGTCCTGCAGGTGCTGGCGGTGGTGATGCTGGTGGTGCAGAGCAAACTGAATTTACAGTGAACCTCGTTGAAGCTGGCGCAAACAAAGTTTCAGTAATTAAAGCGGTTCGCGAGATTACTGGCCTTGGTTTGAAAGAAGCTAAAGATTTGGTTGACGGTGCGCCGAAGCCAATCAAAGAAGGCGTCGACAAGAAGACTGCTGAAGAAGCTAAGAAGAAGCTTGAAGAAGCTGGCGCTAAAGCAGAACTCAAGTAATACAAATACTGCTGGCGCCTCTCACAAAGGGGCGTTAGCTATATTGGGTTTGACCTCTAGAGGTCAAACCCGATTTCATTTCTGATTGAAATCGGGTTTGCCTTCTGATACGACTGCAGAATGCAAGTTTGGTCGGACACTAAATCTAAACGGTTTAGTGTTGTCCGCCAGTGATTGGTAGTGGCCAATCGCCAAATCTTTGTACAGTCGCTGAATTCGGAGATGAAATGAACTACAGCTTCACCGAACGCAAGCGAGTCCGTAAAAGCTTTGCTAAGCGAGTAAATAACCACCAGGTTCCGTACCTGATCGCAACGCAGCTGGAATCCTACGCTAAATTTTTACAGGCTGATAAGCCGGCAATGTCTCGTCTTACTGAGGGACTTCAGGCTGCCTTTACATCAGCATTCCCAATTGTGTCCAACAATGGCTATGCACGTATGGAATACGTGTCTTACCAGTTATCACAGCCACCATTTGACGTTAAAGAATGTCAGCAACGTGGTTACACATACCACTCTGCCTTACGCGCAAAAGTTCGCTTGATTATTTATGATCGCGAAGCGCCTACTAAGGTTAAAGAGGTAAAAGAGAGCGAAGTCTACATGGGTGAAATTCCGCTCATGACAGAAAACGGCTCTTTTGTGATCAACGGTACTGAGCGCGTTATCGTTTCTCAGTTACACCGTTCCCCAGGCGTGTTTTTCGAGCACGACAAGGGCAAGACACATAGCTCAGGTAAGTTGCTGTTCTCAGCACGCATCATTCCTTACCGTGGTTCATGGCTCGATTTCGAGTTTGATCCAAAAGATATTCTCTATTTCCGCGTTGACCGCCGTCGTAAGATGCCTGTCACTATTTTGCTCAAGGCAATTGGTTTAAACAATGAACAGATTCTTGCGAACTTCTTCAACTTTGATCATTTCTCTTTGACTGCTAATGGCGGTTCAATGGAATTTGTTCCTGAGCGTTTGCGTGGCCAGTTGGCTAGCTTTGATGTGCTTGATAAGAATGGCGTTGTGGTCATTCAAAAAGACAAGCGTATCAATGCTAAGCACATTCGTGAACTCGAAGCTGCTAAGACAAAGACAATTGCTGTACCAGACGACTACTTAGTTGGTCGCGTAGTTGCACGCAATATCGTTGATCCAGATTCTGGTGAAATCTTGGCTTACGCTAATGATGAAATCACTGAAGAGTTGTTGGCGACATTACGCGATGCTGGCATCAAGCAATTAGAAACTATTTACACCAATGATTTGGATTCTGGTGCGTACATTTCTCAGACATTGCGTACTGATGAAACTGCTGATCAAACAGCAGCCCGCATCGCTATCTACCGCATGATGCGTCCTGGCGAGCCTCCAACAGAAGATGCTGTTGAAGCCTTGTTCCAGCGCTTGTTCTATAGCGAAGATACCTACGATTTATCTCGTGTTGGTCGTATGAAGGTCAATAGCCGTTTGAACCGTCCAGAAATGGAAGGCCCAATGGTGCTGTCAAACGAAGATATTCTCGACACTATTAAGTCTCTCGTAGATTTGCGTAACGGCAAGGGTGAAGTAGACGATATCGATCACTTAGGTAATCGTCGTGTACGTTGCGTTGGTGAATTGGCTGAAAACCAATTCCGTGCTGGTTTGTCACGCGTGGAGCGTGCGGTGAAAGAGCGTTTAGGCCAGGCCGAAACAGAAAACCTCATGCCACATGACTTGATTAACAGCAAGCCAATCTCTTCTGCAATTCGTGAGTTCTTTGGTTCTTCACAGTTGTCCCAGTTTATGGACCAAACCAACCCACTTTCAGAGATCACGCACAAGCGTCGTATTTCTGCATTGGGACCCGGTGGTTTGACCCGCGAGCGTGCAGGTTTTGAAGTGCGCGACGTGCACCCAACCCACTATGGACGTGTTTGCCCAATTGAAACTCCAGAAGGACCAAACATTGGTTTGATCAACTCACTAGCGTTGTTTGCACGCTTGAATGAGCATGGCTTCTTAGAGACTCCATACCGTAAGGTTTCCAATAGCAAGGTAAGCGATGAAGTGGTTTATCTCTCTGCGATTGAAGAAGCTAAGTATGTGATTGCTCAAGCAAATGCGACGATCGACAAAAACGGTAAGTTAGCTGACGAATTAGTTTCTGCTCGTCAAGCTGGTGAGACCATGATGGTTAGCCCAGAGCGCATCGATTTCATCGACGTTGCTCCAAGCCAGATCGTTTCTGCTGCTGCTTCACTCGTTCCATTCCTAGAGCACGATGATGCGAACCGTGCGTTGATGGGTGCGAACATGCAGCGTCAAGCAGTTCCTTGCTTGCGTCCTGATAAGCCATTGGTTGGAACAGGTTTGGAGCGCATTGTTGCGGTTGACTCCGGCACTGTTGTATTGGCTAACCGCGGTGGTATCGTGGATTACGTTGATGCAAACCGTGTGGTGATTCGTGTTAACGATGATGAAACTGCAGCTGGTGAAGTTGGTGTAGATATTTATAACCTCATCAAATACACCCGTTCAAACCAAAACACCAATATCAATCAACGTCCAATCGTGAAGGTTGGTGATCGTGTTGCACGCGGCGACGTTGTTGCTGACGGCGCATCTACCGATTTGGGTGAATTGGCTTTGGGTCAAAACATGACTGTGGCATTTATGCCATGGAACGGTTACAACTTCGAAGATTCAATTTTGATCTCCGAGCGCGTTGTTGCTGATGACCGTTACACCTCTATTCACATTGAAGAGTTGTCAGTGGTTGCGCGTGATACCAAGCTTGGTTCAGAAGAAATTACACGTGATATCTCCAATTTGGCTGAGTCACAACTCTCCCGTTTGGACGAGAGCGGTATTGTGTACATCGGTGCTGAAGTTGAAGCGGGTGACGTATTGGTTGGTAAGGTAACTCCAAAGGGAGAGACAACTCTCACCCCAGAAGAGAAGCTCCTCCGTGCGATCTTCGGTGAAAAAGCATCTGACGTTAAAGATACTTCTTTGCGTGTTCCTTCCGGCATGGTTGGTACGGTTATCGATGTTCAAGTCTTCACCCGTGAAGGTATTGAGCGCGATGCTCGTGCACAGTCCATTATTCAAGAAGAATTACAACGCTATCGTTTGGACTTAAACGATCAGTTGCGTATTGTTGAAGGCGATGCCTTTATGCGTTTAGAGAAGTTGTTGGTTGGCAAAGTTGCCAACGGCGGCCCTAAGAAGTTAGCTAAAGGCACCAAGATCGACAAGGATTACCTTGCTGATTTGGACAAATACCATTGGTTCGACATTCGTCCGGCAGATGATGAAGTCGCCTCACAAGTTGAAGCGATCAAATCTTCTATCGAAGCGAAACGTAAGCAGTTTGATGAGGCTTTTGAAGAGAAGCGCACCAAACTTACCCAGGGCGATGATTTGCAACCTGGCGTAACAAAGATGGTTAAGGTTTACTTGGCAGTGAAGCGTCGCTTACAGCCTGGTGACAAGATGGCCGGTCGTCACGGTAACAAGGGCGTGGTTTCTAAAATCGCCCCTGCGGAAGATATGCCATTTATGGCTGACGGACGCCCTGTTGACATCGTCTTGAACCCATTGGGCGTTCCTTCTCGTATGAACGTTGGTCAAATCTTGGAAACCCACTTAGGTTGGGCGGCTCAAGGTATTGGTAAGCGTATCGATGAGATGGTTCGTCAGCATGCTAAGCAAGCAGAACTGCGTAAGTTCTTCAAGCAGCTTTATAACGAAACTGGTCGTCAAGAAGACATCGACAATTTCACTGATGAGCAAATCAATGTATTGGCTGAAAATCTCCGCCAAGGCTTGCCATTTGCAACCCCAGTGTTTGACGGTGCTACTGAGGCTGAAATCGGTCGCATGCTCGAGTTGGCATATCCAGAGGATGTTGCGGCATCTTTGAGGATGACTCCATCACGTCAGCAAATGGTTTTATTCGACGGTCGTACTGGTGATCAGTTCGAGCGTCCAGTAACTGTTGGCGTAATGCACGTCTTGAAACTCCACCACTTGGTCGATGACAAGATGCATGCTCGTTCAACCGGACCTTACTCTTTAGTAACGCAACAGCCATTGGGCGGTAAAGCTCAGTTCGGTGGTCAGCGCTTTGGTGAGATGGAAGTCTGGGCCCTCGAAGCATACGGTGCTTCATATGTCTTGCAGGAAATGCTGACAGTGAAGTCCGATGACGTCGCAGGCCGAACCAAGGTTTACGAAAACATCGTCAAGGGCGAGCACACGATTGATGCTGGCATGCCCGAATCCTTCAACGTGCTGGTAAAAGAAATCCGTTCGTTGGGTATTGACATTGACATGGAGCGCAACTGATATGAAAGCATTGCTCGATTTATTTAAGCAAACGCAGGGTGATGAGCAGTTTGATGTCATCAAGATTGGCCTTGCATCTCCTGAGAAAATTCGCTCATGGTCTTTTGGTGAAGTACGCAAACCAGAAACTATCAACTACCGGACTTTTAAGCCCGAGCGTGATGGTTTGTTTTGCGCCAAGATTTTTGGACCAACCAAAGACTATGAGTGCTTATGCGGCAAGTACAAGCGCTTAAAGTTCCGTGGCGTTATTTGCGAGAAGTGCGGTGTTGAAGTAACCCTCGCTAAGGTACGTCGTGAGCGCATGGGCCACATCGAGTTGGCAGCCCCTGTTGCGCACATTTGGTTCTTGAAGTCCTTGCCATCCCGCTTGGGTATGGTTCTCGATATGACATTGCGTGATATCGAGCGCGTTCTCTACTTTGAGGCATATGTAGTGGTTGATCCTGGCATGACTCCTGAAGGCGCGATGAAGCGTGGTCAGATCATGTCTGAAGATGAGTACATTGCTAAGACTGAAGAGTATGGTGATGGTGCATTTACGGCCATCATGGGCGCGGAAGGCATTCGTGATCTCTTGCGTTCGATTGATATCGATCGTGAAGTAGAGACGATTCGTGCCGAATTGAAAGCGACTGGTAGCGATGCCAAGATCAAGAAATACGCTAAGCGCTTAAAAGTGCTCGAGGCGTTCCAGACTTCAGGCATTAAGCCTGACTGGATGATCATGGAAGTGTTGCCAGTATTGCCACCAGAGTTGCGTCCATTGGTGCCATTGGATGGCGGTCGCTTTGCTACTTCTGATTTGAACGACCTCTACCGTCGCGTGATCAACCGTAACAACCGTCTGAAGCGATTGTTAGAGTTGCGCGCACCAGAGATCATCGTTCGCAACGAAAAACGTATGTTGCAAGAAGCGGTTGACTCATTGCTCGACAACGGTCGTCGCGGTAAGGCAATGACTGGCGCTAACAAGCGTCCGCTCAAGTCCTTGGCTGAGATGATTAAAGGTAAGAGCGGTCGTTTCCGTCAAAACTTGTTGGGTAAACGCGTTGACTACTCTGGTCGTTCAGTCATCGTGGTTGGCCCTACATTGAAATTGCATCAGTGCGGCTTACCAAAATTGATGGCCTTGGAATTGTTCAAGCCATTCATTTTTAACAAGCTTGAGACTTTAGGAATCGCAACTACGATTAAGGCTGCGAAGAAAGAAGTTGAGAGCCAGACTCCAATCGTTTGGGACATTCTCGAAGAAGTGATTCGTGAACATCCAATCATGCTCAACCGTGCACCTACATTGCACCGTCTCGGTATTCAGGCTTTCGAGCCAATGCTGATTGAAGGCAAAGCAATACAACTGCACCCATTAGTCTGCGCGGCATTTAACGCGGACTTTGACGGTGACCAAATGGCGGTTCACGTTCCTTTGTCGCTCGAAGCGCAAATGGAAGCGCGTACATTGATGTTGGCTTCGAACAACGTATTGTTCCCAGCTAACGGCGAGCCATCAATCGTTCCTTCACAGGACGTGGTGTTGGGTCTGTACTACGCTACACGTGACAAGATCAATGGTAAAGGCGAAGGCATGGTTTTCGCCAACATTACTGAAGTAGTGCGTGCATACGAAGCAGGTCAAGTTGAATTGGCTTCTCGTGTTGCTGTGCGTATTACTGAGTATGAGATCGTGGACAAGAAAGCAGAAGGCGATGCCCGTTTTGCTGAGAAGACCAAGATTTATCACACATCAGTTGGCCGCGCCATCTTGTCTGAGATTTTGCCTAAGGGCATGTCTTTCGAGGAAATTAACAAGCCTTTGAAGAAAAAAGAAATCTCACGTTTGATCAATACTTCATTCCGTAAGTGCGGCTTGCGCGAGACAGTCATTTTTGCTGACCGTCTCTTGCAGTCCGGCTTCCGCTTGGCAACCAATGCTGGTATCTCTGTTGCGATTGACGACATGTTGATCCCAACATCTAAAGACCGCATCATCACTGAAGCTTCTTCCAAGGTTAAAGAGTATGACAAGCAATTCATGTCAGGTCTCGTAACCAATCAAGAGCGTTATAACAACGTGGTTGATATTTGGGGTGCTGCTGGCGACCAAGTTGGCAAGGCGATGATGGATGAGTTGTCACACGTTGACGTACTTGACCGTAACGGCAAGACTGTGCGTCAAGAATCCTTTAACTCCATCTACATGATGGCGGATTCTGGTGCCCGTGGATCTGCAGCGCAGATTCGTCAGTTGGCTGGTATGCGTGGTTTGATGGCTAAGCCTGATGGCTCCATTATTGAAACCCCAATTACTGCGAACTTCCGCGAAGGTTTGAACGTGTTGCAGTACTTCATCTCAACTCACGGCGCCCGTAAGGGTCTAGCTGATACAGCGTTGAAGACAGCGAACTCTGGTTACTTGACACGTCGTTTGTGTGACGTTACTCAAGACCTCGTGGTGATTGAAGAGGATTGCGGCGCAACTTCTGGCGTAACTATGAAGGCGCTTGTTGAAGGCGGCGAAATTATCGAAGCATTGCGCGATCGTATTTTGGGTCGTGTATGTATCGGTGACATCGTTCACCCTGACACACATGAAGTCATCGTTCCGAACGACACATTGCTCGACGAAGATCACGTTGATCAGATCGTTGCATTGGGGATCGACGAAGTTAAGGTTCGCACAGTATTGTCCTGCTTAACCCGCTTCGGATTGTGCGCAAAGTGCTACGGACGTGATCTAGGTCGCGGTGGATTGGTAAACGTTGGTGAAGCGGTCGGTGTTATCGCTGCTCAGTCCATCGGTGAGCCAGGCACACAGTTGACTATGCGTACCTTCCACATTGGCGGTGCAGCGTCACGTGCTTTAGTTGCAAGCAATATCGAAGCCAAGTCTAACGGTGCTTTGAAGTTCTCTGGCACGATGCGTGTTGTGAAGAATGCGAAGGGCGAGCAGATCGTGATTTCACGTTCTGGCGAAGCCTTGATCGTTGACGAGAATGGTCGTGAGCGCGAGCGTCATAAGGTGCCTTACGGTGCAACTCTCTTGTTGAAAGAAGATGCAGCAGTGAAAGCTGGTGCAAGCCTGGCAACATGGGATCCGTTAACACGCCCGATTATTTCTGAGTATGCTGGTATCGCTCGCTTTGACAACGTTGAAGAGGGCGTAACTGTTGCTAAGCAGGTTGACGAAGTAACCGGCCTTTCCACTTTGGTGGTAATTGACGGTAAGCGTCGTTCTGCTGCAAGCAAGGGCGTTCGCCCGGTGATCAACTTGATTGATGACAAAGGCAATGATGTCATGATCGCCGGTACTGATCACCCAGTAAACATTGGCCTCCAGGTAGGCGCTTTGATTACTGTTAAAGATGGTCAGAAGGTCGAAGTTGGTGAAGTGTTGGCGCGTATTCCAA
Source organism: Polynucleobacter sp. MG-6-Vaara-E2 (assembly GCF_018687695.1). Lineage (NCBI taxonomy): Bacteria > Pseudomonadati > Pseudomonadota > Betaproteobacteria > Burkholderiales > Burkholderiaceae > Polynucleobacter > Polynucleobacter sp. MG-6-Vaara-E2. The sequence continues at coordinate 51,740 of NZ_CP061303.1, forward strand.
TCGAATCCCAAAAGACTCGCGACATTACTGGTGGTTTGCCACGCGTTGCAGAATTGTTCGAAGCACGCTCACCAAAAGATGCGGCTGTCTTGGCGAAAGTTACAGGAACAGTTTCCTTCGGTAAAGAAACCAAAGGTAAACAACGTTTGGTGATTACCGATATGGATGGTGAAGCCAATGAATTCTTGATTCCTAAAGAGAAGCAGGTTCTCGTTCACGACGGTCAAGTTGTGAACAAGGGCGAGATGATTGTGGAAGGCCCTGCCGATCCACACGACATCTTGACTCTCAAAGGTATCGAAGAGTTGGCAATCTACATCGTTGACGAAGTTCAAGACGTTTATCGTCTCCAGGGTGTGAAGATCAATGACAAGCACATTGAGGTCATCGTGCGCCAGATGTTGCGTCGCGTTCAGGTAACTGATCCAGGCGATACTTCCTTCATCACCGGTGAGCAAGTTGAGCGTTCTAAGTTGTATGACGCGAACGATGCTGTGATCGCCCAAGGTAAGCACCCAGCTCAGTTTGACAACGTATTGCTTGGTATTACGAAGGCATCCTTGTCGACCGACAGCTTCATTTCAGCGGCTTCTTTCCAAGAAACCACCCGTGTATTGACCGAAGCCGCAATTATGGGCAAGACCGATACCCTCCGTGGTCTCAAGGAAAACGTCATTATTGGTCGTCTGATCCCAGCTGGTACCGGCTTGTCTTATCGCCGTGCCCGCAAGGTCAGAGAGCAATTTGAGCGCGATCGCGCTCAAATGATTGCCGCCGAAGAGGAAGCATTGGCTAACGCCCCTGTAGAAATCGAGGCTGAAGTCATTGCTCCTGCTGGGGAGGCTGATCCGAGCTAATTTGGTAATTCTGGCCAGAAATGGCCAGCTTTTTCCCCATTAGGTTGACGGAAAAGGCTGGTCAGGCTAGAATGCTGAGTTCTACTGATTCAGAAGAGGGTCTTTTTGACCTAGAAATTCTCTAAGTCATTGATTTTCTTGAAGAAAGCAACAAAGAAGTACTAACCGAGCTATTTTATGCCAACAATTAATCAATTATTACGCAAGCCAAGAACAAGGCTTACCGTTAAAAGCAAGAGCCCTGCGCTGCAAAACAGCCCGCAGCGCCGTGGTGTTTGTACACGTGTGTACACCACTACTCCTAAAAAGCCTAACTCTGCGCTTCGTAAAGTAGCGAAAGTTCGCTTGACCAATGGTTTTGAAGTGATTTCATACATTGGTGGTGAAGGCCATAACCTCCAGGAACACTCAGTAGTGTTGATCCGCGGTGGTCGTGTGAAGGACTTGCCAGGTGTGCGTTACCACATCGTTCGCGGCTCTTTGGACTTACAAGGCGTTAAAGATCGCAAGCAAGCCCGTTCTAAGTACGGTGCTAAGCGCGCTAAGAAAGCTGCTTAATTTGTAATTAAGCAGTTGTAGTTTTGCAGTAAGGCATTCGCATTAAGTCATTTTTTGTCAGACTCAAAAGACAAGTAAGTGGCTGTTCCGTCTAGAAATTTCTTAGATAGTAGGGCAGCCGGAGCGGGTGAATCATGTGAATCACCCCTAACTGAACTGAAGGAGTAGTTATGCCACGTCGTCGTGAAGTTCCCAAGCGGGAAATTTTGCCGGATCCAAAATTCGGTAATGTAGAAGTCGCTAAATTCATGAACGTCCTCATGTTGGACGGCAAGAAATCGGTTGCAGAGCGTATCGTTTACGGTGCCTTTGATCATATCGAGAAAAAAGCAAATAAAGAACCACTTGAAATTTTTTCAACAGCCATGGGTAACGTTAAGCCAATGGTTGAGGTAAAGAGCCGTCGTGTTGGTGGCGCTAACTATCAAGTTCCTGTTGAAGTTCGCCCATCACGTCGTTCCGCTTTGGCAATGCGCTGGTTGCGCGAAGCCGCCAAGAAGCGTGGCGAGAAATCTATGGCTCAACGTTTGGCCAACGAATTATTAGAAGCTGCTGAAGGTCGTGGCGGCGCAATGAAGAAGCGTGAAGAAGTTCACCGTATGGCAGAAGCTAACAAAGCTTTCTCACATTTCCGCTTCTAATCCAATAGTTAAGAAAAGGCACCAACAGTGGCACGTAAAACTCCTATCGACAAATACCGCAATATCGGTATTTCTGCGCATATTGACGCAGGTAAGACAACAACTACAGAACGCGTTTTGTTCTACACCGGTGTTAATCACAAGATTGGTGAAGTTCATGATGGCGCAGCTACCATGGACTGGATGGAGCAAGAGCAAGAGCGTGGTATCACGATTACTTCTGCTGCTACCACCACTTTCTGGAAGGGTATGGCAGGCAATATGCCTGAGCACCGTATCAATATTATTGATACCCCAGGACACGTAGACTTCACCATTGAAGTTGAGCGTTCAATGCGTGTTTTGGATGGCGCTTGCATGGTCTACTGTGCGGTAGGTGGTGTACAGCCACAATCTGAAACTGTTTGGCGTCAAGCGAACAAGTATCAAGTTCCACGTTTAGCATTCGTAAACAAGATGGACCGTACTGGTGCGAACTTCTTCAAGGTCTACGACCAGATGAAGACACGTCTCAAAGCAAATCCAATCTTGATTCAAATTCCAATTGGTGCTGAAGAAAACTTCAAGGGCGTTATCGACTTGGTAAAAATGAAAGCCATCATCTGGGATGAAGCTTCACAAGGTACCAAGTTCACATATGAAGATATTCCTGCTGAGTTACAGGCTTCTGCTGAAGAGTGGCGCGAGAAAATGCTCGAAGCTGCTGCAGAGAGCTCAGAAGAATTAATGGAGAAATATCTCGGCGGCGAAGGTTTGACCGAAGATGAAATCAAAAAAGCATTGCGTCAACGCACTATCGCTAATGAGATCGTTCCAATGCTGTGCGGAACAGCATTTAAGAACAAAGGCGTTCAGGCAATGTTAGATGCGGTTGTTGAGTTGTTGCCATCTCCATTAGATGTGCCACCAGTTCCATGTGAATTGGAAGATGGCACACCTGCAGAGCGTAAAGCTGCTGATGATGAGAAGTTCTCCGCATTGGCATTTAAGATCATGACTGACCCATTCGTTGGCCAGCTCATCTTCTTCCGCGTTTATTCAGGTGTAATGAAGTCTGGTGACACGATTTACAACCCAATCAAGGGCAAGAAAGAGCGTGTTGGCCGTTTGTTGCAGATGCATGCAAATCAACGTGAAGAAATTAAAGAAGTGTATGCAGGCGATATCGCTGCTGCAGTTGGTCTAAAGGACGCAACTACAGGTGAAACATTGTGTGATCCAGATAGCATTGTGATTTTGGAGCGCATGGTATTCCCAGAGCCAGTGATCTCACAAGCTGTAGAGCCAAAGACAAAAGCTGACCAAGAAAAAATGGGCCTTGCTTTGAATCGTTTGGCACAAGAAGATCCTTCTTTCCGCGTGAAGACTGATGAAGAATCAGGTCAAACCATTATTTCCGGTATGGGCGAGCTTCACTTGGAAATTTTGGTTGACCGTATGAAGCGTGAATTCGGTGTTGAAGCGACAGTTGGTAAGCCGCAGGTTGCATACCGTGAAACGATTCGTAAGGTTTGCGAAGAGATCGAAGGTAAATTCGTTAAGCAATCTGGTGGTCGTGGTCAATACGGTCACGTGGTCTTGAAGCTTGAGCCACAAGAACCAGGCAAAGGTTTTGAATTCGTTGACGCTATTAAGGGCGGCGTGGTTCCACGTGAATACATCCCTGCGGTAGAAAAAGGCATTATCGAAACATTGAACTCCGGTATCTTGGCTGGCTATCCAGTTGTAGATATCAAGGCAACATTGTTCTTCGGTTCATACCATGACGTTGACTCCAACGAAAACGCATTTAAGATGGCAGGCTCAATGGCGTTCAAGGATGGTATGCGTAAAGCATCACCAGTATTGCTTGAGCCAATGATGGCTGTTGAAGTTGAAACACCAGAAGATTTCATGGGTAACGTAATGGGTGACCTCTCATCACGTCGCGGTATTTTGCAAGGTATGGATGACATTCCAGGCGGCGGTAAGATCGTTCGTGCTGAAGTGCCATTGGCAGAGATGTTTGGTTACTCAACTGGCTTGCGCTCGTTGACCCAAGGTCGCGCTACCTACACCATGGAATTTAAGCATTATTCCGAAGCACCTAAGAACGTTGCTGAAGCAGTTATGGCTGCTAAAGCGAAGTAATTTATCCACATTAATTTTGAATATTGACTAGCTAAAGAAGGCAGACAAAAATGGCAAAAGAAAAATTCGAGCGGACAAAACCGCACGTAAACGTAGGCACCATCGGTCACGTTGACCACGGTAAAACGACCTTGACAGCAGCAATCGCAACCGTGCTCTCAAAGGCATTCGGTGGCGAAGCGAAAGCATACGATCAGATCGATGCTGCTCCAGAAGAAAAAGCCCGTGGTATTACGATTAATACTGCACACGTTGAGTATGAGACAGCCAATCGTCACTACGCTCACGTTGACTGCCCAGGACATGCTGACTACGTTAAGAACATGATTACTGGTGCTGCTCAGATGGACGGCGCAATCTTGGTTTGCTCTGCAGCTGACGGCCCAATGCCACAAACTCGTGAGCACATCCTCTTGGCACGCCAAGTTGGTGTTCCTTACATCGTTGTGTTCCTGAACAAGTGCGACATGGTTGATGACGCTGAATTGTTAGAGCTCGTTGAAATGGAAGTTCGTGAACTTCTCTCTAAATACGACTTCCCAGGCGATGACACTCCAATCGTTCAAGGTTCTGCTAAGTTAGCGCTTGAAGGCGATGAAGGCCCATTGGGTAAAGAAGCCATCATGAAGTTGGCTGAAGCATTAGATACTTACATCCCAACTCCAGAGCGTGCAATTGATGGCGCGTTCTTGATGCCAGTAGAAGACGTGTTCTCTATCTCCGGTCGCGGTACTGTAGTAACTGGTCGTATCGAGCGCGGCATCATCAAGGTTGGTGAAGAGATTGAAATCGTTGGTATCAAACCAACTCTCAAAACCACTTGTACTGGTGTTGAAATGTTCCGTAAATTGCTCGACCAAGGTCAAGCAGGCGATAACGTTGGTATCTTGTTACGCGGTACAAAACGTGAAGAAGTTGAGCGCGGCCAAGTATTGGCTAAGCCAGGTTCAATCACCCCACATACCCACTTTACAGCCGAGGTTTACATCTTGGGTAAAGATGAAGGTGGTCGTCACACTCCATTCTTTAACAACTATCGTCCACAGTTCTACTTCCGTACAACGGACGTGACTGGTTCAATCGAGTTGCCAAAAGACAAAGAAATGGTCATGCCTGGTGATAACGTCACGATTACCGTAAAACTCATCGCGCCAATCGCGATGGAAGAAGGTTTACGTTTTGCGATCCGTGAAGGTGGCCGTACTGTTGGCGCCGGTGTGGTTGCAAAGATTTTGGCTTAAGTTTTAGGTTTTACTAGTAACAAATATTTAGCGGTTTGCTAACCGGTGACATCAGTGCTGCTGATGTCACCGTGCTCTTTAGATGTATAACGTGGCAGCACCACACCGCTCTTTGGAATTAATATGCAAAACCAAAAAATTCGTATTCGCCTTAAAGCATTTGATTACCGTTTGATCGACCAGTCTGCGGCTGAAATCGTTGATACAGCTAAGCGTACTGGTGCAGTTGTGAAGGGTCCAGTACCTTTACCAACTCGTATCGAGCGTTTTGATATCTTGCGTTCACCACACGTGAACAAGACATCCCGTGATCAGTTAGAGATCCGTACCCATCTCCGTTTGATGGATATCGTTGATCCTACAGAGAAAACTGTAGATGCTTTGATGAAATTAGACCTCCCAGCAGGTGTGGACGTCGAAATTAAGTTGCAGTAATTTGTTGTTTCCGGTCTTTTTGCTTGTCAAGATCGGTATTTCGGGATAGAATCAAAGGCTTCGCTCAATTATTTGGGCGGAATTTTAGGCTTTATCAGCATTAAAAACGTTGTAAGTTATTGATTTAGAAGTACTTTTACTTGTAAATCACTTAAATTAATTTTGCCGACCAATCGAAGTCGGCGTGGAGCATGAATATGAGCTTAGGCTTAATCGGCCGCAAGGTCGGCATGACCCGTCTATTTACGGACGAGGGGGAAGCGATTCCTGTGACCGTAATCGACGTGAGCGACAACAGAGTCGCTCAAATCAAGACCCAGGCAACTGATGGCTATGACGCTATTCAGTTGGCACATGGCACACGTAGAGCTACTCGCGTTACAAAATCAATGGCTGGTCACTTTGCTAAGGCAGGTGTAATGGCTGGTAATGCGCTCAACGAATTCCAATTAGATGCAGCAAAAATCGCAGAAATGACACCAGGACAAGTAATTCCTGCAGAGGCTGCATTTACTGCTGGTCAAAAAGTGGATGTGCAAGGCGTTTCAATCGGTAAAGGTTACGCCGGTACCATCAAGCGTTATCACTTCGCTTCTGGTCGCGCATCTCACGGTAACTCTAGATCACACAACGTACCAGGCTCTATCGGTATGGCGCAAGATCCAGGCCGTGTTTTCCCAGGTAAGCGCATGACTGGCCACCTTGGTGACGTTACACGTACCGTACAAAATTTAGTCATCGCACGCATTGATGCAGAGCGTAATCTCATCATGGTTAAAGGCGCTATTCCAGGTGCCCCAGGCGGTAAAGTTATTGTTACTCCAGCGGTAAAAACACCGTTGAAGAAGAAATAAGGAGAGCGAATATGGAACTTAAGCTTCTCCAAGACAACGGTACTTTAGGTGCAGGCGTACAAGCTTCACCAGAAGTATTCGAGCGTGAATATAACGAAGCATTGGTGCACCAGGTTGTTGTGGCTTACCAAGCAAATGCACGTAGCGGTAACCGTGCGCAAAAAGACCGTGAGCAAGTTAAGCACACTACCAAGAAACCTTGGCGTCAAAAAGGTACTGGTCGTGCACGTGCTGGTATGAGCTCTTCCCCGCTGTGGCGTGGAGGTGGTCGTATATTCCCGAATTCTCCTGAAGAGAATTTCAGCCAAAAAGTAAACAAAAAAATGTACCGCGCTGGTATGAGATCTATTTTGTCTCAGTTAGCACGCGAAGGTCGTTTGAATGTTGTTGATCAATTCAATCTTGATGCTCCAAAGACCAAAGTTTTAGCTGACAAAGTTAAAGCAATGGGCTTGGATTCAGTCTTGATCATCGTTGATCAGGTTAGTGAGAATTTGTTCTTGGCATCACGCAATCTGCACAAGGTTGCTGTATGTGAGCCACAGCACGCCGATCCTTTAGCTTTGGTTCAATACAAAAAAGTATTGGTAAGCAAAGCAGCGATCGCAAAAATTGAGGAGTTGCTGAAATGAGCCAAGTCCGTAAAAACGATCACAACCTGATGAAGGTTCTGCTTGGTCCTGTTATCTCTGAGAAAGCCACTATGGTTGCAGAGAAGAATGAGCAAGTAGTTTTCCAAGTAGCTCGCGATGCAAACAAGAGCGATGTAAAACAAGCAGTTGAATTGCTCTTCAAAGTGCAAGTTGACTCAGTTCAAATCGTGAATCAAAAAGGTAAGCCTAAGCGCTATGGCCGTTTTGAAGGTCGTCGTGACCACACTAAGAAGGCCTATGTGAATTTGAAGCCAGGTCAAGAAATTAACTTTGAAGCGGAGGCGAATTAATCATGCCTTTGATGAAGACAAAACCGACCTCACCAGGTCGTCGCTCAATGGTCAAGGTGGTCAATCCTGACCTCCATAAAGGCAAACCTTTTGCACCATTGTTAGAACCACAGTTTCAAAAAGCGGGCCGTAACAATAACGGTCATATCACTACCCGTCATAAAGGTGGTGGTCATAAGCATCACTATCGTGTTGTTGACTTCAAACGCAACGACAAAGATGGTATTCCAGCAAAAGTTGAACGCTTGGAATACGATCCAAACCGCAGTGCAAATATTGCATTGATCGTGTTTGCTGATGGTGAGCGTCGCTACATTCCTGCTGCTAAGGGCATGACTGTTGGTCAAGCAATCATGAATGGTTCTGAAGCACCAATCAAATCTGGTAACAACTTGCCTATTCGCAATATTCCAGTTGGTAGCACCATTCACTGCGTTGAAATCCTCCCAGGTAAGGGTGCACAAGTTGCACGCTCTGCTGGTGGTTCAGCAGTATTGCTAGCTCGTGAAGGCGTATACGCTCAAGTGCGTTTGCGCTCCGGTGAAGTTCGCCGTGTTCTGATTGAGTGCCGTGCCACTATTGGTGAAGTTGGCAATGAAGAGCACAGCTTGCGTCAAATTGGTAAAGCAGGTGCAAATCGCTGGCGTGGTATTCGCCCAACCGTTCGCGGTGTGGCAATGAACCCAGTAGATCACCCACACGGTGGTGGTGAAGGTAGAACTGGCGAAGGCCGTGTACCTGTATCTCCATGGGGCACTCCAACCAAAGGTTATCGCACACGTCGCAATAAGCGTACAACTTCGATGATCGTTCAACGTCGTCAAAAACGTTAAGCGATAAGGATAAATAGATATGACACGTTCAGCTAAAAAAGGCCCATTCTGCGACGCCAGCTTAGTAAAAAAAGTTGAAGTTGCACAAGCCAACAAGGACAAAAAGCCGATCAAAACTTGGTCACGCCGTTCAACAATCCTCCCAGACTTTATTGGTCTGACGATTGCTGTACATAACGGTCGTCAACACGTTCCGGTATATGTATCAGAAAACATGGTGGGTCATAAGTTAGGCGAATTTGCCTTGACCCGTACTTTCAAAGGTCACGCTGCTGACAAGAAAGTAACGAAGAAGTAAGGGGATGATGATGGAAGTTAAAGCTATTCACAAGGGTGCCCGCATTTCTGCGCAAAAGACACGTTTGGTCGCTGACCAAATCCGTGGTTTGCCAATTGCTCGCGCATTAAACATTTTGAACTTCAGCCCCAAAAAAGCTGCCTTCATTGTGAAAAAAGTAGTTGAATCAGCGATTGCAAATGCTGAACACAATAAAGGTGCTGACATTGATGAGCTCAAGGTATCAGCGGTAATCGTTGATAAAGGCACTTCCTTGAAGCGCTTCACAGCACGCGCTAAGGGTCGTGGCAATCAAATCGAAAAACAAACTTGTCACATTAGCGTGACCTTGAGTAACTAAGGAAAGATATGGGCCAAAAGATTAACCCCACCGGATTCCGACTCGCGGTAACGAAGAATTGGACATCACGTTGGTATGCGAACAATACTGACTTCGCAAAGATGCTGAAAGAGGACGTAGATGTCCGTAGCTATTTGAAGAAGAAGTTGAAGAATGCATCCGTTAGCAAAGTTGTGATCGAGCGTCCTGCTAAGAACGCACGCATCACTATCTATAGCTCACGTCCAGGCGTTGTAATTGGTAAAAAAGGCGAAGATATTGAAGTTCTCCGTCGCGAATTGCAAAAGCGTATGGGTGTTCCAGTTCACGTGAACATTGAAGAAATTCGTAAGCCTGAAGTTGACGCGCAATTGATCGCTGACTCTATTACTCAGCAGCTCGAAAAACGTATCATGTTCCGTCGTGCAATGAAGCGTGCAATGCAAAGCGCAATGCGTCTTGGCGCACAAGGTATCAAGATCATGTCTTCTGGCCGTTTGAATGGTGCTGAAATTGCTCGTCGCGAATGGTATCGTGAAGGTCGCGTTCCACTTCATACATTGAAGGCTGATATTGACTACGCAACTTCAGAAGCAGAAACAACATACGGCATCATCGGTGTAAAAGTTTGGGTTTACAAAGGTGACACATTGGGTCGCGGTGCTGAAGCTCAAGTAGCTGCTCCATCTGCTGAACCAGCTGCCGAAGAAAAGAAAACCCGTCGTGCTCCAAGTAAAACAGCTGCTCGTAAACCAGCTGCTGGCGCTGACAAGCCATTAGTTGCTGCTAAGCCAGCAGTAAAGCGTGTGCGTAAGGTAGAAACACCTGCAGCAGATACGCAGAAGTCAGGAGAGTAAGCATGCTACAACCAAAGCGTCGCAAGTATCGTAAGGAACAAAAGGGCCGTAACACTGGCGTGGCAACACGCGGTAGTTCAGTAGCCTTTGGTGACTTTGGATTGAAGGCCGTTGGCCGTGGTCGTTTGACTGCTCGTCAAATTGAGTCAGCACGTCGTGCGATGACTCGTCACATTAAACGTGGTGGCCGTATTTGGATTCGCATTTTCCCAGATAAGCCAATTTCACAAAAACCTGCTGAAGTACGTATGGGTAACGGTAAAGGTAATCCAGAGTACTACGTAGCTGAAATTCAACCAGGCAAAGTGCTCTACGAGATGGACGGTGTTGATGAGCAATTGGCACGCGAAGCTTTCAAGCTTGCTGCTGCTAAGTTGCCTTTACAGACCACTTTCGTGATTCGCCACTTAGGTTGATCGGGATAGAGATTATGAAAAATACAGAATTAGCTTCAAAAGATCTGGCTGCTTTGAATGCAGAGTTAACCGAGTTGCTCAAGACCGGTTTCAAGCTCCGCATGCAAAAAGGCACTCAGCAACTCACTAACACCAGCCAATTGGGTAAAAATAAGCGCGATATCGCTCGTGTGAAGACTTTTATTGCCCAAAAGACTGCACAGAAATAAGGAAAAAGGGATATGACAGAATTATCTAAACCCTTGCGCCGCACCCTCGTGGGACGCGTTGTTAGCGACAAAATGCAAAAAACTGTGACCGTGTTGGTTGAGCGTCAAGTTAAGCATCCAGTGATTGGTAAGTATGTTGGCCAGTCCAAAAAGTACCACGCTCATGACGAGGCTGGCACATACAAGATGGGTGATACCGTTGAAATTGCAGAATCCAAGCCAATTTCACGCACTAAATCTTGGGTTGTGACCCGTTTGGTTGAGGCTTCAAAGGGTATTTAAGGTATTTTTAGGGGATTTTGGCGAAATTACTTCCCAAATCCCTGTTTTACGTAGTAGAATAGAGGGCTTCTCTGGTTTTATTGGAGAAGCAGTGTTTTTCATTAATTCCGGGTTTTAGCTTTCGTTAAAGCCCATAGACGGAACCAAGACTGTTTGCCATTAGGCCAATAAGTTGGGGATTAGAAATGATACAAACCGAAAGTAGATTGCAGGTCGCCGATAACACAGGCGCCGGTGAAGTTTTGTGCATCAAGGTATTGGGCGGCTCAAAGCGTCGTTACGCCAGTATCGGTGATGTCATTAAGGTGACTGTAAAGTCAGCTGCTCCACGTGGTCGTGTAAAAAAGGGTGATATTTATAACGCTGTTGTTGTGAGAACAGCTAAGGGTGTTCGCCGTCCAGATGGTTCATTGATTAAGTTCGATGCAAACGCTGCGGTATTGCTCAACGCTAAGTTAGAGCCAATTGGCACACGTATCTTCGGACCAGTTACACGCGAATTGCGTACTGAGAAGTTCATGAAGATCGTTTCTCTCGCCCCCGAAGTGATTTAAGAGGCTGATATGAAAAAGATTCGTAAAGGTGATTCCGTAGTTCTGTTGACTGGCCGCGATAAAGGCAAGCAAGGAACTGTTACAGCCGTTCTCGATGAGAAATTAGTTATCGAAGGCGTAAATATTTATAAAAAGAGCGTTAAGCCAAACCCAGCCGCTGGTGTTACCGGCGGCATGATTGACAAGACTATGCCTGTTCACATTTCTAATGTGGCTTTGGTTGACGGTAACGGCAAACCATCACGTGTTGGTATCAAACTCGTAGACGGTAAAAAGCAACGTTTCCTCAAAACCACTGGCGCGACATTAAGCGCATAAGGGGCACGGAGAAATTATGAGCACACGTTTTCAAGAACACTATCAAGCTAAAGTTGTTGCTGATTTAATTGCTAAGTTTGGCTACAAGTCAGTAATGGAAGTTCCACGCATTACCAAAGTTACTCTGAACATGGGTTTGGGTGATGCAGTGAACGACAAGAAAATTATCGAAAATGCAGTTGGCGATTTAACTAAAGTTGCAGGCCAAAAGCCAGTTGTAACTAAAGCCAAAAAAGCGATTGCAGGTTTCAAAATTCGTCAGGGCTACCCAATCGGCGCCATGGTGACATTGCGTGGTCAACGCATGTACGAATTCTTGGATCGTTTCGTTACTGTTGCATTGCCACGCGTACGTGACTTCCGCGGTATCTCCGGTAAAGCATTTGATGGACGTGGTAACTACAACATCGGCGTTAAAGAACAGATCATTTTCCCTGAAATCGAATACGACAAAATTGATGCCCTTCGTGGTCTCAATATCAGTATTACGACGACTGCTAAAACCGACGAAGAAGCAAAAGCTTTGTTGGCAGCATTCAAATTCCCTTTCCGCAATTAAGAGGCTAACGTGGCAAAACTATCCCTAATTGAGCGCGAGAATAAGCGCGCTAAAACTGTAGAGAAGTACGCTGCCAAGCGTGCTGAACTCAAAGCAATCATTGCTGATCAATCACGCAGTGATGAAGAGCGTTATGAAGCTCGCTTGAAGCTACAGGCACTCCCACGTAATGCAAGCCCGATTCGTCAAAGAAATCGTTGTTCATTAACCGGTCGCCCACGTGGCACATTCCGCAAGTTCGGTTTGGCTCGTAGCAAGATTCGTGAAATCGCCTTCCGTGGCGAAATCCCCGGTTTAACCAAGGCCAGCTGGTAAGCGGCGAAAGAATTAGGAGAACTCATGAGTATCAGCGATCCAATCGCCGACATGTTGACCCGGATCCGCAATGCGCAAGCAGTGCAGAAGCCTTTGGTCACAATGCCGTCGTCAAAAGTTAAAGTAGCTATTGCAAAAGTTTTGCAAGATGAAGGCTATATCGAAAGTTTCGAAATCAAAGGTGAAGCAGCTAAGCCTGTGCTCCACATTGATCTCAAATACTATGCAGGCCGTCCTGTTATCGAGCTTATTGACCGTGTATCAACACCAAGTCTACGTATCTATAAAGGCCGCCATGACATTCCAGAGGTAATGAATGGCTTGGGCATTGCAATTATTTCAACCCCTCAAGGCGTAATGACCGACCGTAAAGCACGTGCAACAGGCGTGGGCGGCGAAGTTATTTGCTACGTAGCTTAAGGAGCGAAATATGTCCCGCGTAGGTAAATCACCCATTACAGTTCCTAAGGGCGCTGAAATCAGCATCAATGGTGCAAACATTACTGTTAAAGGCCCATTGGGCACATTGACACATAACTTGCATCCGACTGTTGGTTTGAAGCAAGAAGATGGCGTATTGACAGTGGTTGTAAACAGCGACTCTCCAGAAGCTGGTGCACAGTCAGGTACAGCACGTGCTTTGGTTAACAACATGGTTGTAGGCGTAACTTCAGGCTTTGAGCGCAAGCTCAGCTTGGTTGGCGTTGGTTACCGTGCTCAAGCCCAAGGCGAAACATTGAAATTGCAACTTGGTTTCTCACACGACATTATTTACAACCTGCCAAAGGGTGTAAAGGCTGAGACTCCATCGCAAACGGAAATCATTATTAAAGGCTCCAACAAGCAGCAAGTTGGCCAGGTCGCAGCTGAAGTTCGCGCATACCGTTCACCAGAGCCATACAAAGGCAAAGGTGTTCGCTACGTGGATGAGGTTGTGCATCTGAAAGAAACTAAGAAGAAGTAAGCGAGATTAGAAAATGAATAAAGACGAATCCAGACAAAGACGTGCTCGGCAGACTCGTATTCGCATTGCTGAAGCTCAAGCAAATCGCTTAACAGTTATCCGTAGCAATACTCATATTTCTGCACAGGTATACAGCCCATGCGGAACCAAAGTTGTAGCTGCTGCTTCAACAATGGAAAAAGATTTGCGCCAAGCGATCAAGAACGGCGGCAACGCTGATGCGGCAAAACAAATCGGCAAGTTGGTTGCTGAGCGTGCTGTTAAGGCAGGCGTTGTTGATGTTGCTTTTGATCGTTCAGGTCATCGTTACCACGGCCGCATTAAGGCCTTAGCTGAAGCTGCGCGTGAAGCCGGCCTGAAGTTCTAATAGGGTTTAGGAAAAAACATGGCAAAAATGCAAACTAAGATGCAAAACGAAGAGCGTGATGATGGTCTTCGCGAGAAGATGATTGCTGTTAATCGTGTAACTAAAGTGGTTAAGGGTGGTCGTATTCTCGGCTTCGCGGCACTCACTGTAGTTGGCGATGGCGATGGCCGCATCGGCATGGGTAAGGGCAAATCAAAAGAAGTTCCAGTTGCCGTTCAAAAGGCAATGGACGAAGCTCGTCGCAAGATGATCAAAGTTTCCTTACGTAAAGGTACTTTACAACACACTGTTACTGGTCAGCATGGCGCATCACGCGTTTTGATCTCTCCAGCTAAAGACGGTACTGGAATTATTGCTGGTGGTCCAATGCGCGCGATTTTCGACGTAATGGGTGTAACCAACGTTGTTGCTAAGTCACTCGGTTCTACAAACCCGTACAACTTGGTTCGCGCAACGATTGATGGTTTGAGCAAGATGAGTACTCCTGCTGAGATTGCTGCTAAGCGCGGTAAGTCAGTTGAAGAGATTCTCGGCTAAGACCAAAAGATTAGGAATCTACAAATGACAACATCAAACTCCAAAGTCAAACTGCAATTAGTGCGCAGCTTGATCGGTACACGCGAAAGCCACCGTGCAACTGTACGTGGCTTAGGCCTCGGTCGCATCAATTCAGTTTCTGAATTGGAAGACACTCCAGCTGTTCGCGGCATGATTAATAAAGTTTCTTATCTAGTTAAAGTCATTGGCTAATAACTAGCAAGTAAATAGGCGAAGAATATGCAACTCAACACAATTAAACCTGCAGAAGGCTCCAAGAAAAACCGTCGTCGCGTTGGTCGCGGTATTGGTTCTGGTCTTGGTAAAACTGCTGGCCGCGGTCACAAAGGTCAAAAATCTCGTTCCGGCGGATTCCACAAAGTTGGATTCGAAGGTGGTCAGATGCCTATGTATCGTCGTTTGCCAAAACGCGGTTTCGTGTCTTTGACACGTCGTCACGTTGGTCAAATTACTTTGAACGACTTAGCAAAAATCAACTTGCCAGAAGTGGACTTATTGGTATTGAAAGCTCATGGCTTTGCTGGTGAGCAAATCAATGCAGTGAAGGTTATCAAAACTGGTGAACTCAAGATTGCAGTAACCCTTAAGGGCATTACAGCAACTGCCGGCGCAAAAGCAGCTATTGAAGCGGCTGGCGGCAAATTGGTTGAGTTGGCTTAATCGGTTTTTATTAGATATGGCATTAGCACCTACCAATAACGTAAGCACTGCAACAGCAGGAGGCAAGTTCGGCGATTTACGTCGTCGCTTGGTTTTCCTGGTGTTGGCTTTGCTCGTTTATCGTTTGGGTGCTCACATCCCTGTTCCTGGTATCGATCCAGATCAGTTGGCACAGTTATTTGCAGGTCAAAAAGACGGCATTTTGGGAATGTTTAACTTGTTCTCAGGTGGCGCTCTATCTCGCTTCACTGTATTTGCCTTGGGAATCATGCCTTACATTTCTGCATCGATCATCATGCAGTTAATGACGATTGTGGTGCCTGCATTGGAGTCCTTGAAAAAAGAAGGCCAAGCCGGTCAACGTAAGATTACTCAGTACACTCGTTACGGCACTGTATTCTTGGCGACTTTCCAGGCATTGGGAATTTCAGTTGCATTGCAAGCTCAACCAGGTTTGGTTATCAATCCAGGTTTGATGTTTGAATTAAACACAGTAGTTACTTTGGTGACTGGCACGATGTTCTTGATGTGGCTTGGTGAGCAAATTACCGAGCGTGGTTTGGGTAATGGTATTTCTATCATTATTTTTGGCGGCATCGTTTCCGGCTTACCAAATGCATTAGCAAGCTTGCTAGAGTTGGTCCGTACCGGCTCAATGAATATTATTTCTGCTCTCTTGATCGTGGTGATCGTAGTAGCAGTAACTTACTTTGTAGTCTTTGTAGAGCGTGGTCAGCGCCGTATCTTGGTGAACTACGCTAAGCGTCAAGTCGGCAATAAGGTTTATGGCGGTCAGTCTTCATACTTCCCATTGAAGTTGAATATGGCTGGCGTTATTCCTCCAATCTTCGCTTCCTCAATCATTTTGTTCCCTGCAACGATTGCCGGCTGGTTTACATCAGGTGAGCCAACCAATATGTTCAGCAGAATCATTAAGGACTTGGCTGCAACTTTGGCCCCAGGTCAACCTGTGTACACAATCTTGTACGCAGCTGCGATCATTTTCTTCTGCTTCTTCTACACCGCTTTGGTATTTAACAGCCGTGAGACTGCTGAGAACTTGAAGAAGAGTGGTGCCTTTGTTCCTGGTATTCGTCCGGGTGACCAAACAGCGCGTTACATCGACAAGATCTTAGTGCGTTTAACTTTGGCTGGTGCGATTTATATGGTTTTGGTTTGTTTGTTGCCAGAATTTTTAGTGTTGAAGTACAACGTGCCGTTCTATTTCGGCGGTACTTCATTGTTGATTATTGTTGTTGTTGCAATGGATTTCATGGCTCAAGTTCAGTCATTCGTGATGCAACAGCAGTACGGCTCTTTGATGAAAAAAGCCAACTTTAAGATGGGCGCCTAACTGAATGTCTAAAGACGATGTAATTCAGATGGCGGGTGAAGTTGTAGAGAATTTGCCGAACGCGATGTTTCGCGTGAAGCTGGAAAACGGACATGTGGTTCTTGGGCACATTTCCGGAAAGATGCGGATGCACTATATCCGTATTTTGCCGGGAGATAAGGTGACGGTGGAGATGACTCCTTACGACCTGACGCGCGCCAGAATCATTTTCCGTGCGAAGTAAAGATTAAGTAGTACCTATTTTTAAGAGGTGAGTTATGAAAGTTTTAGCATCCGTTAAGTGTATTTGCAGAAATTGCAAGATCATTAAGCGCAAACGCGTTGTGCGCGTGATCTGTTCTTCAGACGCACGTCATAAGCAGCGTCAAGGCTGATCTGGTTAATTAAGAGGAAATCTCATGGCACGTATCGCTGGGGTAAACATCCCAAATCATCAACATACTGTTATCGGTTTAACAGCAATTTTTGGCATCGGCACAACTCGTGCTCACAAAATTTGCCAGACCACAGGTGTTGCAATCGACAAAAAAGTTAAAGATCTTACTGACGCCGACTTGGAAAAGTTGCGTGACGAAGTAGGTAAGTTCATCACCGAAGGTGACCTTCGTCGTGAAGTAACTATGAGCATCAAGCGTTTGATGGACTTAGGTTGCTACCGTGGCGTACGTCATCGTAAGGGCTTGCCTGTACGTGGTCAACGTACTAAGACTAATGCGCGTACCCGTAAGGGCCCACGTAAGTCTGGCATCGCACTGAAGAAATAATCAAGAAAGTTTATTGACATGGCACAACAAAAATCCGCTTCCGCCGCTTCACAGCGCGCTCGCAAGAAGGTTAAAAAGAACGTTGCTGACGGTATTGCACACGTTCATGCTTCTTTTAACAACACCATCATTACGATCACTGATCGACAAGGAAATGCGCTTTCATGGGCAACTTCTGGCGGTCAGGGCTTCAAGGGCTCACGTAAATCCACTCCTTTTGCTGCTCAGGTAGCTGCAGAAGTTGCTGGTAAGACAGCTATTGAATGCGGTATCAAGAACTTGGAAGTTCAGATCAAAGGCCCAGGTCCAGGTCGTGAATCAGCAGTTCGTGCATTGAACTCATTGGGCATCAAGATCACTGAGATTCAAGACGTAACTCCAGTTCCACATAATGGTTGCCGTCCTCCTAAGCGTCGTCGTATCTAAGCTGGGAAGTTTGCAATACAAGTTTTAGTAGTTTTTTATTAAAGCCCACTGTTCGCCTGATTTAAAGGGTGAACTCACCGCCGGTCGTAAGACTGCGGCAAAGAAAGGAAAGCATCGTGGCACGTTACTTAGGGCCTAAGGCCAAATTAGCACGTCGGGAAGGTACCGACTTATTTTTAAAGAGCGCACGTCGCGCCCTGTCAGACAAGTGCAAGTTAGATACTAAGCCTGGTCAACATGGTCGTACATCTGGCTCAAGAACATCAGACTACGGCAATCAATTGCGTGAAAAGCAAAAGGTTAAGCGTATCTATGGCGTATTAGAGCGTCAATTCCGTCGTTACTTCGCAGAAGCTGAGCGTCGTAAGGGCAACACTGGTGAAACATTGCTCCAGTTGTTAGAGTCACGTCTCGATAACGTGGTCTATCGCATGGGCTTTGGTTCAACACGCGCAGAAGCGCGTCAGTTGGTTTCTCACGGCGCCATCATGCTGAACGGCAGCGCAGTGAACATTCCATCAATCCAAGTGAAACCTGGTGATGTTGTTGCTATTCGTGAAAAAGCGAAGAAGCAAGCACGCATTACCGAGTCACTCAATTTAGTTCAGCAAATGTCTGCAGTTACCTGGGTATCAGTTGATGCAGCTAAGCTGGAAGGAACATTTAAGCAAGTGCCCGACCGCGAAGATATCAGCGGTGAAATTAACGAAAGTTTAATCGTCGAATTGTATTCACGCTAATTTAGGCACTCTCAAGGAAAAAATATGCAAACAAATTTGCTCAAGCCAAAGATTATTTCTGTTGAAGCGCTTACCGCCAACCAAGCTAAGGTTGTTATGGAGCCGTTCGAGCGTGGCTATGGCCACACACTCGGAAATGCATTACGTCGTGTACTCTTGTCCTCGATGGTTGGTTATGCACCAACTGAAGTAGCTATTGCAGGTGTAGTACATGAATATTCCACTTTGGATGGCGTTCAAGAGGACGTAGTAAATCTCTTGTTGAACCTCAAAGGTATCGTATTTAAGTTGCAGTCTCGTGATGAAGTCACTATCAATTTGCGTAAAGAAGGCCCAGGCGTTGTTACCGCAAAAGATATCGACTTGCCGCACGATGTAGAAATCATTAACCCTGATCACGTTATCGCTCACTTGTCTGCTGGTGGCAAGTTGGATATGCAGATCAAGGTTGAAAAAGGTCGTGGATATGTTCCAGGTAATGTGCGTCAGTACAACGACGAAACTACTAAGATCATTGGCCGTATCGTATTGGATGCTTCATTTAGCCCGGTTAGCCGTGTTAGTTATGCTGTTGAATCTGCTCGTGTTGAACAACGTACCGACCTCGATCGTCTCGTAATGACTATCGAAACAAACGGTGTGTTGTCTCCTGAAGAAGCAATTCGTCAAGCAGCTAGTATCTTGGTTGACCAATTGGTTGTATTCGCAGCTCTTGAAAGCAGCGAAGTTTCTGGTGATCTTGCACCAAGTCGCTCTTCAATGGTTGATCCAATGTTGATGCGTCCAGTTGATGATCTCGAGCTCACAGTTCGCTCTGCAAACTGCTTGAAGGCTGAGAACATTTACTACATCGGTGACTTGATTCAACGTACAGAGAATGAATTGTTGAAGACGCCTAATTTGGGCCGTAAGTCTTTGAATGAAATCAAAGATGTATTGGCTGCTCGTGGCTTAAGTCTTGGCATGAAACTCGAAAGCTGGCCTCCAGCTAACCTCGAGAAATAAATAGAAAGGAAGCATCATGCGTCACGGAAACGGCTTACGCAAACTAAACAGAACATCTTCACATCGTTTGGCGATGTTGCGCAATATGTCCAATTCTCTTTTGGAGCACGAAGTGATTAAAACCACTTTGCCAAAAGCAAAGGAATTGCGCATGGTTGTTGAGCCTTTGATTACCTTGGGTAAAAAAGATAACTTGGCAAACCGTCGCTTAGCATTCAATCGCACTCGTGATCGTGATATCGTGACTAAGCTCTTCACAGAGCTCGGCCCACGTTACGCAACACGTCCAGGTGGCTACCTTCGCATTTTGAAGTTTGGCTTCCGTCATGGCGACAATGCTCCAATGGCATTAGTTGAGTTGGTTGATCGTTCAGAAGTTGAAGAAACAGCAGCTGTAGCTGAAGAGGCTTAAGTCCTTCAGCCATTGAAAAGCCAGGCTTCGGTCTGGCTTTTTTCATTTATAGGTTTATAAATACGGTATGCCTCAAAACCCCTCAGTCAATTCCAACAAGCTTTTGGTGGTCATCACCAGTCTTCCGGATATGGAGCTTGCTAAGGGCCTAGCTCGAACCCTAGTAGAGGAAAATTTGGCCGCTTGCGTGCAATTACTTAATGGCATGCAATCAATATATCGCTGGGAGGGTAAGATTTGCCAAGAGCATGAAGTGCTGTTATCTGCAAAAACTACTGCGAGTAAGTGGTTGGAGATTTCAAGTTTTATCCAAAAGCAACATCCTTATGATGTCCCAGAGATTCTTGCATTTTCACCGGAGCAATATGCGCAGCAATATGGTGAGTGGGTGCAGACTGAGGTAAATTCAAAGCAATGAGAATGCAGTCTTTTCTGAAAACAGTTATCACACTACTTGTGTTGTTATCGACACAGATATTTGCTGCCCCAGATTTTTTACCACCAGAAAAAGCATTTCGAGTAGAGGCAACTTGGCTAGAAAATTCTAATCAGGCGGAAATAGAGTTTATGCCTGCTAAAGGCTATTACCTCTATCAAGAATCACTGCAATTTGAGTCGGGCACAGAGGCTGGGAAGCTATATAAAATAAGGCCAAAACTACCATTAGGCGTAGAAAAGTTCGATGAAACTTTTCAGAAAAAATTACAAGTTTATAAGCAAGCATTTTTGGTGTTACTTGATACCAAGCCTGTAGTAGGCAAGCCAATTCATATTGAAGTAAGTCTTCAAGGTTGTGCAGAAGCAGGCATCTGCTATCCGCCAATGACATTGAAATTTTTGTTAGCTGCGCCGGGCGTTAGGGCTGCGCCAATTCCTGAGGCGCTTGATGGAGTGCAATCTTCAATAAATGAACCAACTGAATTTAGCTTGACTGATTTATGGCGTGAGCGTGATGACGTGAATGCAATCAGCCGCTTCTTGCAAAATACTTCTACTGCTTATCTATTCTTGGCCTTCTTTGTACTGGGCCTTGCTCTGGCATTTACGCCTTGCGTGCTTCCCATGTTGCCAATTCTCTCCAGTGTCATTTTTGGAACGCAAGGTGGTAAGGCAGTGTCTAAGGGGCGTGCAAGCATATTGGCGTTGGCTTATGTCTTAGGTATGGCTTTGGTCTATGCCTTGGCTGGGGTGCTGATGGCAGCACTCGGGGGCAGTGTTCAAAGGGCTCTGCAGAGCCCAGTTGCTCTAGCCGCCTTTGCACTCCTCCTTCTGGCTCTATCTGGCAGTTTGTTTGGTTTGTATGACCTCAGATTACCGCAGTCATGGCATCAGCATATTGATCGATTGGCTGGGCGCCAAAAGGGCGGCAGTCTTGTCGGTGCTTTTGCTCTAGGCGGGATCTCCACTTTAGTTGCGAGTCCCTGTATTACCGCCCCATTGGCTGGTGTGTTGGCTTTTATTGCTCAAACCGGCTCTATGAGCCTAGGCGCAGGCCTCCTTTTTGTGATGGCCTTAGGAATGGGCTTGCCACTTCTCTTTATTGCAATTGAGGCACGTATTTTGATCCCATCCACCGGTATTTGGATGGTGTATTTGCAGCGTACTCTGGGCGTTTTGTTGGTGGCCACAGCGGCTTGGATTGCCTCCCCACTGATTCAAAAAAATGAAGCAGCTGGGTCAGCAAAAATTATTAATGGCCAAAGCATTCGTCAAGTTGGAAATTTATCTTTTGTGGTGATTCATTCGCCAGCAGATTTAGATGTGCAACTGAGTAAAGCAAAGCAAGAACAAAAACTAGTCTTACTCGACTTCTATGCTGATTGGTGTATCAGCTGCAAAGAAATGGAAGTTAATACTTTTGCAAATTCAGAGGTCAGCAAGGAGCTGCAGCAGTTCGTTTTATTGCAGGCGGATGTCACTGCCAATAGCCCTGAGAATCAGGCCTTGCTTAAGCGCTTTGGTTTATTTGGGCCGCCGGGTATTTTGATCTTCAATCAAAATTCTGAAGAGCAGAAAGAACAACGGGTGATTGGTTATATGCCGCCCCAGCGTTTTATTGAACGCTTAAAGAATGCACTAAAGAATTAAAACAGCTAAATCATTATTTAACTGTTTTAATTAAGCGTGCTGCCTCTAGAGCAAAATAAGTTAGCACACCATCTGCGCCGGCACGTTTAAATGCTAGCAAAGATTCCATCATGACGGCATCATGATCAAGCCAACCATTTTGTGCTGCAGCCTTGAGCATGGCATATTCACCGCTCACTTGATAAGCGTAGGTTGGGTAATTAAACTCTTCTCTAACGCGGCGTACGATATCCAAATAGGGCATGCCAGGCTTGACCATCACCATATCGGCACCTTCGCTAATATCGAGGGCAACCTCCCGCAAAGCCTCATCCCCATTTGCGCAGTCCATTTGATAGGTTTTTTTATCGGCTTTACCTAGGTTCTTTGCAGAGCCTACAGCATCTCTAAATGGGCCATAAAAAGCAGAGGCATATTTAGCTGAATACGCCATGATACGAGTATGAATTAAGTTCATTTGCTCGAGCGCTTCACGAATTTTTCCAATACGACCATCCATCATGTCTGATGGCGCAACGATATCGACACCAGCTTCCGCTTGTGTAATCGCTTGCTTGACTAAGATCGAAGTCGTTTCATCATTGAGAATGCGACCTTGCTCATCGAGTACACCATCTTGTCCATGACTTGTATATGGATCAAGCGCAACATCGGTCATGATCCCTAAATTAGGAAAATGTTTTTTGAGTTCGCGAACAGCGGAAGGTATGAGACCGTTTGGATTAAATGCTTCTTTGCCATCAGGTGTTTTTAAAGATGCGTCAATGACCGGAAATAAAGCCAAGACGGGAATGCCTAAATCAACGCATTCTTGGGCAACTGGTATTAGTAAGTCCAATGTGAGGCGGCTAACTCCGGGCATAGAAGCTACTGCCTCAGATTTGCCTTGACCTTCAAGCAAAAAGACCGGATAGATCAAATCATTTGCACTGACAGTGTTTTCCTGCATGAGTCGACGTGACCAATCATCACGGCGCATGCGACGTGGGCGATGCCCCGGGAAATTAAGCAAAGAGTTAGCTGGTGATTTCATCTTCATGGGTTTCCGCTTCAAAAAGCCATTTAATAATTAAATTATCTGCCTCTTCAAGTCCGATGCGCTTGGTGCTTGAGAATAATTGTGCCGTAAGTTGTTTTGATTCACCCGTACCATCCGGAAGTGCGGGATCATATTGTTGAAGTTGCTTACGAACAGCTTCAAGAGCATGTTTGCACTCGCTTTTATTGAGCTTGTCGCACTTACTGAGCAGAATATGAATTGGTTTGCCTGTTGGGACAAACCACTGAATCATTTGCTCATCGAGGTCAGTAATGCCGCGTCTTGCGTCCACAATGAGCACCATGCCTACGAGCTGCTCACGTTCTTGCAAATAGTCGCTTAGGAGGGTATTCCAGTGGTATTTAGTCTCATGGTTCACTGCGGCATAGCCGTAACCCGGTAAGTCCACTAAATAGGCTAAAAGGTCGTCTTTTGAGAAAAGACCAAAATAGTTAATATGCTGGGTGCGACCAGGGGTCTTACTGGCAAAAGCCAGCCTTTTTTGGTTACAAAGGACATTTATGGCGCTTGATTTGCCTGCATTTGAGCGACCAGCAAAGGCAACCTCCCGCAAGGGGGTGGCAGGCAGGCAATGGGTGTCATTGACTGTGGTGGCGAATCGGGCTTGAAAGAGTTTAGACATGTCCAGAAGCTATTGTAAAATCACGCAAAATCATGAAATATCTCATGGTGTTGGGTAAAAAGGTTGTAAATGTTGGGCCCAAACACTTTTAGGAATTTTTGCCAAGGTAAACATAATGCGTCAAACCTCTCAAATCTCCAAATTCACTAGCTTACGCGCTGGTTTTGCAGCTCTCTCCATTTTCGCCCTGATTGGCGCCTCTGGTGTGGCGAATGCAGCTGATACTGCTCCTATGGCACCAGCTGCAGAAGCAAAAGCTGCGGTACCAGGCAAGCCTAAGGTTGATCCGGCTGCTGGCGAAGCTTTGTACTCTAATGGCGATGCAAGTCGTGGTGTAGTTGCCTGTATCACTTGTCACGGTCCTAAGGGGCAAAGCGCAACAGGTACATGGCCTAAGCTATCAGCCCAACATGCTGCATATACAACTAAGCAATTGAAAAACTTCAAAGAGGGCGCTCGTGCTAACGCCGTAATGATGGGTATGGCTGCAACGCTGACTGAGCAAGATATGCAAAACATTGCTGCATTTTTGTCTAAGCAACCGATTTCACAAGGCGTTGCGC
Organism: Polynucleobacter sp. MG-6-Vaara-E2; assembly: GCF_018687695.1. Lineage (NCBI taxonomy): Bacteria > Pseudomonadati > Pseudomonadota > Betaproteobacteria > Burkholderiales > Burkholderiaceae > Polynucleobacter > Polynucleobacter sp. MG-6-Vaara-E2. The sequence goes on from NZ_CP061303.1 coordinate 75,942, forward strand.
AAAATAAAGAAACAATTGAATTGGGTCAAAGCATCTATCGTGGCGGCATTGCGGCAAAAGGTGTTCCTGCTTGTGCGGCATGTCATAGCCCAACAGGCGCCGGTATTCCAGCTCAGTATCCACTCGTCGGTGGTCAGTGGGCTGAATACACGAATGCTCAGTTACTTGCATTCCGCGAAGGTGTTCGAAAGAATAGCAGCCAGATGACCACAATCGCTACCAAGCTTTCTGATAATGAAATGAAAGCAGTTGCTGATTACATGGCTGGTTTGCACTAAGCAATGACAAACCTATAAATAAAAACCCCGCTCATGTAGCGGGGTTTTTATTTGTCTAAGAAAGTGAAAAATTATTTTGGTAAGACACTTTCGCTTGCAAACAAATCAGAAGTTTTTTCGCGAGCACGAATAACGTAAGCATTTTTTCCATCAACCATAATCTCTGCAGGTTTCGGACGTGTGTTGTAGTTAGAGGCCATCACAAATCCGTAGGCACCTGCAGAAAGAATGGCTAGAAGATCGCCTTCTTCAACTGCAAGATGACGATCTCTACCAAGCCAGTCGCCTGATTCGCAAACAGGGCCTACAACATCATAAGTAAGACCCTTGGCTTGTTTGGCCTCTACTGGAACAATCCCGTGGTGGGCCTCATAGAGGGCGGGGCGCATGAGTTCGGTCATTGCAGCATCTACGATACAAAAGTTTTTCTCAGCACCAGGCTTGAGATATTCCACGGTTGTCAGAAGCACGCCCGCATTGCCTACTAGAGATCTGCCGGGTTCAAGAACTACATCCAGATGAGCAAAACCACGTTCTGCCACATGGTTCAAAAGTGTATTGGTGAACTCGGTAATATCTGGCGGAGTTTCATCGCTGTAGGAGATTCCCAGACCTCCACCTAAGTCCAGATGGTGAATGGCGATACCTTCCCTTTTGAGGTGCTCCACCAAATCTAGAACTTTATCAAGGGCATCGAGGTAAGGTGCAGTAGTGGTGATTTGAGAGCCAATATGGCAATCAATGCCAACTACATCAATTTGAGAGAGTTGCGACGCTTCCCGATAAGTCTTTAAAACTTCCTGATAAGCAATACCAAACTTATTTCCTTTTAGGCCTGTAGAAATATAGGGATGCGTTTGCGCATCGACATCAGGATTGACGCGTAAAGAAATGGGCGCGCGTACATTGAGTTCGGTAGCCACTCGATTGATTTTGTGTAGCTCAGCAATGGATTCCACATTGATGCATTTGACGCCTGCTTTAAGTGCAGTCGCAATTTCGGAAGCCGACTTGCCAACACCTGCAAATACTAGACTCTTGGGGTCTGCACCAATTACTAGTGCGCGTGCTAATTCACCACCGCTCACCAAATCAAAACCAGCGCCGAGATTTTTCAAACAATCAATCACCGCTAAATTGCTATTGGCTTTCATGGCGTAATGAATGCGAGCGCGGCGAACACCATTTTTTTCTACGCAGGCTTTGTCATAAGCTTGATATGCCTCAGTCAATGCTTTTTTGCTGTAAACATAAAGAGGTGTGCCAAATTCTTTTGCTAAATCTGCCAGTGGAATATCTTCGGCAAACCAATTGCCATTACGTTCGGTAAATCCAGATAATTTCGGAAGAGGAATTGCTTTGCTTTTCATTGCTGAGCCGATGGAGAGGAGTTGGTACTGGCAGGGGGCGGATAGAGCTTGCCTTTAGGTTCAGGCTCTGTCGGAGCCGTTGGTGCGGGTGGCACATTTGGCATGTATAGCGGACCTCTAACCCCACATCCAACAAGGGATATTAGAAGGCTAATACCGAGGGCTCTATTAAGAATCGCTATCATGAATGTCTCTAAAACGAATAATTGAATATAGCATGCAGGACTCTCTTATGAATCCAAATAATTCTGGCATAGAAACTATCGATGACAAGCAGTTTTACCAATTGGGTAGCAATTTATTGCAGTCAATTGAGGTTGCGTTAGAGGCTGCTGATGATGAATTAGATCTCGATTTAGATGTAGAGCGCCAGGGTGGCAATGTCATTAATATTCGTTTTCGGGACAAAAGCGTGATTGTGGTGAACACCCAACCCCCTCTCCATGAAATTTGGGTTGCAGCAAAATCAGGCGGTTACCACTATCGCTGGTCTGGAACCATGTCCAAGCCCCTATGGCTCGATACTAAAACCGGTAAAGAGCTCCTAAGTGATTTATCAGGATTTGCCAGCACACAGGCTGGTAAACCGATTAAGATCGCGCTAATGAAAGCCTAAGCTGCACCAGTGGCAGTTAAGGTTTCAATCACTTGAGCGTCTGGCACGCTCTTGATTTGAGCCTTACCCATTTTCTCTAAAACCACATAGCGGATTTGGCCACCCTCTGTTTTTTTATCAACTTGCATGAGTTCCATATAACGCTTGGCACCAAATTTTGGAGGCATGATGGGTAGATTCATTGAATGAATGATATTAGTAAGGCGCTCAACCTCTGCCTTGCTGATGAGATTGAGTCTGCAAGATAAATCTGCACCAAGCACCATGCCGCATCCAACGGCTTCACCATGCAACCATTCGCCATAACCCATGCCAGCTTCAATCGCGTGGCCAAAGGTGTGGCCAAAGTTCAGGGTAGCCCGGATGCCGCCTTCTCTCTCGTCCGCAGAAACCACTGCTGACTTAATTTCACAAGAACGTAATACGGCATGACTCATTGCATCGGTATCGCAAGCAAGCAAGGCTTTTGAGTTAGCTTCGATCCAATCTAAAAATTGCGCATCAGCAATAGCGCCATGTTTGACCACTTCCGCTAGACCTGCTGAGAGCTCACGTGCAGGCAAGGTCTTTAAGGTATTGAGATCGGCAATTACAGCAACAGGCTGATGAAAGGCGCCGATCATGTTTTTGCCTAAAGGGTGGTTGATACCTGTTTTGCCGCCAACAGAGGAATCCACTTGTGCCAACAGTGTCGTAGGCACTTGAATAAAACGAATACCACGCATAAAGCTAGCAGCTGCAAAGCCGGTCATGTCGCCAATAACACCACCACCGAGAGCCATCAACATCGTTTGGCGATCAGCTCCAAACTTTAGTAGGTCATCAAAAATGAGTTGGAGATTTTTCCAGTCTTTATAAGACTCACCATCAGGCAGAACAATCGTTCGTACTGGCTTGCCAAAATTTTCTAAAGTTTTAGTCAGACGCTGCGCATATAAGGGAGCAACAGTGGTATTAGTAACGATGTAGATTGAGGTTGATTTTTCACAAGCATTAAATAACCCAGGCTGATCAATTAAGTCAGTACCAATATGGATGGGATAACTGCGATTACCAAGATCAACTTCAAGTGTTTTCATCATAAATTTCAGGTGGAGAGATCAAGCTGCATGATTAAGGTGTTTACCAGTTGATTAACACTAGGCTTGCCAGTTTCAATCACGTGGTCAGCAATCTCGCGATAAAGAGGATCGCGAATTGCATATAAATTTTCTAGAATTTTTTTCGCGTCACCATTACGAAGTAGGGGGCGTCCTTCACTACCTTTGGTGCGATGCCATAATTCAGTAGGATTGGCGTGAAGATAAATCACGGTTCCTTGTTGGCTCAAGGCTTGGCGATTTTCTGGGAGTAGTACGGCGCCACCACCAGTTGCTAGAACGATATTTTTTTCATTAGTGACCTCTCGAATAGCTTGAGCCTCCCGTTTGCGAAAACCTTCTTCGCCTTCCATCTCAAAAATGACAGGAATTTTTACGCCACAGCGCTCTTCAATAACATGATCAGCATCTAAAAAACGACGCCCTAATTTTTTTGCTAGGACTTTACCGACGGTCGACTTTCCGGCGCCCATAAGGCCGATCAGAAAGATATTGTTTGTCGTAGAGTTCACCCTTTGATTTTATTAGGGTTTATCTAGAACGGTAGGGGTTAGAAAGACCAGGAGTTCAGTTTTATCTTTTAATTTGGATTTATGGCGAAATAAAGCGCCAAGAAGGGGGATATCCCCTAATAAGGGTACTTTGACTTCATCCTCCCTTTCGGTGGTTTGAAAGATGCCGCCAATAATTGCGGTACCGCCGTTCTCCACAGTTACCTCCGAGCTAAGGCTTTTAGTATCAATGGCATACCCTTGCTCAGTTTTCATGCCAATCGTATCTTTGTTGATACCCACCAACATGGATATTTTTCCATCGGGATGGATTTTGGGTAAAACCTCTAAGCGTAGGTTCGCTTTTCTGAACTGCAACTTGCTGCCATTTTGTGAGGTTGTTTGATAGGGCAGCTCAGTTCCTTGTTCAATAGTGGCCTTCACTTGATCTCCGGTCATGATGCGCGGGTTCGACAGAATTTTCCCCTGACCTTCTGATTCGAGGGCAGACAATTCCATTTGCAAAAGTCTGCTCGCGTTCTTGGAAATTAATGTGGCAGCTACTGCTGCGGGATTAAAACCATTAAGCCCGGCACCCCCTAAATCAAAGAGCGTGCCAAGTTTGCTATCAGTAATGCCATTAAGACTACTGGCTTGGTAATCAAGCTTTGCTCCTAGTTCTCGGGCAAAACGTTCATCCGCCTCAACGATGCGAGCCTCAATCAAGATTTGTCTGGGGCTATTGATATGTTCGCCTCCAAAGGGGAGTGCCGCATCCTCACGCCGATGTTTTTGAAATGCTGCAATCTCTGCGTTTGGTCCAATCCAATAGATGTCGCCGTTTCTTATCAAACGTAAGCCACGACTTGCCAAAATTGAGTGCAGAGCTGTTTGCCAAGGCGTATTGTTTAGATCGACTGTTATCTTGCCCTTGATGGATTCACTCAGCAAGAAATTGGTCTTACCAAGCTTGGCGAGAATCTGCAAAAGCTCTGCTACTTCAATGTCATTAAATTGCAAGCTGATAGGTGCCTCAAAGGTGCTACTTCCTTCAATCGCCGCTTTACTTGGTGCGCTTGAAAGGATTGCAAATATCAACACCCATAAAACAAGTTTATTGGCCTGAATAATCATTGAGCTTTTGAGGATTTGAGTGTGATAGTTTTGCCCTGGAGGTGGGCCAAAATTGCAGCTTCTTTATTGATGTGACTAAGTCGCCAATCGCCCAGTAAAGGAGCCCCCTTTTCAATCATGATTGTTGCCTGTCCATTTTGAAAAAATGCTTGTTCAGATGAGCCGCTTTGGCTCATTCCTAAGTAGCGCCAAAGGCGTAGCTCGCTCTCAAACGGAACGACTGGCACCTTAGGTTTGGGGTGTGCGGAAATCTTATTATTTAATAATGAGTGAACACTTACTTCTATTAATTCAATTGAATCATATAGTTCATCCTCAATAATAAGAATTTCTTCCCGCAACAATCCTAATTCCTCTTCGAGCTTAGCAAGCTCTTTTTGGTTTACTTGAGGAGGTGGTTCTGGGGAGGATTTCATGGGTTCGAAATTGCTAGATAGGACAAGACCTAGAACGACTAAACCGATTCCAAGCCCCACCAATAGAGCCATTTTTTTCAACTCTCCCAGGTTGGGAATTTGGGCTGCTAGCTCCATTTTTGGATGGGATTTGGGGCTGGTAGTCTTTCGGATTCCATGAGGGTCTGGTATTGCGGGATCATCCCCAAGTTCGCTCAAAATTTCATCAAATGATTGAGGGGAGATATGGCGGGGTGACATGCCCTTATTCTGGAAATAAGAGCGATAAAAAACTATCAGGATTCATTGATCCATTTGTCAGAAAAAAGCGGTTTTGGAGTTTTCGGAAAAATTACCTAAGCACCCTATAATTTGAGCATATGGCGCTCCCCCCAAAAGACAAGCCGACGTTTAATCAACGTCCTATTCGTCAGCCCAGCAGACGTCCAGGTCAACCTCGTGTAGATCCTGGCTCGCCTCGTAAATCCTCCGGCAACCCTCTTATTAAAGCGCTCTTGATCATTGGTGTCGCATTAGCCTTTGTAGTGACTTTGCTTTTGGGGTATGCCTTTTTGGTGGCTAAGCCTAATTTGCCCAAAATTTCGGCTTTAACGGATTACAACCCTAAAACACCTCTACGTATTTATACGGCTGATAAAGTTTTAATTGGCGAGTTTGGCGAAGAGCGTCGCAAGGTGATTCCTTTGAACGAAATTCCGGCGAGCATGAAAAATGCAGTGTTGGCTATTGAGGATGATCGGTTCTACTCTCATGGCGGGGTTGATTACGTTGGCATTATTAGAGCCGCTGTAACGAACCTGCGCGGCCATCTATCTCAGGGCGCCTCAACGATCACGATGCAGGTTGCTCGTAACTTTTTCCTGAGTAATGAGAAAACTTTCAGCCGCAAAATCTATGAAGTGCTATTAGCGTGGGAGATTGAGTCTCAACTCACTAAAGACAAGATTCTAGAAATTTACATGAACCAAATTTTCTTGGGTCAGCGTGCGTTTGGATTCTCTAGTGCCGCACAAATTTATTTCGGTAAAGAATTAAAAGACATTACCATCGCAGAATCTGCAATGTTGGCGGGATTGCCTAAAGCCCCTTCAGCATACAACCCGGTCACTAATTTCAGGCGCGCCAAGATTCGTCAAGAGTACATCTTGCAACGCATGCGCGATCTTGGCTATATCAGTACTGAAGACTATCAAAAGGCGATAATTGAAGAGCTCCATATTCGCGGGCTTGGCAATGAGTTTGCCGTTCGAGCTGACTTCCCAGCAGAGATGGTGCGTCAATTACTCTTTACTCAGTACGGTGAGGCGATTTACTCGCAAGGTATTGATGTCTACACCACCATTTTGAAGTCCGATCAAGATGCTGCATATAAGGCAGTTCGTCGCGGAATCTTTGAATATGATTTGCGCCACGCTTACCGTGGCCCAGAGGGCTTTATTGATTTGCCTGAAGATCCTGTAAAACGTCAGCGTGCAATTGATGAAGCATTGTTGGCGTATCCCCAACTAGACGATTTACAGTCCGGCGTAGTCTTGGATGTAAAGCCAAAAGAAATGCAGGTGATGATTTCTACGGGTGACACAATTACGATCAAAGGTGAGGGCATGAAGTTGGCGGCAGCCTCTTTGACTGACAGCACTCAACCTAAAAAACGTCTCCGTCCTGGCGCTATCGTGAGATTGCTGTCTGATGGCGGTATTTGGAAATTAGCACAACTCCCTCAAGTAGAAGCAGCTTTCGTTTCCATGAATGCGGAGACGGGCGCGATTCTCTCTTTGGTTGGTGGTTTTGATTTCCGTCGTAATCAATTTAATCACGTCACTCAGGCTTTGCGTCAGCCAGGTTCATCTTTCAAGCCTTTTATCTACGCTGCTGCAATTGAAAAAGGTTTCACGCCTAGCACAATGGTTAATGATGCACCACTATCGATCGGTGGTTTAGAGACTGGCAGTCAGGCATGGGAGCCAAAAAACTATGATGGTAAATATGACGGCATGATGCGTTTACGTAACGCATTAGCCAAGTCGAAGAACCTCGTATCAGTTCGTATTATTCGTGCGATCGGACCTTCATATGCTCAGGAATACATTCAACGTTTTGGTTTCGAGCCTGAGAAGCATCCGCCTTATCTCACAATGGCCTTAGGCGCTGGATCGGCAACCCCATTACAAATGGCCTCGGCATACAGCGTATTTGCAAATGGGGGCTATCGAGTAGATCCATTCTTGATTAATAAAATGGTAGATTCAAAAGGGACCATTCTTTTTGAAGCAAAGCCAGCGACTGTGGGCGATGGTGCTCCCCGAGTTTTAGATGCGCGTACTGCTTTCGTCATGGACAGTATGTTGCAAGAAGTAACTAAGACTGGTACTGCAGCTTCTGCCCGCGCCAAGCTAGGGCGCAGTGATATTGCGGGTAAGACAGGTACCACCAATGAGTCGCATGATGCTTGGTTTGCGGGTTACAACCCCAAGGTAGTTGCGATTGCATGGATTGGTTTTGATAAACCCGCAAGTTTAGGTGATCGTGAAACTGGTGGAGGTTTAGCTTTGCCGATGTGGATTTCTTATATGTCTACCGCATTAAAAGATGTACCACAAGAATCGCGTGTAGTTCCTGAGGGCGTAACTCAGGCAGATGGTGATTGGTTTATTCCTGAGTTCGCTCGGGGTGGCGGAACCCGCGAACTGCAGTAGTTCGTCATCATGGCTCGCCAAGCGCGTACTGTCATACCGGGCCAAGTCATGCATGTCATGGTTCGCGGTAATAATCGCGAGACCCTTTTCTTTAGCGATGATGATCGTCGTATTTATTTGGAGTGGTTGCGTGAAGCAGCCAGGCAATTTAGCTGCGCTGTCCATGCATTTGCCTTAATGCCAAATCACGTTCATTTACTTCTTACTCCTCAAAATGGAGATTCATTAGCAAAGACAATGCAATCATTGGGCCGTCGTTATGCCCAATACTTTAATCAGCAACATCATCGCTCGGGCACGATCTGGGAAGGAAGATATCGTTCATCCTTGATTGATCCGGATTATTTCCTACGGTGTCAGCGCTATATTGAGCTCAACCCTGTGAGAGCAGGTTACGAATCCAGCCCCCAAGACTCCAGGTGGACTAGCTTTGCTACCCACATTGGCGGAAATGCAGAGCCTTGGCTGGTTGATCACCAGCATTTTTGGAAGTTGGGCAACACCCCCTTTGAGCGCCAAATGGCTTGGGCAAACTTCGTTAAAGAGGGCGCCCCCCACTGGGAGGACCGACAAATCACCGAATCTTTGATACGTTCCAAACCTTGGGTGAGCGACATTTACGCGAAAAAGCTATTTAAAAATACGCCGGAGCTTGCTCAAATACGTCACCGTGGTCGCCCAAAGAAAATAAACTCTTTAAATTCAGTAGCTTAGATTTAAACAGGCAATATTCAGATCTTTTCAGGTCTTGACTCTGTCCCCAATTAGAAAATTCATTTTGGTGCGGCATCAAAATAAATGGGACAGACACATTTTATTTCTATTGCATCGATATGGGTATTCACCTATATTTGATCCTCCAAAAGTTATTAGGCCACTGTTGCCTCTCGGAAATACTATGACTACACAAATCAAATCAGATCTTCGTCCAACCGCTCAAGGTCTATATGACCCAAGGAATGAGCATGACGCCTGTGGCGTAGGATTCGTCGCGCACATCAAGGGTAAGAAATCTCATGAGATCGTTGCACAGGGTTTAAAGATTCTTGAGAACTTGGATCACCGGGGTGCGGTTGGTGCAGACCCATTGATGGGTGATGGTGCTGGTATTTTGATTCAGATTCCAGATACTTTGTATCGCGAAGAAATGGCGAAACAAGGTGTTACTTTGCCGCCATTTGGTGAGTATGGCGTTGGCATGATTTTCTTACCAAAGGAACATGCATCCCGTTTAGCTTGTGAACAAGAGCTCGAACGCACTGTGCGTTTAGAGGGCCAAGTTGTTTTGGGTTGGAGAGATGTGCCGGTAGATGTGAAGTTACCAATGTCCCCAACAGTTCAAATGACCGAGCCATTTATTCGTCAAATCTTTATTGGACGTGGCCGCGACATCATGACAACCGATGCGCTTGAGCGAAAGTTGTATGTGATTCGTAAAACAGCTAGTCACGCAATTCAGGATTTGCATTTGAAGCATGGCAAAGAATATTTTGTTGCTTCAATGTCTGCTAGAACCATTGTTTATAAGGGTTTGCTGTTAGCAAACCAAGTGGGTGCTTATTACCAAGATTTACAAGATAAGCGCACTGTATCTGCATTGGCATTAGTACATCAGCGCTTCTCTACAAATACCTTCCCAGCTTGGGAATTGGCTCACCCGTATCGCATGATCGCGCACAACGGAGAGATCAATACCGTTAAAGGTAACGTCAACTGGGTTAATGCACGCGAGGGCGCAATTAGCTCTCCAGTACTTGGCGATGACTTACAAAAATTATGGCCATTGATTTATCCAGGCCAATCAGACACTGCATGCTTTGATAACTGTTTAGAGTTGTTGGTCATGGCCGGTTATCCATTGGCCCAAGCAATGATGATGATGATTCCTGAAGCATGGGAACAGCATACATTGATGGATGACAATCGCCGTGCATTCTATGAATATCACGCAGCAATGATGGAGCCATGGGATGGCCCTGCAGCGATGGCATTTACTGATGGTCGTCAAATTGGTGCAACCTTGGATCGCAACGGCTTACGTCCAGCACGTTATTACGTAACGGATGATGACTTAGTCATCATGGCATCCGAAGCTGGTGTATTGCCAATCCCTGAAAGCAAAATTGTTCAGAAGTGGCGCTTGCAACCAGGCAAGATGTTCATGATCGATATGGAACAAGGCCGCATCATTGATGACGTTGAGCTAAAGAACGCTGTATCTAAAGCCAAGCCATACAAGAGCTGGATTGATGCGGTACGTGTTAAGTTGGATGAAGTTGATGCTAGCAAAGCAGACTTAATCGACGACAAAGCGACGATTCGTCCTGCTGCAAAATTACTTGATCGTCAGCAAGCCTTTGGTTACACCCAAGAAGATATTAAATACCTCATGGCTCCAATGGCTATGAATGGTGAAGAGGCAATTGGTTCCATGGGTAATGACAGCCCATTGGCCGTGCTTTCAAATAAGAACAAGCCTTTATATAACTACTTCAAGCAATTGTTTGCACAGGTTACGAACCCTCCGATCGATCCGATTCGCGAAAACATGGTGATGTCTTTGGTTTCTTTCATTGGGCCTAAGCCTAATTTGTTAGATACCAACAATATCAATCCTCCCATGCGCTTGGAAGTAAGCCAGCCTATTTTGGATTTTGATGACATTACCAAGATTCGTCACATTGGCCACTACACCAACGGCAAGTTCCGCTCTTACGAGTTAGATATCTGCTATCCAGCAGCATGGGGTAAGGCTGGCATTGAAGCGCGCTTAGCATCTTTGTGTGCTGAGGCTGCTGATGCTGTGCGTTCTGGTTACAACATTCTGATTGTGAGCGATCGTCAGGTTGATGAAAAGCACGTTGCCATTCCTGCCTTATTGGCTACTTCTGCAATTCATCAACATTTAGTTCAAAAAGGTTTGCGCACAAGCGTAGGTCTCGTAGTAGAAACAGGTAGCGCACGCGAGACTCATCACTTTGCGCTTCTGGCTGGTTATGGCGCTGAAGCTGTTCATCCATACCTCGCAATGGAAACTTTGACTGAGCTGGCTAAAGGTTTGTCAGGCGATTTGTCTGGTGAAAAAGCAGTGAAGAACTTTGTCAAAGCGGTTGGTAAAGGTTTGCAAAAAGTGATGTCCAAAATGGGCATCTCTACTTATATGTCTTACACCGGCTCACAAATTTTCGAAGCGATTGGTTTAAACAGCGACATCATTGATCAGTACTTCAAGGGCACTCCATCGAATGTTGGTGGCATTGGTGTATTTGAAGTTGCTGAAGAAGCCTTGCGTATGCACAGCGCTGCATTTGGTAACGATCCAGTATTGACCAATATGCTTGATGCCGGTGGTGAATATGCTTTCCGTATTCGCGGTGAGAATCACATGTGGACTCCTGACACAATCGCGAAGTTGCAGCATTCAACCCGTATAGGTGCAGATAAGGGTTATCAGACTTATAAAGAGTACGCCAACATCATCAACGACCAAACTAAACGTCAGATGACTTTGCGCGGTTTATTTGAGTTTAAGATTGATCCAAGCAAAGCGATTCCATTGGATGAAGTTGAGCCAGCAAAAGAGATCGTTAAGCGTTTTGCGACGGGCGCGATGTCTCTAGGCTCTATTTCTACTGAGGCACACGCTACTTTAGCAATTGCGATGAACCGTATTGGCGGCAAGTCCAATACTGGCGAGGGTGGCGAAGATCCAAATCGCTATGTGAACGAGCTAAAGGGTATTCCAATCAAGAAAGGCGAAACCCTTTCCAGTATTTTGGGTAGCGATGTTGTAGAAGCCAACATTCCATTATTGGATGGTGACTCATTACGCTCCAAAATTAAACAGGTCGCATCTGGTCGTTTTGGCGTTACCACTGAATACCTTCGTTCTGCTGATCAATTGCAGATCAAGATGGCACAAGGTGCAAAGCCTGGTGAAGGTGGTCAGTTGCCCGGCGGAAAAGTTTCCGATTACATTGGTAAGTTACGTTTCTCAGTGCCGGGCGTTGGCTTGATTTCTCCTCCTCCACACCATGACATTTATTCAATTGAAGATATCGCTCAATTGATTCATGACTTGAAGAACGTCAATCCAAAGGCAGATGTATCTGTGAAGTTGGTATCCGAAGTTGGCGTTGGGACAGTTGCTGCCGGTGTTGCCAAGGCTAAAGCAGATCACGTTGTGATTGCTGGCCATGACGGCGGTACGGGTGCATCACCACTGTCTTCTATTAAGCATGCTGGCTCACCTTGGGAATTAGGTTTGGCTGAAACCCAGCAAACCTTGGTTCTTAATGGATTACGAAGCCGTATTCGTGTTCAAGCTGATGGTCAAATGAAGACTGGTCGTGACGTTGTTATCGGTGCTTTATTGGGTGCTGATGAATTTGGTTTTGCGACTGCACCATTGGTTGTTGAGGGTTGCATCATGATGCGTAAGTGTCACCTGAATACCTGTCCAGTCGGTGTTGCAACTCAAGATCCAGAGCTGCGTAAGAAGTTCTCTGGTAAGCCAGAGCATGTCGTGAATTTTTTCTTCTTTATTGCGGAAGAGGCTCGTGAAATCATGGCGCAACTTGGTATTCGTAAGTTTGATGACTTGATTGGTCGTGTAGATCTCTTGGATACCCGTAAAGGCATTGAAAACTGGAAAGTGCATGGCTTGGATTTCAGCAAGATCTTTGCTGAACCTCAAGTGGCTGCTGATGTGCCACGCTACCAAGTGTTGACACAAGATCATGGTTTGGCAAGTGCCTTGGATAACATCTTGATCGAGAAGAGTGAGCCTGCTATAGAGCGTGGCGAGAAAGTCTCTTTTATCGTTCCGGTGAAGAATGTCAATCGTACAGTTGGTGCAATGCTTTCTGGTGAAGTGGCTCAGCGCTATGGCCATGCAGGCCTGCCAGATGACACGATTCATATTCAGTTGAACGGTACTGCAGGTCAAAGCTTTGCGGCATTCTTGGCTCGTGGCATTACCTTAGATTTAGTGGGTGATGGCAATGACTATGTTGGTAAGGGTTTGTCAGGTGGTCGCGTGATTGTTCGCGCTCCTCATGAATTCCGTGGCGATACTGCGAAGAACATCATTGTTGGTAATACTGTTCTCTACGGTGCCATTGCTGGTGAAGCATTCTTTAATGGCGTTGCTGGTGAGCGTTTCGCAGTTCGTAACTCTGGTGCTACAACAGTTGTTGAGGGTACTGGTGACCACGGTTGTGAGTACATGACTGGTGGCACTGTTGTCGTTCTCGGAACAACTGGCCGTAACTTTGCTGCAGGTATGAGCGGCGGCATTGCCTATGTATATGACGAAGATGGTTTATTCGATAAGCGTTGTAATACCAGCATGGCAACCTTGGAAAAAGTACTGCCTTCAGCAGAACAGAATGCCAAGATGCCGAAATCTGAGTGGCATGCTCCTGTTGATGTTAAAGACGGTGGCGAGCGCTTAACTGATGAGCAAATCTTGAAAGGATTAATTGAGCGTCATTTCCGCTATACCGGCTCAGAGCGCGCTAAAGCACTCTTGGCTGATTGGGAAAATGCTCGTGGTCGTTTTGTGAAGGTTCTACCAACCGAGTACAAGCGTGCGCTTGGTGAGTTGTGGGAAAAGTCACAAAAGAAAACGGTTGCTGCTTAATTAATAGAGACATTAAGAAAAGATACTAAGGATTAGATATGGGTAAGGTCACTGGATTTATGGAGTTTGAGCGTGTCGATGAAACATACGAAGCGCCCGTTAAACGCCTCCACCATTACAAAGAGTTCGTTGCCGCATTAACTGACGAAGAAGCCAAGGTTCAGGGCGCGCGTTGTATGGACTGCGGTATTCCGTTCTGCAACAACGGTTGCCCAGTTAATAACATCATTCCTGACTTTAATGACTTGGTGTTTCATAACGATTGGAAGAATGCGTTAGATGTTTTGCAATCCACTAACAACTTCCCAGAGTTCACTGGTCGTATCTGTCCAGCACCTTGCGAGGCTGCTTGTACATTAGGTATCAATCGCGCACCAGTAGGCATTAAGTCAATTGAGCACGCAATTATTGATAAGGGCTGGGAAAGTGGTTGGGTTAAGCCACAGCCACCGAAAACTAAGACTAGTAAAAAGGTCGCCATTGTGGGCGGTGGCCCTGCTGGTATGGCGGCTGCTCAGCAATTAGCGCGTGTTGGTCATGATGTAACGGTATTTGAAAAGAACGATCGTGTCGGTGGTTTGCTTCGTTACGGTATTCCTGACTTCAAGATGGAAAAATGGTTGATCGATCGCCGCGTTGAACAAATGCAAGCTGAAGGCGTGAAATTTGAAACCGGCGTTTTCGTTGGTAAAGAGGCAATCGGCGCGGAAGTAAAAAATTACTCCACAAAGACAGTTTCACCTGAGCAATTGATGAAAGATTTTGATGCGGTGGTAATTACCGGTGGTGCAGAGCAACCACGTGATTTGCCTGTACCAGGCCGTGAATTAGCTGGCGTTCACTATGCATTGGAGTTCTTGATTCCCCAGAACAAAGAAAATGCTGGTGACTTCAAAAATGAAATCCGCGCGACTGATAAGCACGTGGTTGTGATTGGCGGTGGTGATACTGGGTCTGATTGCGTTGGAACATCTAACCGTCACGGCGCAACTAAGATCACTCAGTTCGAATTACTCCCGCAGCCACCAGAAGAAGAAAATAAGCCTTTGGTATGGCCATATTGGCCAACGAAGTTGCGTACCTCCTCTTCTCATGAAGAGGGTTGTGAGCGCGACTGGTCTGTTGGTACTAAGCGTTTTGAAGGTAAAAACGGCAAAGTTGAGAAATTGATTGGTGTTCGTTTGGAGTGGAAGGACGGCAAGATGTCAGAGGTTCCAAACTCCGAATTTGAGATCAAGGCAGATTTAGTGCTTTTAGCAATGGGCTTTGTTTCACCAGTTCAGCAGGTACTCAATGCCTTTGGCGTTGAAAAAGATGCTCGCGGGAATGCAAAAGCAACTGTAGATGGCCAAAACGCCTACCAAACTAATGTTCCCAAGGTATTTGCTGCCGGGGATATGCGCCGCGGCCAATCTTTGGTGGTTTGGGCAATTCGTGAGGGTCGTCAATGCGCTCAAGCAGTAGACCAGTATTTAATGGGGTCATCTGTTTTACCCCGATAATATCGGGGATATGAACAGTTCTCAGCCAAGCGCATTGGATGTCAAAAAGCCACTAGGTGAAGTTGTCGTTTCTATTAAGGACGTCGACTTCTCCTATGCGCCTGGTGAGCGACAAATTTTGTCGGGACTCAATATGGAGTTTCGTCGTGGCCAAGTAGTTGCAGTCATGGGTGGATCTGGCTGTGGCAAAACCACTATTCTGCGTTTAATCGGCGGTCAATTCACGGCGCAATCTGGGCAAGTGTTATTTGAAGGCCAAGATATTGGCAAGATGAGTGGCGATCAACTCATGGCTGCTCGTCGACGTATGGGTATGCTTTTTCAATTCGGTGCTTTATTCACCGATCTGAGTGTTTTTGAAAATGTAGCCTTTCCATTGCGTGAGCATACTGATTTAAGTGAAGAGCTTTTACGCTTATTAGTGTTGATGAAACTCAATGCAGTCGGTTTGCGCGGTGCTCGTGATTTAATGCCGTCGCAAATCTCAGGTGGCATGGCGAGACGAGTTGCACTTGCAAGAGCGATTGCATTAGATCCTCCACTCATCATGTATGACGAGCCATTTGCGGGCTTGGATCCGATCTCTTTGGGCATTACCGCAAGATTGATTCGCGATCTTAATAATGCTCTAGGAGCCACGAGCCTATTGGTTACCCACGATGTTGAGGAAACTTTTGAAATCGCCGATTACGTCTATTTCATCGCCAATGGAAAAATTGGTGCACAAGGTACTCCAGAAGAATTAAGTCGCTCTACTGATCCTTTTGTTAGACAGTTTTTAGATGCCGCACCTGATGGTCCCGTGCCATTTCATTACCCAGGAAAAAGTCTGGAAGACGATTTTGGAGTGAGAGCTTAATGACTGCACTTCACAAACTTTTAGATCTTTTCGGTGATCTTGGTTTTTTTATTCGACGCAATTTAGCAAGTCTTGGGCTTGCTGCGCGCATGTTTGCGGCTGTGATTTGGCGCTCAGGTTTTTTATTAAAAAGACCCCGCTTAGTTCTTGATCAAATTTTATTTGTTGGCAATCACTCTTTTGTGATCATTGCGGTTTCAGGTTTGTTTGTGGGATTTGTTTTAGGCCTGCAGGGTTACTACACCTTAAATCGTTACGGCTCAGAGCAAGCCTTGGGTTTATTGGTTGCTTTGTCTCTGACGCGTGAATTGGGCCCCGTTATTACCGCTTTATTGTTTGCAGGGCGGGCTGGTACTTCACTAACTGCAGAAATTGGCCTGATGAAGGCTGGTGAGCAGCTTAGCGCAATGGAGATGATGGCGGTAGATCCTTTAGGCCGTGTAATTGCTCCACGGCTATGGGCTGGCATTATTTCCATGCCAATTTTGGCCACAATCTTTACTGCCGTTGGTGTAATGGGGGGCTATTTTGTTGGCGTTCCATTGATTGGGGTTGATTCTGGAGCTTTCTGGTCACAAATGCAGGGTGGCGTTGATCTCTTTTCCGACATTGGAAATGGCCTGATTAAAAGTTTGGTATTCGGCGTAGCAGTGACTTTTATTGCCTTGTATCAAGGTTATGAAGCTAAACCAACGCCTGAGGGTGTTTCACAGGCAACAACACGTACCGTGGTGATTTCTTCTTTGTCGGTTTTGGCATTAGATTTCTTGCTAACCGCGATGATGTTTTCGAATTAGAAAGAATAAACTGAGGCTCTTATGAGAAAAAGCGCAATTGATATCTGGGTAGGAATTTTTGTTGCCATTGGTTTATTGGCCGCTTTATTTCTTGCATTAAAAGTTGGCAATATGAATGCAGTGTCATTTGCGCCTACTTACAAAATTTCAGCCCGCTTTGACAATATCGGCGGCTTGAAACCACGCGCCCCTGTAAAGAGTGCTGGTGTAGTGGTGGGGCGTATCGCTAATATCTCATTTGATGACAAAACCTATCAAGCGACTGTTGTGATGACTATCGAAGAGTCCTATAAGTTTCCCAAGGATTCATCCGCAAAGATTTTGACCTCAGGCCTACTGGGCGAGCAGTATATTGGCCTTGAGGCTGGCGGATCTGATGATATGTTGGCGAATGGCGAAAAGATTGCGCAAACGCAATCAGCCATTGTTCTTGAGAATTTAATTAGTCAATTCTTGTATAACAAAGCTGCTGATAGTGGCCAAGAGAAGAGCGTAGCAAAGTAATGTTTTTTGCAGCCAAGCCCTTTAGCAAAATTCGGCAATTTGTCTTACTCTGTATGGTTGCTGTATTGGTGGGATGCGCCTCTATTCCTGCTGGTGTAGAGCCTTCACCAAACGATCCATGGGAACCTTTTAACCGTTCCGTTTTTGAATTTAATGAAGGCCTTGATGCTTACTTGTTAAAGCCAGTAGTAGCGGGATACCGATTTGTATTGCCTGAGTTTGTGCGCGATGGTATCTATAACTTCTTTAGTAACTACAACGACATCTATAACGTTGCATACAACTTGCTGCAGGGTAAGCCGGGCTATGCCTTTAATGATTTAATGCGTGTTGTTGTCAATACGACGATGGGTTTAGGTGGCTTTATTGATTTGGCGACACCAGGAGGTCTTGAGAAGCACAGAGAAGACTGGGGTCAAACCCTTGGCGTGTGGGGAGTTCCTTCTGGCCCCTATGTTGTTCTGCCTTTCTTTGGGCCAAGCAACGTGCGAGATACCTTTGGAACTGTTGCCGATCTAGAGTCTGATTACCTTTTCAAATATGTAAAAGATGTCGGTCTTCGTAACAGTATTACTGGTTTGCGCGTGGTCAACGCACGAAATACCTATTACGAAGCTGGAGATCTTTTAGACGGCGCCGCAATTGATAAATATAGCTTTATGCGTGATGCCTATATTCAAAGACGTGAGTATCAAATTAATGAGGGTCGAGATGATGAAGAACCTCAGATGCCTGTTTACGAAAATCCTTATGAGTAAGTGTATTGTGTGAAAGGGCTAAAATTAGCCCTAACAAGATAACGAGAGCGAGACGGATATATGAAGAGTTGCAAATGGATTTCTAAATACCTGAGCATGACTTTGCTATTCGTTTCTGGCGCACTCTTTGCGCAGGTTCCTGATCAAGCAACCCCTCCAGACGCTTTAATTAAGATGGTCGTTACAGATGTGATGGCCTCTGTTAAGGCGGATCCAGAAATCCAAAAAGGCAATATCCCAAAAATCGTTGATTTGGTTGAAAAGAAAATTGTTCCCTATACCGATATGCGCCGTACTACTGAAATGGCGATGGGCCCAAATTGGAAAAAAGCAACGCCTGAACAGCAGGCACAACTTACTTCAGAATTTAAAGGCCTGCTTATCCGCACTTATTCTGGTGCTCTCAGTCAATTGCGTGATCAAACTGTGCAGTTCAAAGCCCTACGTGCAGCCCCAGACGACAAAGAGGTAGTTGTGAAAACGGTTGTTCTTGGCCGTGGTGATCCGGTGCCTTTAGATTATCGCTTGGAGAAGACCGATAAAGGCTGGAAGGTATATGACATGAACATTATGGGTGTTTGGTTAGTTGAGGCCTATCGCAATCAGTTTTCAAATCAGATTAGTCAAAATGGTATTGAAGGTCTTGTGAAGTTTTTACAGGATCGCAACAAACAGTTGGCTACAGCTAAGCCAGCAAATTAATTCAAGCGCCAGGATATGCCTTTTCTTTTGCCTCAAACTGTTACACAAGAAAATGCTCTGCAGTTGCAGAAAGAGGGTTTGCTCAATTCCGCCACATTAAAAACAATCGACTGCTCCGCGCTCAAAGATTTTGATTCGACCGTTTTGACTGTGTTACTAGCTTGGCAAAAAAAGTTGCGGGCTGATGGTCAATCCCTGTCAATTCAGAGTCCTCCTGAGAAACTCAAAGTGTTAGCCAATGTATATGGCGTCTCAGCATTGCTAGGTTTGTAAGAGTATGCATTCAGCAATATCCATTAAAAATATATCCAAGCAATACGGGGCGCTTCAAGCGCTAGATGATGTTTCATTAGTAATTGAGCCTGGCGAGTTTTTTGGTCTTCTAGGTCCAAATGGTGCTGGCAAAACTACTCTCATTTCCATCTTGGCTGGCTTGGTACGAGCGGACATGGGCCATGCAGAAATTTTGGGCGCTGATGTTCAGGCCTCGTTTCGCGAGGCGCGTCGTATGTTGGGTGTTGTTCCTCAAGAACTAGTATTCGATCCGTTTTTTACTGTCCGAGAGACTCTGCGTTTTCAGTCTGGTTACTTTGGCATTCGAAATAATGATGCTTGGATTGACGAGATCATGGCTAACTTAGATCTCACCGGTAAAGCCGACAGCAATATGCGTGCATTATCTGGTGGCATGAAGCGCCGTGTATTGGTTGCGCAAGCTTTAGTTCATCGCCCACCAGTGATTATTTTGGATGAGCCAACGGCTGGAGTTGACGTGGAGTTACGTCAATCTCTGTGGCAGTTTATTAGCCGTTTGAATCAAGATGGTCACACCATTGTGTTGACTACGCATTACTTGGAAGAAGCCGAAGCATTGTGTCAACGGATTGCAATGCTTAAGCAAGGCAAGATTGTTGCCTTGGATACAACGGCTAATTTACTTGCGCGTTATGGCTCAGTGAAAAAAGATGGTGAAGGCAAAACTGATCTCGAAGAGGTATTTGTCAACATCATGTCTGGGGGCGCATTATGAAGAATGCTTCAAATAAAGCATTAAGCAAGCCTACTCTTGAATATGGCAGTGGCTTTCCAACCCTCTTACTGAAAGAAGTAAAGCGTTTTTATAAGGTGGCGTTTCAGACTGTAGCGGCACCAGTATTAACCGCAGTGCTTTACCTCATGATTTTTGGTCATGTGCTAGAGGGCCGGGAAGTGTATGGGCGCCTAAGCTATACCGCCTTCTTAATTCCAGGTTTAGTCATGATGAGCGTTTTGCAAAATGCATTTGCCAATACCTCTTCATCACTCATTCAGTCAAAAGTGACTGGTAATTTGGTATTTGTATTGCTTGCTCCTTTGAGTCATTTTGAGTTTTATGCAGCATATATTTTGGCTGCGGTATTTCGTGGAATTGTTGTTGGCCTAGGCGTGTTTCTCATTACTATTTTCTTTGGGCTGCCTTCATTGGAATACCCTTTGTGGATTTTGACGTTTGCTTTTCTAGGTGCTGCCATTTTGGGAAGTCTTGGCTTGATTGCGGGAATTTGGGCTGATAAGTTCGACCAATTAGCTGCTTTTCAAAACTTCATCATCATGCCTGCCACTATGTTGTCAGGCGTTTTTTACTCCATTCATTCCCTGCCGCCGGCCTGGCAGGTGGTATCTCATTTCAACCCATTCTTTTACATGATTGACGGCTTCCGTTATGGATTCTTCGGGGTCTCTGACGTATCTCCGTGGAGCAGTCTCGGGATTGTCTTGTGCTTCTTTGTGGGGGTTTCAGCGATAGCTTTGCGCTTGCTAAAAAAGGGCTATAAGCTCCGGCATTAATGATCAATATTGACGAGATTTATTAGGAGAGAAGTATGCTGCCAACCCCCGAGCAAATTGAGGGCTATATCAAAAATGGTATTCACTGCACTCATATTCAAGTTGAGGGCGATGGACAGCATTTTTTCGCAACCATTGTTAGCCCAGAGTTTGAGGGCAAACGTTTAGTGCAACGTCATCAATTGGTATATGGTGCGATGGGCGACCGTATGAAGGCTGAAGTACATGCGTTATCAATTAAGGCTTTCACACCCGAAGAGTTTGCACAGAACTCCACTTCTTAAAAGAATCACAATCAGATTCAATATCGCTAAAAAAGTTTTTACTGGAATCGTTTCATGGATAAATTAAGAATGGTTGGTGGAACTCCACTTAAGGGTGAGGTCAAGATAGCCGGAGCCAAAAATGCTGCTTTACCAATTCTGTGTGCCTGTCTACTAACCGATCAACCAGTAGTGTTGCGTAATCTTCCAGATCTACAAGATGTGCGCACCATGCTTAAGCTTTTACAAGAGATTGGTGTGGTAGTGACTTATCCGAATGCTGGAGATCGCAATCATGTAGTGCTTAATGCCGCAGTGATCAAGAGCTCAGAGGCAACCTACGAGATGGTCAAGACCATGCGCGCTTCTATTTTGGTGCTCGGTCCACTTCTTGCGAGAATGCATAGTGCTAAGGTTTCATTGCCTGGTGGTTGCGCAATTGGAGCTCGTCCAGTTGACCAACATATAAAAGGCTTAAAGGCCATGGGCGCAAACATCAAGATTAAGAGTGGCTATATTCAGGCAGAGACAAAGCCTCAAACTGATCGCCTTAAAGGTGCTTCGATTTTGACTGACATGATCACCGTCACTGGCACGGAGAATTTATTGATGGCGGCAACTTTAGCTACCGGCACAACTATTTTGGAAAATGCCGCGCGTGAGCCAGAGGTTGGTGACTTAGCTGAATTACTCGTCAAGATGGGTGCAAAGATTTCAGGCATTGGCAGCGATCGTTTAGTGATTGAAGGTGTTGAAAAATTACATGGCGCTGAGCACTCTGTAATTCCGGATCGGATTGAGGCGGGTACTTTCCTGTGTGCAGTCGCTGCGGCTGGTGGCGAAGTTCTGGTAAATCACTGTCGTCCTGATACGCTTGATGCTGTGATGGCGAAGCTCAAAGAAGCTGGTCTTCAAATGGAAGTGGGGTCTGATTGGATTAAAGCTTCCATGCAGACTCGTCCTAAAGCAGTGAGTTTTCGTACTTCTGAGTACCCCGCATTTCCAACAGATATGCAGGCGCAACTCATGGCGGTAAACGCGGTAGCTAGTGGTAGCTCTACAATTACAGAAACGATTTTTGAGAACCGCTTTATGCACGTTCAAGAACTCAATCGCTTGGGCGCTGACATTGCAATTGAGGGCAATACTGCAATTGCGCAGGGTGTGGAAAAGCTCTCTGGAGCTATTGTGATGGCTACGGATCTGCGTGCTTCAGCCAGCCTGGTCATCGCTGGACTGGCCGCTCAGGGTGAAACCCAGGTAGATCGTATTTACCATTTAGATCGTGGATATGACCGCATGGAGCAGAAGTTGACGCTGTTAGGCGCCAACATTGAGCGCGTCAAGTAAGCCTGAGAGATAATTCAGTCATGAAATTGACTTTAGCCCTGTCCAAGGGCCGCATCTTCGAAGAGACTGCCCAGATCTTATCTAAGGTTGGTATTGTGCCGAAAGAAGATCCTGAGAAGTCCCGCAAACTCATTATCGAGACATCCAATCCGGATGTACGTTTGATTATTGTGCGCGCCTCTGATGTGCCAACTTATGTTCAATTTGGTGGCGCTGATTTTGGCGTAGCGGGTTTAGATGTATTGATGGAAAAAGGTACTGATGGTTTATATGTTCCTTTTGATCTGAATATTGCTAAGTGCCGTATGTCAGTTGCAGTGCGCGATGGGTTTGATTACGCTAGCGCAGTTAAGCAAGGCTCACGCTTAAAAGTTGCAACAAAGTATGTCAACTGCGCACGCGATCACTTTGCTAACAAAGGCGTGCATATTGATACGATTCAGCTCTATGGCTCTATGGAACTTGCTCCCTTGGTAGGTTTAGCGGATGCCATTGTGGATTTAGTTTCCACTGGTAATACTCTCAAAGCCAATGGCTTGGTAGAGGTTGAGCCTATTGCCGATATCAGCGCACGTTTGGTGGTGAATCAAGCTTCGTATAAACGCAAGCGTGCTCAGCTACAACCCATTTTTGATTTATTGAGTTAAGCTAAAAACACATTCAATGTCTTCACAAGTTAAGGTTAAGCGTCTCAACAGCAAAGATGCGGGTTTCAAAGAAACGCTGCTTGCCAGCCTTTCTTTGCCTATGGCAGATGACGAGGCGATTGATGCTGCAGTTGTCAAAATCTTGGCTGCTGTTAAAGACCAGGGCGATGCCGCAGTTCTTAATTTCACAAAGCAATTTGATCGCTTAAATATCTCTAACATTGCCGAGCTAGAAGTCCCGCGCAAAGACTTGGAACAAGCCTATAGCTCTTTATCTACTGAGCAAAAAAATGCTCTTGATGCTGCGGCTAAACGAGTGCGCGCCTATCACGAAAAACAAAAGATTGAAGCAGGCTGCCACTCTTGGGAATATGAAGAGGCTGATGGCACTCGTCTTGGTCAAAAGGTAACACCCTTGGATCGTGTTGGCATTTATGTTCCTGGTGGCAAGGCTGCTTATCCATCATCCGTTTTGATGAATGCGATTCCTGCAAAAGTTGCGGGTGTAGCGGAGGTCATCATGGTGGTGCCTACGCCTGATGGCGCACGTAATCCTTTGGTATTGGCTGCAGCTTATTTAGCTGGAGTAGATCGCGTCTTTACGATTGGCGGCGCTCAGGCTGTTGGTGCTTTGGCTTATGGCACCAAGACTATTCCATCGGTAGACAAGATCGTCGGCCCCGGTAATGCCTATGTTGCTGCTGCTAAGCGCAGAGTTTTTGGTACGGTAGGTATCGACATGATTGCTGGCCCTTCTGAGATTTTGGTTTTATGTGATGGCACTAGCAACCCCGATTGGATTGCAATGGATTTGTTCTCCCAGGCGGAGCATGATGAGCAAGCGCAATCAATTTTGTTGTGCCCGGATACGGCCTATATTGATCAAGTACAGGCAAGCATTAACAAGCTGTTACCTGAAATGCCAAGGGCAAAGGTCATTGAAGCTTCTTTGGCTAATCGGGCCCTGCTGATTCATGTAAAGGATATGGTCGAGGCTTGTGAAATTGCTAATGCCATTGCTGCAGAGCACTTAGAGATTTGTGCTGCAGAGCCACGTAAGTGGGCCGAGCAAATTCGTCATGCGGGCGCTATCTTTATGGGCAATTACACCAGTGAGTCTCTTGGCGATTACTGCGCAGGTCCAAACCATGTGCTGCCGACTGCTCGCACTGCACGTTTCTCTTCCCCTTTGGGTGTTTATGACTTCATCAAGCGCTCAAGTATGATTGAAGTGAGTGAAGCCGGCGCGCAAACTTTGGGTGTCGTAGCTAGCACACTAGCGCACGGCGAAGGCCTACAAGCGCATGCACGCGCAGCTGAGATGCGCCTGAAGAAATAATTCAAAAGTAATTCGATTTAAATCAAACAAGAATTTCTTTTAAAGCGGCGACGAGTTCGCCGCTTTGCTCATCGGTACCAATCGTAATACGCAAGAACTCTTCAATGCGGGGTGATTTGAAGTGACGGACGATGATTCCACGATCTCTCAAGGCTTGATATAACTTAGCCCCGCTATGTTTTGGGTGGCGGGTAAAAATAAAGTTTGCTGTTGATGGCAATGTATCAAAGCCCAAGACATTTAATTGTTCAACTAATTTTGTACGCGTCTGTATGACTTTGGCGCTAGTTGCTTCTAAATGCGCTTGATCTTCAATCGCAGCAATGGCGCCTGCCTGAGCTAGTCGGCCTAAAGGGTAGGAGTTAAAGCTGTTCTTTACTCGCTCCAAGCCTTCAATCAGGGCGGGATGACCAACGGCAAAGCCAACTCTTAGGCCAGCCAATGCTCTAGATTTAGACAGTGTGTGTACTACTAAAAGATTTTCAGGGCAACTGCTGCCACGTAATAAGGGGATGCAGGATTCCGTTCCGTAATCTACGTAGGCTTCATCAATTACTACGACAGAGTCTTTATTTTTTGCAAGAAGCTTTTCAATTTCTGAACGAGCAATTGATCTGCCGGTGGGCGCATTAGGATTAGGGAAAATGATTCCACCATTTTGTATATCGTAGTCATTTGTATTGATCTCGAACTCAGTTCCTAGTGGAACTGTTTTGTAGTCGATGCCAAAGAGTTTGCAGTAGACCGGATAGAAGCTGTAGGTGATGTCTGGAAAATGAATAGGCTTGCTTTGTTTGAGCAAGCCAGCAAAAACGTGAGCCAAAACCTCATCGGAACCATTTCCTAAAAACACTTGGTTTGGATTGAGGCCATGCAATTTGGCAATGGCTTGTTTTAGAGCTGTGCCTTCTGGGTCTGGATATAGGCGCAAGTCATCGTTTGTTTGGCTGATGATTGCCACAAGCGCTTTGGGTGATGGGCCATAAGGACTCTCATTGGTATTGAGCTTTACCAGCCGCTGCATTTGCGGTTGCTCCCCAGGAACGTAGGGGGTCAAAGTTTGAACAACAGGGCTCCAAAAACGGCTCATGAGGGTACTCGGGTCAAAAATCAGAAATAAAGGGAAGCAATCACAGCATTTATATATCTTCTAGGAATGATATTATGAGGCTTCAATCAACACTTCGCCTCGCGGCGCAATGAAGCATGCGGCAAGCCGACGTTACCCGAAACACTTCGGAAACCAAAATTCAAATTTCCATCAATTTAGATGGTACTGGTAAGGCTGAACTGGCCTCAGGGGTGCCTTTCTTAGATCATATGCTCGATCAGATTGCCCGTCACGGCATGATTGATCTCAAGGTGGTTGCCCAGGGTGATACCCATATTGATGATCATCACACCGTTGAGGATGTGGGTATTACATTAGGTCAAGCTTTTGCAAAGGCAGTGGGCGATAAAGCAGGTATTACCCGTTATGGCCACTCTTATGTTCCTTTAGATGAAACCCTTTCTCGCGTAGTGGTCGATTTTTCTGGGCGCCCAGGCCTGGAATTCAATGTCCCATTTACCCGTGCGCGGGTTGGTGATTTTGACGTTGATCTGAGCATCGAGTTCTTCCGTGGTTTTGTAAACCATGCAGGAGTGACTTTGCACATTGATAATTTGCGCGGTATCAACGCGCACCACCAGATTGAGACAGTCTTTAAAGCCTTTGGGCGTGCGCTTCGGATGGCTTTGGCAATTGATCCACGCGCTTCTGGTTCGGTTCCCTCAACCAAAGGTAGTCTCTAATCTAGATACTTCTAGTTGCCCGTTAGATAACAGCAAAGATAGGCTAAATTTTGGCGCAAACTATTGCGATCGTTGATTACGGAATGGGTAACCTTCGTTCCGTATATCAGGCATGCCATCATGTAGCGCCTGATGACAAGGTATTGATTGCTCACAAGCCAGAAGAAATTCGTACTGCCGATCGCGTGGTGTTGCCTGGTCAAGGCGCCATGCCTGATTGTATGAAACATCTTGAGGAGTCTGGTCTCCTCGAAGCATTGCTAGAGGCCGCCAAAAACAAGCCATTGTTAGGGGTTTGTGTAGGTGAGCAAATGCTCTTTGATAAAAGTGCAGAAGTTCGGACTAATGAGCAATGGACACCTTGTTTAGGGCTCATTTCTGGGGAAGTACGTCGCTTTGATTTAAAGGGTAAAAAGCAAGCCGACGGCTCAGCTTACAAAGTGCCCCACATGGGCTGGAATCAAGTCCGTCAAGACCGCCAGCATCCCATTTGGGAGGGAATTCCGGATTTAACGAGTTTTTACTTTGTGCATAGCTACTATGTTGTGCCGCAACGTAAAGAAGATTCTGCTGGATCTACTGAATACGGCGATTGGTTTACATCTGCGGTTGCAAGAGATAATATTTTTGCAACGCAATTTCATCCGGAAAAAAGTGCAGAATACGGGTTAAAGCTTTATCAAAATTTTCTTTCTTGGCAACCTTAATTAATTTATTAACGTTTCACTATGCTGCTCATCCCTGCAATTGATCTTAAAGACGGCCACTGCGTTCGACTAGAACAAGGTGATATGGATAAAGCCACGGTATTTTCTGAAGATCCAGGGGCTATGGCTGCGCATTGGATTAGCAAAGGCGCGCGACGCTTGCACTTAGTTGATCTGAATGGCGCGTTTGCTGGAAAACTCAAAAATGAGTCCGCTATCAAATCGATTCTCAAAGCTGTAGGAGATGAAATTCCGGTTCAGCTTGGCGGCGGCATTCGGGATCTGGAAACAATTGAACGTTTATTGGATGATGGTATTAGCACGGTGATTATTGGCACTGCTGCAGTAAAAAATCCCGGCTTTGTACAGGATGCTTGCACGGCATTTCCTGGACAGGTGATGGTAGGGCTTGACGCTCGCGATGGCAAAGTAGCCACTGATGGTTGGAGCAAGATTACCGGCCATGAAGTAATTGATCTCGCCAAGAAATTTGAAGACTGGGGTGTAGAGGCCATTATCTATACCGACATTGGTCGCGATGGCATGCTCCAAGGCGTTAACATTGAGGCCACGATGAAGCTGGCTCAAGCAATCCGTATTCCAGTGATTGCCAGTGGCGGCCTCTCTAATAACAAAGATATTGAAGCGCTCTGTAAAGCCGAAGAAGAGGGTGTGATGGGCGTGATTGCTGGGCGCTCTATTTATGCTGGTGACCTTGATCTGGCAGCTGCTCAAAAATATGCTGATGAGTTAACACTCAAATACAAAAAGAACATTACCTAGTGTTAACCAAAAGAATTATTCCTTGTTTGGATGTCACAGCAGGGCGCGTTGTTAAAGGAGTGAACTTTGTTGGTTTGCGTGATGCAGGCGATCCTGTAGAAATCGCCAAGCGTTATGACACTCAAGGCGCTGATGAGTTAACTTTCTTAGACATTACCGCGACGTCCGATGGGCGTGATTTGATCCTGCACATTATTGAAGATGTCGCATCACAAGTATTTATTCCGCTTACTGTTGGTGGTGGTGTGCGTGCAGTGGCTGATGTGCGTCGCTTACTTAATGCTGGTGCTGATAAAGTGAGCATCAATTCTTCCGCCATCACTAATCCAGATTTAGTTTCAGATGCGGCAGCCTATTACGGCTCTCAATGTATTGTGGTTGCAATCGACGCTAAACAAACTGAAGCGGGTAATTGGGAAGTATTTACACATGGCGGTAGAACAGCAACTGGCATTGATGTAGTTGCTTGGGCTACTGAAGTTGCTAAACGCGGGGCGGGTGAGATTCTATTAACCAGCATGAATCGCGATGGCAGCAAAGATGGTTTTGATTTGGCACTAACTGCTGCTGTCAGTGATGCTGTCACTGTTCCAGTGATTGCCTCCGGTGGCGTAGGTAATTTGCAGCACTTGGTTGATGGTATTACCAAGGGCCATGCTGATGCAGTTTTGGCTGCCAGCATCTTTCATTATGGTGAGTACACAGTCCAGCAGGCAAAAGAATATATGGCTGCTCAGGGAATCCCGGTTCGTATTTGAGCCTGTTTCACGGTAAAGTTCATATATGAGCCAATCTCAAAGCAACTTTACCCCCATTCAATCGATTGAAGCAGGCCCTTGGCTAGATGCTATCGCCTGGAATGAGCAAGGCTTGGTTCCAGTGATTGCCCAAGAGTTTGGTAGCAATGACATCTTGATGATGGCCTGGATGAACCGCGATGCACTTTTGGCTACTTTGCGTTTAGGCGAGGCTGTGTATTGGACGCGGTCACGCCAAAAGCTGTGGCATAAGGGTGAGGAGTCCGGTCACACTCAAAAGGTGAAGGAAATTCGTTTGGATTGCGACGGCGATACGATTTTGCTCATCGTTGAACAAAAAGATGGCATTGCTTGCCATACTGGGGAGCACAGTTGTTTTTTCCAGAAGTGGGATTCCGGTAAGGCTGCTTGGGTTGATGAGTCAAAACCAAAGAAATAGCAGATAGTTGGCCTTTGTATAAAAGACATAAAATAAACCTATGAGTAGCTCAGCAAATAAACCCTCCAACTTAGACTCTGCATTGGCGCATTTAGCCGATGTAGTCGACCAACGTCGTGATGCATTTAAAGCTGGAAATGCTGATCCAAAAACGTCTTACACCGCCTTGTTGTTTTCAAAAGGCGATGACGGTATCTTGAAAAAGATTGGTGAAGAAGCTACCGAGGCTGTCATGGCTGCGAAAGATGCGCGCGCTTCTAATCTTGCCTCTGAGCAGAAAAAATTGTTGGTTGGTGAGATGGCTGATCTTTGGTTCCACTGTTTGATAGCGCTTTCTCAATTTAATTTGCGTCCTGAGGATGTGATTGCCGAGCTCGATCGTCGTTTAGGTACCTCAGGTATTGAAGAGAGAGCCGCCAGAAAAGCAGCAAATAAGGATTAAATTCAAATGAGTCATGATCCTAGTTGTTTATTTTGTAAGATTTCTCAGGGACTGATTCCATCGGCAAAGGTGTATGAGGATGATGAGATCTATGCATTTAATGACATCAATCCAGCTGCACCAGTACATTTTTTGATGATTCCCAAGAAACATATTCCCATGTTGGAGTCAGCAGAAAGCATAGATGCTCCTTTGCTGGGTAGAATGATGGAATTAGCGCCCCGTCTTGCTAAAGAACAGGGTTGCCGTCCTGGTAAGGATGGCGGCTTTAGAGTGATGGTAAATAGTGGGGCAGATGGTGGGCAGGAGGTTTATCACTTGCATTTACATGTGATGGGCGGTCCCCGCCCCTGGAAAAAGTAATTTAAGTATTCCAAGGAGATTAGACATGGGTTCATTTAGCATTTGGCATTGGTTAATTGTTTTGGTCATCGTAATGTTGGTATTTGGTACCAAAAAATTGCGTAATATTGGTCAAGACTTAGGTGGTGCTGTTAAGGGCTTCAAAGATGGCATGAAGACATCCGAAGAGCCAAAAGAGCAAATTTCACAAGGCGCTAGCGCGACAGATAAAACTGTTGATGTACACGCCAAAGATCTTAATAAATAATTTTTATAAAGCTCAACTGAAACTCGTGCGGTCTTTATTTAGTTCCCTGAGATGATTGATTTAGGAGTTTCAAAACTTGCACTGATCGCTGTAGTCGCTTTGGTGGTGGTTGGACCAGAGCGCTTGCCAAAAGTGGCTCGCATGGCTGGTAATTTATTTGGTCGTGCGCAACGCTACATGGCAGATGTTAAGTCAGAAGTAAATCGGCAGATGGAAATTGAGGAATTTAAAAAGTTCCGCGAAGAAAGTGCCTCTGCCTTAAAAGAGGTTGAAAACAGTATTCACTCAGCGGCGAGTGAGGCAAGTGCGAATCTTACCGATCAAGCAGATATTTTTGAAACCAGTTTTGAGAAACCTCCTCTTGATGAAAAAGAGGTTTTACGCAAGACCAAGCGTCAAGGCCGCAATAGTTGGGGCGTGAGGCGTGCAGCGAGGCCGATCTGGTTTAAACGTTCTGCCGGAATCCGCACTCGTGTGCAATCTGGTGCCGCCAGAATGAAGCGCTTTCATCATAGTTCTGGCAAATAAAGATAGAACTAAAAGAATAGACTGGCATGACAGAAAATAATTCCACTGAAGAATCAGGCATACAGGAGTCGTTCCTATCGCATTTATTTGAGCTGCGTGATCGCGTAGTCAAATCAGTGTTAGCAATCATCGCTGTGTTTATTTGCTTGGTGTATTGGGCCCCGGATATTTTTCATCTGTTTGCTCAGCCATTATTGGAGGCTTTACCTGCAGGTGGGAAAATGATCGTGACTGATGTCACAGGATCTTTCTTTGTCCCGATGAAGGTTACGATGTTGGTGGCGTTCTTAATCGCACTGCCGGTAGTAATGTATCAACTGTGGGCTTTTATTGCGCCTGGACTATATCTGCATGAGCGTAAATTGATTTTGCCTCTGGTCATCAGTAGTTATAGCTTGTTCATTATTGGTATGGCATTTGCTTATTTTTTAGTATTCCCAACGGTATTTAAATTCATGGCGAGTTACAACGCACCATTAGGTGCAGAAATGTCTACTGACATTGATAACTACTTGAGTTTTGCCATGACTACTTTTCTAGCATTTGGCATTACATTTGAAGTGCCGGTGGTGGTAGTTGTGCTGGTACGAATGGGTATGGTTACTTTGACAAAGCTCAAAGAGATTCGTCCCTACGTCATCGTTGGGGCATTTGTGATCTCTGCGGTAGTGACACCACCTGATGTACTCTCTCAGTTACTACTCGCAGTCCCCATGACTCTGCTTTATGAATTAGGGCTATTGGTAGCGCGTCTCTACGTCCCTAAGCCATCTGAAGACAACCAAGATAGCGCTTCCAGCTAAGCAGGCTCAATATCAGCTTGCCTTTTTAGACTTTGAGAAAAAGTAGCCCTCAACCACTTGGTTACTTGATCAAAGCGATAACGTCTTTGGCGTGAATTGCCTTCGATCTCTGCATCGTTACCCGCAAAAACCTTGCCAGCAGCTAGTAGGGCACGACGTTGCTGAATAGTTTCAATCTGAATGAGTCTGGGTAATATCTTTGGAAGCTCCCATCGTATGTCTACAACTACACAGTGCTCATGCTGTAGTTGCCCGACTTCAGAAAGCAATAGCTCTGCTTTACTAAAGTTAAATTGGTTTGCAATGATGATGCGATGACAAAGTAACAGCCAGTCTTCATTCAGCTTATGTTCAGCATGGCGACTGATGGCTTGATCTGCATACTGAGCTAGTTCAAACCAGTCATTTTTCTTCGGTTCCGGGCAGCTAACTAATATCTTTTTGAGTAAATTGGTTGCTTCAGGAACGCCTTGCTGGTGCGCTTGCCAAACCCAATAAGATGCCTGTAGACCTTTAACGTTTTCTTCCATCTTTTCGCGCTTGCGCCAGAGATTTGCCCCCTTTCGAAATTGTGCTTGCGCATGACCAAGGTCAGCGGCCCGATCAAAACAGCGATCACTTTCCGCAGCGCTGTATCCAGAAAATTGGGGTCGACGATAAATTTCACCAAGTGCGTACCAAGCGTCACGATCACCATCTTTAGCGGCAAGCTCTAGCCAATGCGCCGCTTTTTTAAGGGATGCATTTGATTTATTTACCTTATCGCTTTCAAACTGGGCTAGACGTAACCCTAGGGAAAGTTTTGCTGCCGTTAAGCCCAACTCAGCAGCCTGCACTAATGCATCTTCGTTTTGATTTTCTATCCACGCGCTCCAAAGTGAAGAGAGTACT
The DNA here is from genome assembly GCF_018687695.1 of Polynucleobacter sp. MG-6-Vaara-E2. Lineage (NCBI taxonomy): Bacteria > Pseudomonadati > Pseudomonadota > Betaproteobacteria > Burkholderiales > Burkholderiaceae > Polynucleobacter > Polynucleobacter sp. MG-6-Vaara-E2. The sequence continues at coordinate 107,990 of NZ_CP061303.1, forward strand.
TCATTTTTTGGTTGCAGCTTGATGAGCAATTCTTTCGCTTGGGTGGTGAATTCTGAGTGTCCGTCGGCTAGCTCTTTCAAGTACTGTTGGGCTATTTTTTGGAGACCCTTGAAATCTAGGTCTAGTAATTTTTCATTTGAAGATGGTGTCAACCTGGTTTTGATCCACTCCATTAGCTGAGATTGAATTTCTTGATTGTCAGGATTGATGAGTAGCTCTACTAGTTGCCATTTGGCTGGAAAAGTTAATTTGGGGTCTACCTTGGCTTCGGCCAGCTGCCAAAAAGACTCCCAGCCAAATTCAAATGCCGCAGTATTAAAGGTCCTGGCCAGGGGAATTCTGGCTATTTGCGCAAATAGTTGATCGATATACCCCTTGATAGAATTTACCCCTTCAGACTCTTGGTTTTTAAGGTTTAAATAGGATTTTTCTAGCCAAATCAAAGCATTAGATGGTTGAACAGGTGTTTTGAAGGCGCCAGTGAGATAGGCTTCCGCCAATTTTTGTTGCGCGGAAGCATCACCAAGGCGTGCTGAGCTTAGGATTTTTAAGAATTCGCGACTTGCCACATTACAATTTTGTCACATGGAGCATTTAATAGACAGAAATTTAGGGGTTTGTTGTCGATATACAACGAAGAAAGCAAAAAAACTACCTTTTGACAAGCAAAAGGAGACTTTAAATACCCATACCCCAGGTCTAGCAAGGCACTAGAAGGAAAATGAACCGTCCCAGCAGTATTTGGGCATCACTTTTAATTTATGGAGATTTATAGAATGAAAAAATCGCTATTCGCTCTTGCAGCTACAACAGCAATTGTTGGCGCTGCTCAGGCTCAATCCAGCGTAACCGTTTACGGTATCTTGGATGTTGGCTACATTGGTGCAAATACAGTTACAACAACTACTTCAACTTCCGTGTTGAACGGTTCAGCTAAGGCTCAGTCCAATCAGTTTGGCGCTGGAGCTGAAAGCTCAAGCCGTCTAGGTTTCAAAGGTGTAGAAGATTTGGGTGGTGGCGCTTCTGCGTTCTTCACAATCGAAATGGGCGTCAACCCACAATTGGGTAATTTGTCTGGTTCTTCTGCAGCTAACCCTAAATACGATTTACAGCAAACTACCGACGCTAGTGGTTCAGCAATTGATAACCGTCAAACTTTTGCAGGTTTGAAAAAGAATGGTATCGGTCAAATTGCATTCGGTCGCCAATACACAACCATTTTCCAAGCTGCTGCTGCTACTAGCCCTGGTCAAATGAATAACATGATGGGCGATGCGATTTACTCTGGTTCAAGCTCTGGTTTAAGCACCAACACATACTTGAATACAATGACAAACCGTGCTGACAATCAAGTTTCCCTTGCATCCGATAAGTTTGCAGGTTTTGGTTTGAGCGGCTTCTATGCATTGAACAATGCTAACTCAACAAACTTGGTAGCAGCTGGTGGTTCACAGGGTGGCAACGTTAACTGGGGTGGTTGGGGCTTGGGTGCTGACTATACATGGCAAAAGTTGTATGTAACAGCTGCAATGCAACAGTTCCGTACAAAATACGATAACCAAGTTACATTCGGCGCTGGTACAACCTTAAACTTAGGTGGTGCTGGCCCAACTAGCGGTCAACCGATTGCTGGAAGTACTTCAACAGTTCTTTTTTCACCAACAAATAATACTGATCAACAGGTGTATGCCGGTGCAACTTATGACTTCGGTATCTTGAAGGCTTATGCCCAGTACATTACTCGTACTATCAACCAAAATACAACTAATGGTGGTGGTATTGGAGCCGCTGGCACACAAGTTATTGGTAACCAACTTAAGCGCTCCGCAGAGCAAATTGGTGTACGTAGCTACATCACTCCTACAGTTGAGGCTTGGGCTTCCGCTGGTTTAGTAAAGTACACTGGTGCAATTTCAGCTACAGCACCAAGCTTGCCTACTGCTAATGGCAATATGTATCAGTTAGGTACTAATTACTACCTAAGCAAGCGAACAAACCTCTATGCTATTTACGGTTCTTACAATACTAGCTCTAACATCCAGAATAACGGGTTAGCTGGTGCTGGAAGTAACTATGCATTAGGTATGCGTCATACTTTCTAATTTGAAGCTGGTTTATCCAGCTTAGGTTAGAAGAAACTAAAAACCCACTGTGGTAACACAGTGGGTTTTTTTATTCTAGTAAATCATTTGGCGTGTAAGAGTGCTAATCGGAGTAATAATACCAAGTCCTCAAGTTGTCCTTTTATTTGAGCTTGAAATTTAGAGGGTCTATGCTGTCAATACACGACTTAAAAATAAAAGACAAAATTTTTGCAAGACATCTAAATTAAACCAAATTGTTTACACAAAAAAATGAAAAAAGATCTAATAACTATCGGACTAACATATGCAAAGGAGGGAAGGTACGCAGAGGCAAAAAAAATTTTTCAGAATGTCGCTGAAATTGATTCAGGCGATTATCGTATTTATTACAACTTAGCAATTATCGAATCTATTCAAGGTAACCATGAATACGCATTAGAGCTTTACGATAGAGCCTACGAACTCAGTGATCAAGACCTTGATATATTAACTAATAAAGCATCTGTATTCCTTGATTTAAAAATGTATGAAGATGCAGAAAAATTGTGTGAAGAATTAATTTGCATTAATCCACGATCAGAAGTTATTTGGTGCAATTATGCAATGGCACTAAGTAAGTTAAAAAAATACAAACAATCTATAGAATCTTATGAGCGCGCCATTAGCCTAAATGAAAAAAACTATATTCCATGGCTCAATATGGCAACACCATTTCAAGCCCTAAATTTGAATGATCAAGCATTGATTGCTTACGAAAACGCAATACGTTTGAATACAAGTTGTAGCGTGGCGTGGTACAACCGCGCATTACTTTTGCATAAATTAAATCAATATGATGCAGCCTTAGAATCTTTTAATGGGGCAATTAGTTGTAAGTCTAATTATGCTGAGGCCTGGATGTCATTGGGCGAAATGCTGCTTGATCTAAAGTTATACGACAAAGCAACTACTGCATTGGGTAAAGCTTTTGAAATAAATCCCAAGCTAGATTTCCTATACGGGCTATTGGTTCACTCTAAGTTACAACAGTGTGACTGGACTAGCTATGATGAAGACAAGGAAAAAATTCTTAGTAACTTTAATAATAAAAATATTGAGCTACAGCCTTTAGTTGTTTTGGGGATTTACGATGACGCAGAGATGCAGCTAAAGGCAGCAAAATCATTTGCTGATATGTACCAGTGTGATCAAAAAGTTTCGTTTGATCGAAATAGTAAAAGTACAAAAATACGTATTGCTTATTGCTCGCCGGATTTTAAATCGCACCCAGTATCCTATTTAACCGCAGAGTTATATGAAAAACACAATCGAAATCAATTTGAAATAATAGGTATATCATTCAAGCGTGTAGACTCAAAAGATGCTTACAGAAGTCGTCTAGTGAAAGCATTTGATGAGTTCTATGAACTGGATGACCTTAATCAAGATGATTTAATTTATGAACTACGCAAATTAAGAATTGATATTGCGGTTGATTTGTGTGGCTACACAAAGGATGCTCGAACAGATATATTTTCCGCCCGTATAGCACCTATACAAGTAAATTATTTGGGGTATCCAGGTACCATGGGGGCACCATTTATAGACTATATTGTTGTCGACAAATTTATTATTTCATCCGGCGGTAGCTCGCATTATTCTGAAAAATTTATTTGTTTGCCCCATTGTTTTCAAGTGAGCGATTCAACACGCCCTATTTGCCAAAAAAAATTAACTCGTGCTCACTATGGGCTTCCTGAAAAAGGTTTTGTATTCTGTTGTTTTAACAGTACGCATAAAATTAACCCTGATATTTTTAATGTTTGGGCCCAAATTTTGCTCAAAGTTGAAGGTAGTATTTTGTGGCTGGCTAAGGGAAGTAATTTTGCAGTTAATAATCTACGCAAGGAAGCTAATGCCAGAGGCATTGACCCAGACAGGCTAATCTTCGGTGAAAATCTTAATTATCATGAGTATTTAGAAAGATATAAATTTGCAGACCTTTTTTTAGATACGCTACCATTTAATGCTGGCACTACAGCAAATGATGCTCTATGGGCCGGACTTCCAGTTTTAACGAAAAAGGGTAATACATTTGCCGGGCGTATGGCCTCAAGCATCTTGACATCATTGGGCTTAGAAACACTTATTGCAAAAACGTACAGGGATTATCAAGAAAGAGCAATTGACTTGGCAACTGATTCTGAAAAGTATCTTCAAATTAAAGATAAGCTAGAAAAAAACCTTATAAGTAGTCCCTTATTTAATACTGAGATATTTGTAGAAAAGATAGAGCAGGGTTACTTAAAAGCTTTTAAAAATTATATGCAAGGTCTTCATCCTATTGACATTTATCTGGAATGAAAATTTAAACTTAGCATTTTAAAAACTTAGAAACCATATGAATTAAAAAACATTTATAAATTATTTAAAAGTTTATGAAATTAAGTGATCTCAATTAAGTCAAATCCATTGGAATCTATGTTGACGGGGCCCAATACCTCGAGATGTGGATCATGGAATGATAAATTTGGCCCTAGTTACTGCCAAGCTTGACAGAGAAGTGAATTTATTTATTTCTCTGTCAAGGAGTCTAAACCTTTCGCTGAAGTTTTTATGTAATCTCGAATTTCTCGTAACAAAATTACATCTTCGGAAACAGGTGGTGATGGCGGTGCATCGATTTGGCGAATCTTATTGACAATCTTTACCATTTGAAAAATAACAAAAGCCAAGAGAATGAAGTTGATCGAAATGGTGATGAAGTTCCCATAGGCAAAAATGGGGACGCCCGCTTTCTTGAGTGCATCGAAGGTTTTGGGGACGCCCTCGGGAGCGTGACCCAAAACGATGAAAAGGTTGGTGAAGTCAATATGACCCCCTAAAAGGGTCGAAATTACCGGCATAACGATGTCATTTACCAAGGAATCCACGATTTTCCCGAAGGCCCCGCCAATAATGACGCCGACTGCCAAGTCGATCACATTACCCTTGACTGCGAAGTCCCGAAACTCCTTTAAAACGCCCATAAATGCTCCCTTTTTTGTCCAAATCCTGATTAACCCGAGATTAACCCCATAACTTTCTTGCTTACCCTACTTTTTACTTTAAAATCCTACCTTTAAGCAATTTCCACCCATAAATACCCTTTCTAGGAATTTTGTAAATGAGTGACAAGCCCTGTATGGACAAAGATCGCCGTAATTGGTTGATCGCCACTTCCGCGGTAGGTGGTGTAGGCGCGGCAGCTGCCCTTTACCCTTTTGTTGACAGTTTTGAGCCATCTGAGCGTGCTAAGGCTGCTGGCGCAGCTGTTGAGATCGATATCACTGGTATGCAGCCTGATGAGATGAGAATGGTTGAATGGCGCGGTAAGCCTGTTTGGGTGGTTCGTCGTACACCTGAGCAAGTGGCCGAGTTATCTAATATTGATGCCGAATTGGCAGACCCGAATTCCTTGCGTGATCCAGCTCAATTCACACCCCCGTATGCACAGAATCAGTGGCGCTCTATTAAGCCTGAGTACCTTGTGGTTGTTGGAATTTGCACCCACTTAGGTTGCTCTCCAACACCGAAGTTCGAGGCAGGCGCTCAACCATCATTGCCAAATACTTGGCCAGGCGGCTTCCTTTGCCCGTGCCATGGTTCTACCTTTGATATGGCAGGCCGCGTATTTAAAAATAAACCAGCCCCAGACAATCTTGAAGTCCCGCCTCACATGTATTTGAGCGACACCAAGATTCTGATTGGCGACGATAAGAAGGCCTAAGGAGAGATAAATGGCATTCCAAGAAAAGCAAGTCCCGGCAGACGCCTCAGCAGCCCAAAAGTTGATGGCTTGGGTTGACTCACGTTTGCCTGTAACAGAAGCATTTAAGCGCCATATGAGCGAGTACTACGCGCCGAAGAATTTAAATTTCTTCTACATTTTTGGCGCACTAGCAATAGTGGTATTGGTAAATCAAATACTTACTGGTATTTTCTTGACCATGAACTACAAGCCTGATGCTGCAAAGGCTTTTGAGTCAGTTGAATACATCATGCGCGAAGTACCATGGGGCTGGATGATTCGCTATATGCATTCCACTGGCGCTTCGATGTTCTTTGTAGTGGTTTATATGCATATGTTCCGCGGTCTGATCTACGGTTCCTATCGCAAGCCACGTGAGCTGATTTGGATTTTCGGTTGCGCAATTTTCTTGTGCTTAATGGGCGAAGCATTCTTTGGCTACCTACTCCCGTGGGGTCAAATGTCTTATTGGGGCGCTCAAGTGATTGTGAACTTGTTCTCTGCAATCCCATTCATCGGCCCAGATTTGTCCTTATGGTTGCGAGGCGATTATGTTGTGGGTGATGCCACTCTCAATCGTTTCTTTGCATTCCACGTGATTGCAATTCCATTGGTATTGGTTGGCTTAGTAGCCGCACATATTTTGGCCCTGCATGAAGTTGGTTCAAACAACCCAGATGGCGTTGAAATTAAAGAGAGCTTGGATGCAAATGGCCATCCAGTTGATGGCATTCCATTTCACCCTTACTACAGCGTGCATGACGTAATGTACTTAGGCGGGTTCCTGATTGTTTTTGCAAGCATCGTGTTCTTTGCCCCAGAGATGGGCGGTTACTTTCTTGAAGCAAATAACTTCATCCCTGCAAATCCATTGCAAACGCCTCCGCATATCGCGCCAGTTTGGTATTTCACGCCCTTCTACTCGATGTTGCGTGCAACTACGGCAAACTTCTTATTGCCTTTGTGGATCTTTTTGGCCGTCATTTTAGGAATGTTTGCTCTGAAGAGTAAGAATCTCAAAGTTAAGGGCGCATGTGCTGCAATCGCTTTAGTGTTGGCTGCCGGATTCTTCATGTTTGATGCTAAGTTCTGGGGTGTTGTGATCATGGGTGGTTCTGTTGTGATCATGTTCTTCTTGCCTTGGCTTGATCATTCACCAGTCAAATCAATTCGCTATCGCCCACAGTTTCATAAATATATCTATGGCGTGTTCGTGGTGAGTTTTGTGATCTTGGGCTATCTAGGTATTCAGCCTCCATCACCAGTGTTTGAAAAGATTTCTCAGGTATGCACTATTTATTATCTGGGCTTCTTCCTGGCAATGCCGTTCTGGAGTACGCTTGGAACATTCAAGCCAGTTCCAACACGCGTTACTTTTAAGTCCCATTAATTTAGACACCAAAGAGAAATTAGGAACTAGCATGAAACGAATTCTGCAAACTTTGATGGGCGTCTGCCAGGTAATAGTATTGGTTGCGGCCCTGGGCTTTGGTATTAGTGCCAAAGCAAATGAAGGCGGCTTTCCCTTGGATCAAGCCCCCAATCGCGTTAGTAACAATGCCTCATTACAAAATGGCGCAAAGCTGTTTGTAAACTACTGCTTGAACTGCCATGCGGCATCAAGTATGCGTTACAACCGTTTGCGCGATATTGGCTTAACTGACCAGCAAATCAAAGATAACCTCATTTTGACTGATGCCAAAGTGGGTGATTTGATGACCATCGCCATGACACCAAAAGAAGGTAAAGCTTTCTTTGGTAAGAACCCACCTGATTTATCGGTTGAAGCTCGTGCACGTGGAGCCGATTGGCTATACACATACTTCCGCACGTTTTATAAGGACGACACCACACAAACTGGTTGGAATAACTTGGTGTATCCAAACGTTGGTATGCCGCATGTACTCTGGCAACTGCAGGGTGAGCGTGCTGCGAAGTTTGAGGAGCACAAAGATCCACATGACGAAGGCAGAATGGAAAAAGTGTTTGTCGGGTTTGAGCAATTGACTCCAGGCACAATGAAGCCTCAAGAGTACGATGACAATATCGCTGACTTAGTTGCCTTCATGTCATGGATGGCTGAGCCAGTTCAGTTAGAGCGTAAACGCCTTGGGGTTATTGTTTTGCTATTCCTTGCAATCTTCACAATCTTGGCTTGGCGCTTGAATAAAGCCTACTGGAAAGATATTCATTAAAAAATTACACGAGGCAAGGCGCTTCGTGTAATAGTAAAAGCCTCTTGTTGTTGTGCGTTTGTTGTATTGAAGTAGAAATTTAAGGAAATAAATTTATGATGGTGTTGTACTCGGGTACTAATTGCCCATTCTCGCAACGCTGCCGATTGGTGCTTTTTGAAAAAGGCATGGATTTTGAAATCCGCGATGTCGACTTGTTTAACAAGCCAGAAGATATCTCTGTAATGAACCCATATGGCCAAGTGCCTATCTTGGTTGAGCGCGATTTAATTCTCTATGAATCAAACATCATTAATGAATACATTGATGAGCGTTTCCCTCATCCACAGTTGATGCCGCCTGATCCAGTAGCACGCGCACGCGCACGCCTTTTTCTCTTTAATTTTGAGAAAGAGCTCTTTGTGCATGTGGCTGCCCTAGAAAATGAAAAAGGTAAAGCGGCAGAGAAGGTTCACGAGAAAGCGCGTTTAGCTATTCGCGATCGTTTAACTCAGCTTGCACCTATTTTTGTAAAAAACAAATATATGTTGGGTGACGAGTTCTCAATGCTGGATGTAGCAATTGCCCCGTTATTGTGGCGTCTTGAGCACTACGGCATCGATCTTTCTCGTAATGCTGCAGCCCTATTGAAGTACGCTGAGCGTATTTTCAGTAGACCGGCTTATATAGAGGCATTAACCCCGTCCGAGAAGGTAATGCGCCGCTAAGTCATTCCGGCGGTTCATTTTGGTCAGAATGTCTGACGTTCCAAGTAATAAGCCATATCTAATCCGTGCTCTACATCAGTGGTGCACGGATTCTGGTTTTACGCCTTTCATAGCGGTATTCGTCGATGGAAGGGTAGATGTGCCAATGGAGTTTGTTAAAAACGACGAGATTGTTTTAAACCTCTCCTTGGAGGCATGCCATCAGCTTGCAATTGAGAATGATTGGATTAGCTTCCAAGCAAGATTTGGTGGGATTCCAAGGAAAATTATGGTTCCAGTCACCCATGTTTTGGCCATATATGCTCGGGAAAATGGCCAGGGCATGTCCTTCCCATTTGATCCATCTCAGGCGAGGGGTGATCATATTGCAGGTATGAATAGGGGCACCCCAGAAAAGCCCAAATCCACTAAGCCAACCTTGAGGATTGTGAAATAGGTTAAAATATACACTTTGCCCCTTTAGCTCATCTGGTAGAGCAACTGATTTGTAATCAGTAGGTGGTCTGTTCGAGTCGGACAAGGGGCACCAAAATTCTTGAATGCCTCACATAGTGGGGCATTTTTCATGGCATGATTGGATCATTAATCCTATCGAAAAAGAGAGCGAAATGACACGCGGAATTCTGTCTATCTATTGGGGCGATGAATCTAAGTTACCCATAGAGCGTTTAAAAACTTCAGTGAAAAAGTTTCACCCTGATTTGCCCCATGAGATCGTGAAGGTTGAGGCCCCAAGCGGGGATCCAAGTAGCCTAAACCAAAAAGCTGCAATGCTTGATTTGTCTCCATTTGATGAAACTCTTTTTTTAGATCTAGATACTGTAGTTTTGGAGAATTTAGATTTTGGCTTCCAAAAGGCAAAGCAGTTTGGCTTGGCGCTATCAATCTGCGAAGCTCCGTGGGGTAGAAGATACCCTAAAATTTTTACTGGCGATGAAGTTGAATATAACACTGGCGTGATATTTTTTACAAAGCAAGTCAAACCTGTATTTGATGCTTGGAAAGAATTGGCTAAATCGATTGACTCATCAATCATTGCTGTAGGAGATAATGGAATTTACACAATGCCTGCCAATGATCAAGGTTCCTTTGCTCTCGCAGTAGAGAGCGCTGGATTTAATCCATTTATATTGCCCTTAAATTGGAACTTTAGGCCCATGTGGCATCGTAGTTTTTTTGGGCCAATCAAAATTTGGCATGATTATTCAGATCCACCACCTTTTTTTAAAGAGTTGAGTACGTACTACTCAAATAAAGACTCTATCATTCAGTATCACCAAGGTTGATTGATGTTATGGATGCCCTGCAAATTATTAGCACCCCTGATTCCCTTAATGCCGCCCTAGAAACTTGGTTTGTTCAGAATGAATTATTTGGTGGGGCTCCATACAGTCTCGGCGTTGATCCAAATAGATTAAAGGACTCGGCCGTAATTTATTTAGAGCTTAATCAAGTAAACATTGATCTTATTCGCCATCTTAAATCCTTGGGTAATAAAGTCATTCTTTACCATATGGGTGGAGAAAGACTTGATAAAGATATTTCAGCATATCCCGAATGTGATCTGGTGATCCGTAATTATTATTTCTCAAGCATTGTTGGCAGTAAGGTATTATGGGCGCCCAATGGATTTAGAACTGGAGTTGGTCCGCGGAATAAAAATATATTGAAGAAGGCCTCACAGCGACAGTGTCTCGCTGCATTCTTGGGCTGGATCAATAATTCAGGCTCATATAACAATGAGCGTGCCAGTTTTGCAGGCCCTGCAGCTGCTTGTGGTGAAAATTTATATGTGATGCCATCTAATGGATTCGCTGGTGGCTATAACGTCGGTTTTTACTCTGCAATTATGGAGGATAGTATTTTTGCCCCATGCCCGTCTGGCAATAACCCCGAAACAATTCGTTTATATGATGCATTAGAGTTAGGATGTATTCCGGTTTCGCTTTCCCACGAGTTTTTGTTATCTAAGGATGCATTAGGAATGATTGGCCCCGTCCCATTTCCTATATTAGGTTCTTGGGCTGAGTTACCCCAATTTCTTGAGACTATGAAGGCTAAGGCCATAACCAGCCCAGCAGAAATATTAGGACTTCAGCAAAAATGCATTAATTGGTGGTTTGATCTTAAAGTAGCAATTCAGAAGAAGTTTGCCAGCCAAATTAAAGCTTTATAAACTTACAGCACGAGATTGGCTTTTTTGGTTTCTGGAAGAAGTAGCATTGCCAAGACTGCCGCGCATCCTAAAAATATAGTTGGATACCATAGCCCTGCAAAACTATTGCCCCAAGCTTGATTTAGCCAAGTCACAATGAGTGGGAGTAAGCCTCCAATCCAGCCTGCAGCTAAATTGTGAGGAAGTATGGCTGCACTATTGCGGTTTTTTACGGGGAATAATTCTGCCAACAGTGCGGTCTGGGGCCCTACCATCAGTCCAAGTGATAAAGATAGCGCTCCAAGTATTATGCCGATGCCCACGAGATGATTAAATGTGGGCGAATCAATATACAAATTACCCAAGAGCTGAAGTAGTTGAAATGCAGGATATATAAAAATCGTGCCGAAAATAATGCCGGCTAATATGACCGGTTTTCGACCAACCCGATCTGATAGCCATCCCGCAAAGATGGTAAGCGGAAAAAGCATTAGCGTTGCAAAGATGCTTAGTTGATCTACCAATGCCGGATTCAACTTTACAGAAGTCTTTAAAAAGATTGCCGTATATACCTGCCCACAGAAAAACAGAATTGCTCCGCTAGAGGAGATACAAAAAAATAAGAGAAACATTCTTTTACGAATTTCTGGATCTCTAAAATTATTCATTAGCTGCGATTCATTTTTTTCAGATTGTTTAGAAAGCTCTAAAAAGACTGGCGTTTCCTCTAGTGACTTACGCATATAGACTGCAATTATTAGGAGCAGTACTGAAATCCAAAATGGCACACGCCAGCCCCATGACTGAAACTCTTCTGGTGACAGCCATTTTTGCAAAAAGGCAATTTGCAATGTTGATACTAGGATTCCTAGTGGCCCCATCAACTGTAGGAAGCTTGTTTTAAAACCCCTATGCTCGTTACCAGCATGTTCAGTCAGGTAGACCGCACCACCACCTATTTCACCACCAGCGGAGAGGCCTTGAAGTAGGCGTAGACCAACCAAAAGAATAGGCGCCCAAATACCAATTTGTGCGTAGGTTGGCAAAAAGCCCACGCAGACAGTTGCAAAGCCCATTAAGGCTATGGTGATCATGAAGATGGGTTTGCGTCCTATGCGATCCCCTAAAGAGCCAAATATGGCTGATCCAATGGGCCTAACTACCATTCCAACACCAAAGGTGGCAAGGCTAGCTAGAAGACCAGCATTAGGATCGCTAGAGGGGAAGAATAGGGGCCCAAGAACAACTGCAAGCGTTGCAAAGGTCAGAAAGTCGTACCACTCTAAAAAAGTTCCAAAACAAGCAGCAATGGCTACTTTTCTATAATTACCAATACTTTGTACGCCATCCATCTTTTTAGGGCGGATCAATTTATTCAGAATCTGAAGAAGATTCAATCAAAGGGGCGGATAAATTCTTACTTGGTTTGACGCCTAGTTCGCGTACCTTCTCGGCAGAGCGAATCAGGTTTCCTTTACCCGTCTTTAGCTTATTGAAGGCATCGTGGTAACTGGTTTGGGCTTGATCTAAGCGCTGACCTAATTTTTCAAGATCATCTACGAACCCTACAAACTTATCGTAGAGACTGCCGCATTGTTTCGCAATTTCCAAAGCATTGCGATTTTGATGATCCTGCCTCCACAGGTGTGCAACCGTGCGAAGAGTTGCCATCAGGGTACTTGGGCATACCAACACAATATTTTTGGCCAAAGCTTCTTGATATAGATTTGGAGCGGTTTTCAGTGCTAGCAAGAATGCGGGTTCTATTGGAACAAACATCAGCACAAAATCCACTGAGCCTATACCGTAAAGAGAGCTGTAGTTTTTTCCAGAAAGACCTTGGATGTGATGACGTAGTGACTGTATATGTGCCGCTAACTCACGCTCTGCAGTATCTGGATCGGCAGTTTCGGCATGTCGCGCATAAGCCGTAATGGAAACCTTGCTATCGACCACTAAACTTCTGCCTTCTGGGAGCTTAATCACGACGTCTGGCTGAAGACGTGAGCCATCGCTTTGGGTATGGCTATCTTGGACCATATACTCCTCGCCTTTGCGAAGGCCTGATGATTCAAGAATCGACTCAAGCACTAGTTCACCCCAATTGCCCTGAACTTTGGAGTCACCCTTTAATGCTTGAGTGAGGGAGCGCGTCTCATCAGACATCCGCAAATTTAGGTTGGCAAGGCGCTCGATTTCACTTTTGAGCGCAAAGCGCTCACGAGCCTCATTGCCATAAGAGTTGTTGATCTGTTCTTTAAATTCTGTGAGCTTGGTTTGTAATGGTTTTAATAGTGCATCAAGACTCGCTGCATTTTGCTCTGTAAAACGCTTTGACTTATCTTCTAGAATTTCATTTGCCAAATTTTTAAATTGACTGGTGAGTGCTTCCTTGGCTTCATTAAGTGACTCGATGCGTCCGAGGCCTTGCTTTCGTTCGGAATCAAGTTCAGCCTCAAGGCGAATGGCATTTTGTAATGCTTGATCGCGTTCGGCCCTAAGGCTCAAAGCTAAAGTTGTTTCTGTTTGAACTTGAAGTTCAGCACGTGCAAGACTGGAGCGCAGATTGAGCGCATAAACCAAAAGGCCTACACACAATCCTAGTGGCAGGCCAAATAGCAGAAGGGAGCTTAGATCAAAAGTCACTTAGATAAAAATAATCAGGCTTTAACTAACTTTTGCAGTTCGCCAGACTGGAACATTTCAGTCATGATGTCTGAGCCACCAATGAATTCACCATTGATATAGAGCTGTGGAATGGTTGGCCAATTTGCGTATTCTTTAATTCCTTGGCGAATAGCTGCATCTTCCAATACGTTCACGGTATGTAGTTTTTCAACACCACTAGCGCGAAGAATATTGACTGCATTGCCTGAGAATCCACATTGAGGAAACTGGGCAGTGCCTTTCATAAACAATACAACTGGATGGCTGGTAACGATTTCTTTGATTTGAGCTTGAGTGTCCATAGATTCTTTCTAAAAAAGCAATAAGGCAGTAAAAATGATTTGTAAATTCAATTCTTCGATTTTAAGACTTAATGCAGAAAAGGGTGGCTCACTAGCCTATTTTCGGGCAGATACTGTCCGGTTATGGCCTGCTAAATCTTGATGGATTTGAATATCGCTAAATCCCGCCGTTTTCATAAGGTCAGCGACAGATTCTGACTGGTCAAAGCCATGCTCTACTGCAATCAAGCCCATGGGCTTTAAGTAAGCCATGGCGCCCTGAATAATTGCTTCGAGGCAGCTCAATCCACTACTGTGATCGGTTAGTGCGGAGATAGGTTCAAACCGCAGATCTCCTTTGGTGAGGTGGGGATCCTGGTCTGCAATATAAGGCGGGTTGCTTAAGATGACATCAAAAAGGACTTTTCCCACTAAAGCTTCATACCAATCTCCTTGTAAAAACTCTGTACGAGAATCTAAGCCTAAATGTTTTGCATTGGCCCTAGCAATCGCAAGCGCCTCAGAAGATTGATCCGTTGCAGTAAGCATCGCTTTCGGAGCTTCGTGAGCAATTGCCAATGCGATGGCGCCAGAGCCTGTTCCGAGATCAAGCAACTGAGGGGTTGAAACCTCATTTTCAATTCGCCCAATCTCACGAAGTCCAATGTCTACTAGTAGCTCAGTTTCTGGTCGTGGTATCAATACCCCTGATGCAACCTGTAGTTCAATATTGTGGAAGCCTCGTTTACCGATGAGGTAGGCAATAGGTTCACCCTGTAGCCGCCTCAATTCAAGTGCTTTCCAGTCCTCAAGGGCATTGACATTCAGCTCCATATCATCACGCGATAGCAGGGCAGAGCGCGGAAGTTGGTAGTGCTTACCTAGTACATTCGCCATCAGAATGCGCGCTTCATTTAGGGGAAGAGACGAAGCGCCTAACAAGGAGCGCAGACTGAAATCTTGACTCATGAAAGTGTTACTATCGCTTAATTGTCACCAAGAGCGGCAAGTAATTCTGCTTGATGCTCAGATGCAAGGGCATTGCAAAGATCATTAATATCGCCATCCATCATGGCATCAATTTTGTAGAGCGTGAGATTAATGCGGTGATCGGTAATTCGACCTTGCGGAAAGTTGTAAGTCCGAATGCGGTCACTACGATCGCCTGAGCCAATCAAAGATTTCCTAGTTTGTGCTTCGAGTTGATGTTTCTCGCGCTCGCGTGCATCCATGATGCGTGAAACCAATACTTTCATTGCCTGCTCACGGTTGCGGTGTTGGCTGCGATCGTCCTGACATTCCACTACGGTGCCTGTTGGTAGGTGAGTAATACGAACAGCTGAATCCGTCTTATTAATGTGCTGACCACCAGCACCAGAAGCACGGAAGGTATCGATGCGTAATTCCGCAGGATTAATTTTGACGGCCTCTAGTTCATCAGCTTCTGGCATGACTGCAACGGTACAAGCTGATGTATGAATACGTCCTTGGGTTTCTGTTTGGGGTACGCGTTGTACGCGATGACCGCCCGATTCAAATTTCAGGCGCGAGTAAACGGATTGACCTACCAGGCGTAGGACAACCTCCTTATAGCCCCCAAGATCTGATTCTGCAGCACTGACAACCTCTACTTTCCAACCTTGACGTTCTGCAAAGCGGGTATACATGCGCAGAAGATCGCCAGCAAAGAGGGCGCTTTCATCACCCCCAGTCCCTGCGCGAATTTCTAAGAACACGTTGCGTTCATCATTCTCATCTTTTGGCAGCAAAAGTTTCTGCAGTGTGCCTTCAAGCTCTTCCATTGTTGCTAGGGCTTGCTTCTGCTCTTCATCTGCAAAGTCCTTCATATCAGGATCTTTGCGCATCTCCTCTGCAGCTTGAGCATCCGCCTCGGCCTGCTTGTATAAGCCAAATTGCTCAACGACAGTGGCAATATCCGAATGCTCGCGCGTGAGCTTCCGATAGGCATCCATATCTTTGGTTGCCTCTTCAGACGTTAAAAGGGAATTGAGTTCGGCTAAGCGCGTGTCTAGATGATCTAGCTTAGCCCGCATGCTAGGCTTCATCTAATGGTCTTCTGGTTTTGAGTGTGAGGCGAAAAGTTTTGGTAATAGCTTGATCAATGCATCACGCTCAGCGCCATTTGAATGTTGTAGCGCATGGAGTGATCCATGCAAAAATTTATTGGTCAAACCTTGTGCCATCGCATTGAGTACTTCTTGTGGATCATCGCCGCGCATCAAACGCTTCATGGCACGCTCTAATTCAAGCTGTCTTAAACGTTCACCTTGTTGTTGAATATCTTGAATCAAAGGCACTGCATTGCGACCTTGCATCCAATGCATAAAGTTGCCAACACGATCTTCAATAATAGCTTCTGCTTGGCTCACGGCAGCTTGACGCAAATTTGCACCTGTTTGAATCATGATGCCTAGGTCATCAACCGTATAGAGATATACATCATCCAATCTAGAAATTTCTGGCTCAAAGTCGCGTGGTACCGCTAGATCAATCATCACCATAGGCTTATGGCGACGCTGTTTTAGGGCGCTCTCCACCATGCCTAGGCCAATGATGGGCAAGGAGGAAGCGGTACTGGAAACAATAATGTCAAATTCGTGCAAACGACCTGGAAGCTCGGATAGCTTAAATGACTCAGCATGGATATCTTGAGATGCAATCGAGTCAGCTAATTCTTGTCCACGCTCAATCGTACGATTTGCGATTGCTACATTTTTGGGTTTGCGAGCAACAAAATGAGTTGCACACAAAGTGATCATCTCACCTGCGCCAATAAAGAGAATTTTCTGATCAGAAATTTTTTCAAAGATACGCTCAGAAAGTCGCACAGATGCAGCGGCCATTGAAATTGAATGTGCACCGATCTCAGTAGAGCCACGCACTTCTTTTGCAACAGCAAATGTTTTTTGAAATAACTGATTGAGGTAGGTTCCCAAAACACCAGCATCATTTGCAGTGCGTACTGCATCTTTCATCTGGCCCAAAATCTGGGTTTCACCAATGACCATTGAATCCAAACCACAAGCTACTCTGAAAGCATGGCGAACGGCATCCGATTGTGGGAGAGAATAGATGTGGGGCTCAAGGCTACTTGGCGCGAGCTGTTGGGTTTTCGCTAGCCAATCAAAAGTAGCTTCATGCAGAATACCAGCGGCATTGGCATCGTTAGCTGCGCAGTAAACCTCTGTGCGATTACAGGTTGACAAGATGGTGGCTTCAGGCAGGCCGGATTGATTCGCCCCCAACAAATGTTGGCGGAGATCATGCAACGCTTCTTGAAGAAATTCAGGATCAAAGGCGACCTTTTCCCGAATGGCGACCGGCGCTGTGTGATGATTGATGCCGAGTGTCAACAACTTCATAATGGTGATTATAGATTTGATGGCTCAATTAATGGGGGTAAGAATGGGGTTTTTGGCTTTTCTGCTGATTGGGGGCGTATCCGGGGCCTGTACCTGGATTTTTTACCCTAGGCGATCTCATGATTCAAATACCCGCGGATTTTTTATAGCGACAGCTTTGGGTTTCATCGCTGCAGCCGGGAGCTCCTTTTTGGGCCAATGCACTGGGGTTTTTCAATCCGGCCAAATGCTAGAGTGGGCTAGTGCCATCTTGGCATCTTGCGCCTTAGGGTGGATCTATACCGCTTTAGCTAAATAGATCTGCTTGTGACCCAGTATTTTGGTTCTTCTCAGAGGCGTTGATCCACTCAATTGGTTTAAGGCCATGCCCAATTAGCCACTTATTCGCTTGGGTGAAGTGTTTGCAACTTCCAGTGCCGCCTGGCTCTAAAAAAGGCTTAGCGGTTTTATAGACGCCTAAGCCTGACGGATGTGACGATTGAAGGATCAATTGATCTTTGCCTGATTCGATCAGTGGTAATTTGGATTGGGCATGTCCGCCCCAAAGCATCCAAACTAAAGAGGGCTTTTTTAGCGCAAGTGCGCAAATTAATTGGTCAATCAAACTCTTCCAGCCTAAATTGGTATGACTACCAGCCTCTCCTAAGTTAACGCTCAGAGCAGTATTAAGTAGAAGCACTCCTTGTTTGGCCCAGTGATGTAAGTCACCGTTTGGAAGAGCGCCAAAACCCTCAAGAGCTAGAGCCTTGCTGATATTACGTAGTGAGCTTGGAAAGTCGCGAGAGTTTGTTGGAATATTTGCAGGAATGGAAAATGCGAGACCTTGTGCCAGTCCGGGTGAGTGATACGGATCTTGCCCAAGAATGACTACTTTTACTGAGTGAACCGGTGTTAAAACGAGTGCTTTAAAAAAATTTTGCGGTTCAGGTCGAACGCTCGCAAAATCTTTATCGAGGACCGCTTGAATATTGCGCTCTAATTCAATCCAAGCAGAAGACTCAAAGTAATCACCTAAAAGCTCGCGCCAATCCTTTGGGATATCGTCTTTTGAAAAAGAAGGCATCAAATTATTTGGAGTTGGTTTGTGCTGGAATGAGTTCGTATTGTTTAGGTGCCTGTGATGGCATCAACGTCAGAATGCGCTCGTGCTCCAGATCGTCGCGATAGAACGATAGGGTAACGGGTTGATTTTCTAAAAGACCGCTCAGTACCTTATCTAAGTGTGTGCTAGTAATGCGTTGGCCATTCATGCTGGCCAGTAAATCTCCCGGGGCTAAGCCTGCGGCTTGTGCAGCCCCACCATCCAGAACATGGGTTACCTTAAGCCAGCCATTTGAATCTGTATGGCGAATCCCAAGTGGTAACTTGATTCTCTCTAGCTTCGTCTGCGTTTTTATTTTTACTGAGATGAGTTTGGAGGAAATCCACTGTTGTAGCGGGATGTCTTCAGTGCCAAAAATGTAGCGAGACTTGACTTCATTCCAAGTTTCAATAAATCCCTGACCCAGCAACTCAAAAATTAATTCATCTAAGCCATTTTCAGAGATACCATCAAGCGTGACGCCATGCTTTTGCCAAATCAGGCGCATGAGATCGTCTAAAGACTTTTTATTTTTAGAGAAGGCGCGTATTTGCAAATCTAATCCCAGAGCTAGCAGAGCGCCTTTACCGTAGTAACTCACAACGATATTGGGAGTGTTTTCATCGGCTTGGTAGTACTTTGTCCAGGCATCAAAAGAGCTATCTGCCAAACTTTGCTTGAGTCTTCCGGGCCCACGTAAGACCCCATTCCAATTATCGGCGACGAGTTTTAAATAGGTATTGAGATCAATTCTTTTGCTACGAAGCAATTGCAGATCATCGTAGTAACTTGTAAAGCCCTCAAACAACCAAAGTAAGCGTGTGTGATTTCGGTTGCCAAGCGAATAAGGCTGAAAGGCCTTTGGCTGAATGCGCTTTACTAGCCAGGCATGGAAATACTCATGACTGCATAAGCCTAAAAACTCTCGATAGCTTGCTTCATCTAAAGGAATATTTTTCTGCGGGATTTGATCTCGACGACACAGTAGTGCAGTGCTATTACGGTGCTCAAGACCACCATAGCCATTTAGAACTGCATTCACTAAAAAGAGATAGCTCTTAAAGGGGGCCAGTTTGCTTATGGGTTCAAAAAGATTAATGGTGGATGAGCAGATTGCCTGGAGGTCACTTGTAAGGCGTGCAACATCAATTGGGTGGACACATCCTTGAATAGCCATACTATGAACTGTATTGTTAGATGTCCATTTGACTATCTGGAACTCACCTATAGCTACTGGATGGTCAATCAAGTCGTCGTAATTTTGGGCAAGATAAAACCCAAAACCGCGCCTATCAGTTTTTACTGCTCTCAAACCAGTTTGCACAGTCCAATTTTCAGCAAATGCATTGTCTGGAGGGGTGATAGCTAAAGAGCAGGGGATATTTTCTTGTCCTTTCACCGCAAGGCAAAGACTGGTCGCATTGAAAAACGCACGCTCAGAATCTAGGTAAGCTGCACGAACAGAGTTATCGAAGGCGTAAACCGTTATTAGGATATCTACAGCACCATCGACCCTGGGTAGCAGCCACTGATCATTATTAATGCGCTCTAAGACAAGTTTTTTCTTTGTCCCATGAGCGGTAAATGCTTCAATTGCTTCAATGTGTTTTGAGAAGTCACGAATTAAATAGCTACCAGGTATCCATGCTGGCATCTGCACAACCTGTCCATTAGGATCAGGATTAGTAATATGGAGTTTTACTTGAAAGCGATGACCGTGAAGGTCTGCAGGCCATACGGTGTACTGGATTTCTGGCAGATCAGTTTTATTCATGTTTCTTCAGCTATTTATTTCAGAGAAGCAAATTTCTTTTCAATATCGGTCACTTGAACCGCGCCAGGAAAGCGACTGCCATCGGTAAAAAATAGTGTTGGAGTGCCAGTGATTCCATAGGTTTTTGCAAAAGTCAGATTTTTATCTAATGGATTACTGCAGTCAGTTTTTCCACTAGGAGCAACACCATTGATCATCCAGTCCATATAAGTCTTATTAGGGTCTGTTGAGCACCAAATTTGTTTTGCCTTTTGTATGGAATCGGCTGAGAGAATAGGTATGAGATAGGTATAGATGGTTACGTTATCTAGCTGCTGCAGTGATTTCTCGAGGCGTTTGCAGTAGCCACAATTTGGATCAGAAAAAATCGCTAATTGACGGGTTCCGTTGCCACGAACAGTCTTAAAGGCATTGGCTTGATTCAGGTCGGTCCATTTAATGCGATTTAAATCAGCTTGCCTTTGCTCAGTAATGTTTTTGCCGGACGCAAGCTCAATGATCTCGCCCTGAATTAAATACTTAGCGTTAGCGTCGGTATAAAAAATATCATTACCTACCAGGACCTCATAAAGTCCTGATACCGGCGCGGGTGTAACGCTCCGAACTTTTGCGTTGGTGCCAAGCTTTTTCTGAATTTCAGTTTTGATTTGCTGATCTGCTTGCGCTTGTGCTGAGCTAGAAAGTATGAAGCTAGCACTAATAAATACAACAGTGGATATCACAACGGATAAAAATTTAGTCAAAATCAATTTCTCCTAATGCTCGCTCAATGAGACGCTGTTTAATGAAGTGACTTTTGTTAACTAAGCCAAGCCCCCAATTGCGCAACTGTTTTTCTGTACCGCTCGTACCAGAAAATAATTTCTTTAGCTTGTCAGTAACCCATAAGAGCGCACTAGTATCGCCTTGTCGTTGGCGTTCATAGCGGCGCAGCAGGGTTAGATCACTTAACGAGCGGAATGATTCACGCCTGCCATAAATATTGAGCAATACGGCGACATCTCGCAAACCCAAGTTCAACCCTTGTCCTGCCAAGGGGTGCATCACATGAGCTGCGTCACCTATCAGCACTACTTTGGGATTATGTTCTGGACCAATAAAACGGGCTGCCCTCATTTTTCTTAATGGAAATGCGGCGGCATTGGAGTTTAGAGTGAGATCACCTAGTTGTTTTGTAATTGCGCCATTAGCAACGGATGCAAAACGATCTAACCATTGGGATTGATTGAGTTGCAACAATTCTGCGGCATGTTCTGGTGATGTCGACCACACCATTGACACTTGCTTATTTGGTAGCGGCAACATAGCAACGATGTCACCGCCTGGTAGAAACCACTGGAAAGCAGTTTCAAGATGAGGGTAAGTACAAGTCCAGTTTGCTACGACTGCGCTTTGTGAATAACTTTCCTCACTCACGCTGATGCCAAGTTCTGAGCGAATGGGAGAGTTTGCTCCATCTGCAGCAATGACGAGTTGTGCGCGGATGATAGAGCCACTCTTTAATTGCAGAGTATTGCCCTCTGTATCAACATTGATTTTTTCAACAACATCGGAGATTCGCTCTAATTTGCTTTGAAAGCGCGATGCTTGATCTAGCGTATGTTCAATTAAATTGGATTCCCCGATCCATGCAAGCTGCGGTGTACCGGCTTCAAATGCTGAAAGATGCAGCTGATCATTTTTCTCGCCACGATCTCCGTAAATACGCATATCGCGAACTACTTGAAGACGGTTGTGGTCTAGCGCATCCCAAATCTGGAGGCGGGCCAAGAGCTTTTGGGTGCTTAGTGAAAAGGCATAAATTCTTTGGCCCCATTGACTCCCTTGAGGGCTGGCAACGGCTTGAGCTAAATCCGGGGCGATTTCCAAGGTGAGAAGCCCAAGCTGAGCCATGCCAAGGGCGCAAGCCTTGCCAGCAATGCCTCCGCCCACCACAACCACATCAACGGAGCGAATTTCTGAGGAATTTGCGGGTTTTTTAGCTAAAGGATTTTGGTGAGCTTCTGACATAACCTGATGATATCGAAACCAGCCCCTTTACAATAAGGACATGTCTTTGAAATGTGGCATCGTCGGCCTGCCTAACGTCGGCAAATCTACCCTCTTTAATGCGCTTACCAAGGCTGGAATCGCAGCGGAAAACTATCCTTTCTGCACGATTGAGCCCAATGTAGGCGTTGTTGAGGTTCCTGACCCCCGTCTAGCGGCTCTGGCTGAGATTGTGAAGCCTGAGCGCATCCTGCCGGCCGCAGTCGAGTTTGTCGATATTGCAGGCCTAGTGGCAGGCGCCTCAAAAGGCGAAGGCCTTGGGAATCAATTCTTGGCAAATATTCGGGAAACAGACGCTATTACCCATGTAGTGCGCTGTTTTGAGGATCCTAATGTGATCCACGTTGCAGGAAAAATCGACCCCATCGCTGATATTGGCGTGATTGACACCGAGTTGGCCTTATCTGATTTGGCAACTGTTGAGAAAACACTCAATCGTTCCAGTAAGGCCGCAAAGTCTGGCAACGATAAAGAGGCGGCAGCTTTGGTTGCAGTACTGACTAAAGTTCAAGCGCATTTAGATTCAGCGCTACCAGTTCGTAGCTTAGATTTAAGTGATGATGAGAAGTTGTTAATTAAGCCGCTGTGCTTAATTACAGCCAAACCTGCAATGTATGTTGCTAACGTTAAAGAAGATGGGTTTGAAAATAATCCCCACCTTAAGGCTGTAAAGCAACATGCCGCTAAAGAGAAGGCGCCTGTTGTTGCTGTTTGCGCAGCCATTGAAGCGGAGATTGCAGATTTAGATGATGCGGATAAAACCGAGTTCTTGGCTGATCTGGGAATGGATGAGCCTGGCCTAGACCGCGTCATTCGTGCAGGTTATGCATTGTTAGGTTTGCATACGTACTTCACGGCAGGGGTGAAAGAAGTGCGTGCTTGGACTATTCATCAGGGTGATACTGCCCCACAAGCTGCCGGTGTCATTCATACAGACTTCGAGCGCGGTTTTATTCGTGCTCAAACCATTTCTTATGATGACTTTATTCAATTTAAGGGCGAGTCAGGCGCTAAAGAGGCTGGCAAGATGCGTGCCGAAGGGAAAGAGTACGTTGTAAAAGATGGCGATGTTTTGAACTTCTTGTTTAACGTTTGATTGAACTTTGATCTCAATAAAAAAGCCCTGATGTCAGGGCTTTTTTATTGGTCTTATCACAACAAAATCTTAGGCTGATCTAGCAGCCTTTTCTAGGCATTTTGAAATCTCTTCGTAGCGCTTCATGGCAGCCTTTGTAGGTAATACCTCTTTTTTACGACCATCTTCATTTGCTGCCATCTTGATATATCCCATCGCACTAAGATTTTTCAGGCGACCATGTAGGGTTGCTTGTGAGCCCAATTCAGCAATTGAAATGAGATCACCAACTAAGACAGATTGCTTTGCGTGTGCTGAGGTAACAATTTTGTCCAAAAGACTTTCTTCAATCGCATCTAGCTTTTTTCCAGGATTGATTCGATCCAGGGCATCGATGAGGTTTAAAAAACGTAAATAAGCTGATTGTTTGGTGCTCGACATGATTTCAATTATAAATATGGGTATAACGTATTAGCTTTAGAGCTAATACGAACTTTATGCTGAATACCCCTAACTTGCAATGCCTTTTCTCGGTTATTGAATAAGCCATACTCTCTGTAATGTCAAAATTTCTACCACTTATGCGCACATGGTTTGCTAGTTTTGTAATTAGTGCGTTAAGTTATGTTGTGCTCTTCTATATCAACTCGTGGCTTACAAGCGAGTTAATTTTCGGTTCTGGAGTGAATTGGATTTATCTGCCAGCTGGCTTACGTCTTTTTCTGACTTTGATCTTTGGATTGCCAGGCGCTCTTGGAATTGCATTTGCTTCATTTCTCATTAGTAACTGTGGCGCTCTCTCAAACGATTTAATTATTTGTATTGGTACTGGTCTGATTTCTGGACTGGCTCCTTATATCGCCAGAATTCTCGTGATGAGTAATGTGAAATTGGAATCAGATTTAAGTAACTTAAATCTACCTAAATTATTGATATGCATTCTGGCTTACGCTTTACTAAGTGCAGGCCTGCATCAATGTTGGTATGCCACTGTAGGGCTTGAAAATAGTGGCAGTTTTAACCACTTCTTAGTGATGTTTATCGGTGATGTTTTGGGATCTTTGCTACTAATCTCTTTAATCAAAAGTAGCCTGGACTGTTTAAGGCGATTGAGGCTGACTAGGCAAACAGATCGCTGAGGGCGGCACCGGGGTTCGGGGAGCGCATAAATGCTTCGCCAACTAAGAATGCATTTACCTTGTTATCGCGCATCAATTGGACATCGGCACGATTTATTATTCCAGACTCTGTTACAAGGGTCTTGTTGCTGGGAACGGACGATAGTAAAGAGAGCGTGGTTTGAAGTGTGACCTCAAATGTCTTGAGGTTACGATTATTGATTCCAAGCAATGGAGTGTTGAGTTCGAGCGCCTGATCCAGCTCTTTGGCATTATGTACTTCAACCAATACATCAAGACCCAACTCATGAGCGCAACTCTCGAGCTCTTTCATTTGGTTCAATTCTAAGCAAGCCACGATCAGCAAAATTGCATCGGCACCAATCGCCCGAGCCTCATAAATCTGATAAGGATCTATGGTGAAGTCTTTCCGTAAAACTGGAATACTGCAAGCAGCGCGTGCTTGTTGGAGATAGTCATTGCAGCCCTGGAAGTAATCCACATCAGTGAGGACTGATAAACAGGCGGCGCCATGCTTTTCATAAGACTGGGCAATTTCTGATGGAATGAAATTCTCACGCAGAATGCCTTTACTTGGGCTAGCTTTCTTGATTTCAGTGATAACGCCCGCCTTGCCTGATGCAATCTTTTGTTCAATCGAACGAATAAAGCCTCTGGGCTTTAGTTTGGCATCTTGATTATTAGATTCGGCCTGATCACGTTGATTTGCAAGCGATAGTTGTTTTAAGTTGCGCGCAATTTCAATCTTTTTGGTTGCAACAATTTTTTCGAGAATATCGCTCATAAATAGTAATTCACTAAGATTGTGTTGCCGCTACGAAGGCATCTAATTTTTGACGGGCAGCGCCTGATGCAATAGCCGCTTTTGCTTTACTAATACCACTCGCAATATCGGCTGCAATACCAGCTACATATAGTGTGGCACCCGCATTTAAGCAAACAATGTCGCTTGCTGCGCCAGGTTTGTTATCGATAACATCGAGAACAATACGTTTAGATTCCTGTGCATTAGCAACCTTGAAGCTATTGGTTGGCGCTGTATTGAGACCAAAGTCTTTTGGATGAATTTCATATTCACGAACTGAGCCATCTTTCAGTTCACCAACCAGAGTGGGGCCTTCAAGGGAAATTTCATCAAGACCATCCCGACCGTAAACGACTAAGGCATGTTCCATACCGAGTGCTTGTAATACACGCGCCTGAATACCAACAAGATCTGGATGAAAAACACCCATCAAAATCCGTTTTGCATCTGCTGGATTCGTTAGCGGACCCAAGATATTGAAAATAGTGCGCACACCTAGTTGTTTACGAATAGGCACCACATTTTTCATGGCGGGGTGATGATTAGGGGCAAACATAAAGCCAGCGCCTACCTTTGAGATGCATTGCGCAACTTGGTCGGCGGAGAGTGCCAGATTGACACCTAGTGCCTCGAGAACATCGGCGCTACCGGACTTACTGCTAACACTGCGATTACCGTGTTTTGCAATTTTTGCACCTGCTGCTGCGGCAACAAACATAGCGGCGGTAGAGATATTAAATGTGTGGGCGCCATCACCGCCAGTACCCACTACGTCCACTAGGTGAGAGCGATCTTCTACATGTACTGAGGTGGCAAATTCACGCATGACTTGTGCAGCAGCAGCGATTTCGCCAACAGTTTCTTTTTTGGTGCGTAGCGCAACCAATAAACCAGCTACAAGCTCAGGTGGCATTTCGCCGCTCATAATGAGGCGCATCATCGCCGTCATTTCATCATGAAAGAGTTCGCGGTGTTCGATGCAGCGTTGTAAGGCTTCTTGAGGGGTAATAGACATGAGGCTCTGAATAATAAGTTGTATTACTTGCTCTGCAAAAAATTCTTGAGTAGGGCGTGTCCATGCTCAGAAAGAATAGATTCTGGGTGGAATTGAACACCTTCAACCGATAACTCTTTATGACGTACACCCATAATTTCGCCATCAGAAGATGTCGCGGTCACTTGTAAACATGTTGGCAGAGAGCTTTTTTCAATTGCCAAAGAGTGATAGCGAGTGACTTTAAATGGATCTGGAAGATTTTTAAAGACGCCAACCCCTGTGTGATGAATGCTGTCTGTCTTGCCGTGCATCACTTTTTGGGCGCGAATAACATTGCCGCCAAAGGCTTCGCCAATTGCTTGATGACCCAAGCACACGCCCAAGATTGGAATCTTGCCTGCATATTGTTTGATGGTATCAACAGAAATGCCTGCCTCTGCTGGGCTACAAGGGCCTGGAGAAATGCAAATACGTGCAGGGTTTAGTTTTGCAATCTCAGCGACAGAAATTTCATCATTACGAAATACTTTGACCTCTTCACCCAGCTCTGCAAAGTACTGCACGAGGTTATAGGTAAATGAGTCGTAGTTATCAATCATTAGGAGCATCAAGTCCTCCTTGTACTAAATCAGCTGCCGTTAAGACTGCGCGTGCTTTTGCTTCAGTTTCTTTCCATTCCGCTGTTGGGTCTGAGTCTGCAACAACGCCAGCACCGGCCTGGGAATGCAACACGCCGTTGCGAATGACGCCTGTACGAATTGCAATCGCTACATCCATATCGCCTGAAAAGGAGAGGTAGCCGACTGCACCACCATAAACACCGCGCTTCACAATTTCCATTTCATCGATGATTTCCATTGCCCGAATCTTAGGTGCTCCGGAAAGGGTGCCAGCAGGGAAAGTTGCGCGCAAGACGTCCATATTGCTCATATTGTCTAAAAGATTGCCCTCTACCGAGCTCACAATATGCTGAACGTGAGAATACTTTTCAATCGACATTGAGTCGGTCACTTTGACTGAGCCAGTTTTAGCGATGCGACCTACATCATTGCGGGCAAGGTCAATGAGCATGACATGCTCAGCAATTTCTTTTGGATCAGCCAAGAGTTCTTTGGCAAGACGATCATCCTCTTCAGGATTAGCGCCACGAGGGCGAGTGCCAGCAAGCGGACGAATCGTCACTATCTTCTCAGCGGCACGCTTTTCTTGGCGAACTAGGATTTCTGGGGATGAGCCAACGATTTGTAGGTCACCAAAATCATAGAAATACATATAAGGTGACGGATTTAAGGAGCGCAATGCTCTATACAACGCTAGAGGTGAATCAGCGAATGGTTTGCTAATGCGTTGACCAATGACTACCTGCATGCAGTCGCCTGCCAAAATATATTCTTTGGTTTTACGAACGGCATCTTCAAAATCAGCGGCTTTAAATTTACGGACTAGTTCAGTTTTAGTGCTTGCCAAAGAAGGTGGCATGCTCACTTGCTTATTAAGACAGGCCAGTAAGTCTTTTAGGCGCGCTTGCGCTTTTTCAAAACCTTCCGCAATACTTGGGTCTGCATAGACGATGAAATAAATTTTGCCTGCGACGTTATCGATGACGACTAACTCTTCAGTAAGCATGAGTTGAATATCAGGAACGCCCAACTCATCTGGTAAGTTGTGTTTAGCAAGACGGGATTCGATATAGCGAACTGTGTCGTATCCAAAGTAACCTGCTAGACCACCACAAAAGCGCGGCAGGCCAGCTTGCACTGCAACCTTAAAGCGTTTGAAATAAGCATCCACAAAATCAAGTGGATTATCTGTATTGGTTTCAACAACTTTGCCATCGGTCACAACTTCATTTACAGGATTTGTCGGCGTGCCTACAGTGCGAACGATAGTCTTGGCAGGAAGGCCAATAAAGGAGAAGCGACCAAAACGCTCGCCACCTAGAACTGACTCGAGTAGATAAGTATTTTTGTTGCCAAAGGTTTGACTTAATTTGACATAGAGCGAAAGCGGCGTTTCTAAATCAGCTAAGACCTCTTTCACCAGGGGAATGCGATTGAAACCCTGCTTGGCTAGGGCATTAAATTCTTCGCGCAACATTAGGATTTTCCTGACTTTCCTAACTCTGTGCGCATGGCATCAATGACTTGCTTGTAATCATCTTCTCCAAAAATAGCTGAACCGGCAACAAAAGTATCGGCACCAGCTTGAGCAACTTGTGCAATGTTGTCGACCTTAATTCCACCATCTACTTCAAGGCGAATATGACGACCCGTTTCAGCTTTGTAACGATCTAAGCGAGTGCGTACTTGAGCAATCTTTTGCAGGGTACTTGGGATAAACGATTGACCACCAAAGCCAGGATTAACTGACATGAGTAGGACTAAGTCGAGTAACTCAAGAGTGTGATCCAAATGATCCAGTGGAGTTGCAGGATTGAATACAAGTCCCGCTTGACATCCTTGATCGCGAATTAAATTTAATGTGCGATTCACATGAGGACTTGCCTCTGGATGAAAGCTAATGAGATTGGCGCCTGCTTTTGCAAAATCGGGAACGATGCGATCAACCGGTTCAATCATCAAGTGAACATCGATGACTGCGGGCTTGCTATTTTTATTGGCATAAGGACGAATAGCCTCACACACCAAAGGGCCAATAGTGAGGTTTGGTACGTAATGGTTGTCCATCACATCGAAGTGAATCCAGTCGGCACCAGCCACTAAAACATCCTGTACTTCCTTGCCTAAGCAGGCAAAGTCAGCTGACAAAATAGAGGGGGCGATCAGAAATTCACGATGAGAAGGGTTTTTTTGACTTTCCATCCCTAGATTCTAGCTTGCAGTTGGCCTTAGGATGGAGCAGAATTCGAGCATGAATCCCCATGAAATCAGCATTACGGTCAAGACCCAGTACCTTCCGGACCAATCTGACCCAGATAATCGTCAATTTGCCTTTGCCTACACGGTCACAATCCGCAATACGGGTTCGGCCAGTATTCAGCTCATTGCCCGCCATTGGTTCATTACAGACGGGGATAACGACGTTCAGGAGGTGCGAGGGCTTGGTGTGGTGGGGCAGCAGCCTTTATTACGTTCTGGTGAGCATTTTGAGTACACCAGTTGGGCTACCTTACCAACGCCAGCAGGAACTATGCGAGGCGAGTATTTTTGTGTAACTGAAGACGCCCAGTTTTTTCAGGCCCCCATCCCAGAATTTGTTCTGGTGATGCCGCGGACGCTTCATTAAATAACTGAAAAGCTTATTTTTTACCCTTGCCGGTCCACAGGACGATGAATAGCAAAAGTCCTAGGGCAATTGCACCCTCTAAGACAAACAGTAGCATTGGGTATTCATCAAGTAAATTAGCGATCATGATTTTTAAAATTAAATTGTTTCAAGCTAGTGTATTCGCTATTGTGATTGCAAGTTTAGTTGCTGGTTGTTCAACGCCGCCTACTCGTGGAACAGGGTATCGATCCGGAGGTGTAGGGGGCACCCCTTCTACCTATAGCTCGTCGATTGCCAGCTTTAGTGCTGTGTCATGGCAAGCCTTACCTGGTTGGCAGGAGGATGATCTTACTCAGGCATGGCCAGCTTGGCTCAAGAGCTGTGATACTTTACGCAAGCGCAGTAGCGAAGTCAATTGGTATCAGGTATGCGCTCAAACTTCAAGCGTTTCGGGGCGAGACAGTCAAGCGATTCGTCGCTATTTTGAAAATAACTTCCAAGCGTATGAGATTCGCAATAGTTCTGGAAGTGAGACGGGCATGATCACAGGTTATTACGAGCCAGTGATGAATGGGTCACTCACCCGAACCAATGCTTACAGTGTCCCACTCTACGCTTATCCGAATGCTTGGAAAAAATCGAAACCGAATCCAGGTCCAACTCGTGTAGAGCTAATGAGTTCGGGAATCCTAAAGGGTTCTGAGATAGCTTGGGTTCAAGATCCTATAGCAGCAGCGTTTATGCAAATTCAGGGATCGGGAAAAATTCGACTTGATGATGGTCGTGTGTTGCGCTTAGGTTTCGCTGGTACTAATGAACAACCTTTCAAATCTTTTGCGCAATGGTTACTTGATCGAAAAGAAATTACCCGCAGTGAAGCAACAATGCAGGGCATCTCGCAATGGGCAAAGCGTAATCCAGATCGCGTGAATGAAATGTTGAACGCCAATCCTCGTTTTGTCTTTTTTAAAGAATTGCCAGGCAACGTAGAGGCAGATTTAGGTCCTACTGGAGCGCTTGGTATTCCCCTCACTTCGGAGCGGAGTATTGCGATTGATCTTCAAGCGATGCCACTAGGTGCACCCGTATTTTTGTCTACTACCAAGCCTTTAAGTAGCCAAGCCCTGCAAAAGTTAGTGATGGCCCAAGATACGGGTAAAGCCATTGTGGGTGGCGTCAGAGCTGATTACTATTGGGGTTCGGGCGAGTCTGCTGGGGAAATGGCGGGGCGAATGAAACAAAATGGCAAGATGTGGTTATTGCTACCGCGTTAATGAAGGTCACAAAGAGAGAAAACATGAGCTACAAAACTATTTTGACTGAAGTGGATGGCAAGGTTGCCACCATTACTTTGAATCGTCCTGAGGTGCTTAATGCGCTCAATGATCAGTTGATGGATGAGCTTGGCACAGCCTTGCTTGCATTCGATGCTGATGACAATATTGGCTGCATCATTGTTACCGGAAGTGAGAAGGCGTTTGCTGCTGGCGCTGATATTGCATCAATGGCAAAGCGTAGCTTGCAAGATGTGTATCGCCACAACTTTATTTCTCGCAATTGGGAGCACATGCAAAAAGTTCGTAAGCCAGTCATTGCCGCGGTATCAGGCTATGCATTAGGCGGTGGTTGTGAGTTAGCGATGATGTGCGACACCATCATGGCTGCGGATAACGCCAAGTTTGCGCAACCAGAGATTAAGTTGGGAATCATCCCTGGTGCTGGTGGCACGCAACGTTTGCCACGTGCAATATCGAAAGCTAAAGCTATGGATTTAGCTTTAACGGGTCGCATGATGGATGCCGCTGAGGCTGAGCGTTCAGGCTTGGTGTCACGCGTGTTTCCGAAAGCGGATTTATTAAAAGAAGTAAAAGCCATTGCTAAAGACATCGCTGATATGCCTTTGTTAACAACCATGATGGTGAAAGAAGCTGTAAATACTGCTTACGAAACCACGCTTTCGCAAGGTATTCATTTCGAGCGTCGTTTGTTCCATGCCTGCTTTGGTACAAATGATCAAAAAGAAGGCATGGCAGCCTTTATTGAAAAACGCCCAGCCAAATTTACGAACTCATAACTCGCTTAATTTTTTTCTAGGTAGCGTTGAGCTAGTTTGACCCAATAGCTCACGCCTACTGGAATTAAAGAATCATTGAAGTCGTAAGAGGGGTTATGAAGGTGGCATGGGCCCATGCCATGACCTACGGAGCGATGATCGCCATCACCATTGCCTAAAAAAACGTAACAGCCCGGCTTTTCTAGAAGCATGAAAGCAAAATCTTCTGCGCCCATAGTTGGGTCAATCGCAGTGTTGACATTTTGCTTGCCAACCAATTCGCTCATTACTTCACTAGCAAAGTCAACTTCTTTTTGATGATTGATTAGGGGCGGATAGTTTCTAGAAAACCGAATTTCTGCCTGACAATCAAATGCGCTTGAAATGCTATGAGCAATCTCACGCAAGCGTTGTTCCATTAAATCGAGAACCTCAAGCGTAAAGGTGCGAACTGTGCCACCAATAAATGCACTATCAGGAATAACGTTGCTAGTTTCGCCAGCATGAAATTGCGTGACCGATAAAACCGCCGCATCTACTGGGCGCTTATTACGCGTGATGACGCTTTGCAAGGCAAGAACGACTTGTGCACCAGTAAGGACGGGATCAGCACTGTTATGCGGTAAAGCTGCATGTCCGCCTCTACCGGTGATGGTGATTTCAAATGCATTACTTGAGGCCATCATTGGCCCTGGAGTGACGCCAAAATGACCTTCATGTAATCCAGGCCAGTTATGTAATCCAAATACAGCATCACATGGAAATTGCTCAAACAAGCCATCCTTAATCATTTCACGTGCGCCTGCACCACCTTCTTCAGCAGGCTGGAAAATAAAAATCACCGAACCTTTGAAGTCCCGATGATTGGATAAATATTGAGCTGCACCCAACAGCATGGCTGTATGACCATCGTGACCGCATGCGTGCATCTTTCCGGGATTGCGGGAGGTGTGCGCAAAGTTGTTGTGCTCTTGTAGTGGCAGTGCATCCATGTCAGCGCGTAAGCCAATCATCTTGCCTGGCCCTAAATCACCATCTAGCCGACCAACAACACCAGTTTTCCCCATGCCGCGAAATACGCTAATGCCCCAACTCGATAATGCTTCCGCAACGAGGTCGGCTGTGCGGTTTTCTTCGAAACGCAATTCAGGATGAGCGTGAATATTGCGTCGAATTTCTTGGATCGCTTCTGCGGATTCAACGATTTCAGGTAGTAAATGCATCCCTTCATCTTATCTGAAAGTGAGTCAAGACGCACCTTAGCGGGGCTTTAAGCCCTGATTCAAGGGGGTTTGCCTATGCCGGCAATTGAATGTGCTGTGCAGCAAATTCAAGCGCTTCAATAGAGTAGGGGCTATTGTTCAACTTTTGAAGTGCGGAGGGCAACGGTGGAATAGTTCCTAAAAAAGGCGTATCGATTTGGGATTGAAGAGTCTCAATATTCTCATTTAATAAATGCATTTCTTGAGACAGGGTATTTGCAACCCAACCCGCAATTTTTAATTGACGCGACTTGAGTGCCTCAATTGTGAGTAATGCGTGATTAATACATCCTAACTTCATCCCAACGACAAGAATGACTGGCAAATGAATTTCTTGGGCAAAGTCGCCTAAATTTTCTTGTTCATTTAAGGGGACTAAAAAACCACCTGCCCCTTCAACCACAACACAATCGGTTTGCTTTTGAAGGTCGCCAAAAGCTTGCAATACTCCAGCAAGCCCTAGATTCACTCCTTGGGATCTAGCCACAAGGTGTGGTGCAGCCGGCTCGTCCAAGACATATGGGCATAGATTGAGCTGATCGGTAGCCAAGTTCGAGGCAATCCGCAATGTTTCTAAATCTTCATTGAGTAATTTGCCATCGGGTCCTAAATATGTACCAGCGACTACAGGCTTGAAACCAAGAGCATGTTTGCCTTGTGCTCGCAGCTTGAGAATGAGCGCACCACTTACTAAGGTTTTTCCAACCTCAGTATCTGTGCCAGTCACGAAAAATCCTGAGGAGTGATTCATGAATGGTTTTTCTCCAAAACTTGCCGTTCTATTAATTGCAAGGTTTTAATAAGAGAACGAAGATCATTCTCACTATGATTTGCGGAGAAAGTAATTCGTAAGCGTGAGCTTCCAACAGGAACGGTAGGTGGTCTTATTGCGGGAATCCAATATCCCGCCTCATCTAATAATGTTGCAGCCAATAAAGCATCGGCGTTACCACCAAGGATAAGCGGTTGAATTGGTGAGCATGAGGAAACTTTTTCCCATGTTGAGAAAATCATTTCTTGCTGCCAAATATCAATCAATCGATGTAATTGGGCACGGCGCTGTTTGCCTTCATCAGATTCAATAATCTCCAGGCTCTTTAGTAAAGCATGTGCGATCGCGGGGGGCGTAGCAGTACTGTAGATATAGGGGCGCCCTTTTTGAACTAACCACTCTACAAAGTTATCTTGAGCGCATATAAAGGCCCCGCTAACACCGGCAGCCTTACCTAATGTGCCGATATAGATGATGCGATCTGAGTAAATATTCTCTTGCTCTAAAATACCATGACCTTGTTTGCCTAGCACTCCAAATCCATGCGCATCATCTACCAACAACAGGGCATCGTATTCCTCGGCAATCTCTAAAAGTTTTTTTACAGGCGCAAGATCACCGTCCATGCTAAAAACACCATCCGTCACAATCAGCTTAAGAGTCTTAGAGTCTTTTTTGAGTAAATCAATTAATAAGTCTTGCTGCGTATGATCAAACAGCGTTACCGATGCATTAGTTTGTGCGCTTGCTAAACGAACGCCGTCAATTAATGAAGCATGGTTAAGTTTTGCAGAATAAATACTGCCACTGCCTTGAGGCGCAAGTCTTGCAATGCCAGTAATTGCGGTTAAATTTGCAAGGTAACCAGTACTAAAAAACAATGCACGAGCTTTGGGAATATGGGCGCTCTGAAACGATGCTAAGCGTTTTTCTAGTAAATCATGTGTAATGCTGTGGCCACTAATTAAGTGGGATGCACCACTACCTACCCCATATTTTTGAGCGCCCTCAGACAGTGCTTTTGCAATTTCAGAATGGTTGGCTAGACCAAGATAGTCATTACTACAAAAGGCCTTGAGCTCGCGATCTTCAACCAGCGCTTTGGTATCACAAGGAGAATTGGTAATTCGTAACTTACGCTTGAGTAATTGCTGATCTAGGTCTGCAATTTGCTCTTCAGCTAGCTTGAGGGCGTTGAAAGATTTAGTCATGTAGCACCTGATTTAAAGCGGTTTGTACAGACTGACCCATTTGCTCAGCTTCTTTTGAAGATAAAACATACGGTGGCATGACATAAATCGTATTGCCGATAGGTCTAATCAAAACACCTTCATTCAAGCATTGAGCAAACATTTCACGAGGAAAGGTATTAGAATTTTTGAGCGCAGTTTGTTTGACATCAAAAGCCAAAATCATTCCTTGTTGACGCCAGTGCTCAATTCGAGAATCCAATTTAGCCCAGCTAAATGCATTTGCTAAATCTTCCGAGCGATCAATATTCTTTTCAAGAACATACTCTGTATCAAAGATTTCAAGGCATGCTAAAGCCGCTGCACAGGCAAGCGGGTTACCAGTGTATGAGTGCGAATGCAAGAAGCCTTGTTTAGTTTGATCTTGGTAAAAAGAGCGATAAATTTTTTCGGTAGTCATACAAAGAGATAGTGGAAGATAGCCACCGCTGATCCCTTTGGAAAGCGTCAAAAAGTCAGGCCAAATCTCTGCGTGCTCACAAGCGAAGAATTTCCCGCTACGCCCACATCCTACGGCGATCTCGTCGGCGATCATGTGGATCTCATAGCGATCGCATAAGTCTTTAACGAGACGTAAATACTCAGGTGAATGCATTGCCATCTGGCCTGCACACTGCACTAGCGGTTCAACAATGATCGCTGCAATGTGCTCATGCTCTTGCGCAAATAATTCCTCAACTTCTTTTGCTGCTTGTCTTGCAACATCTTCTGCGTTTTCATCGGCTTTTGCTTTGCGTGCATCAGGCGATGCTACTGTGAAAACATCTTGCAAAAGTGATCGGTAAGCCTCTCGAAAAATGGCAACATCTGTTACAGCAAGTGCGCCCAGTGTTTCCCCGTGATAGCCATTCTCAAGACAGACAAATTTTTTCTTTTGTGGTTTGCCATTAAGTTGCCAAAAGTGGTGACTCATCTTCAAAGCAATTTCAACAGCAGAGGCGCCATCTGATGCATAGAAAATATGACCTAAATTACCCTTGGTCAGAGCGGCTAGTTTTTCAGAAAGTGCTACAACAGGTTGATGGGTAAACCCTGCGAGCATGACGTGTTCAATTTTTTCTAATTGCTGAGTAATCGCTTGGTTGATGCGAGGGTTTGAGTGGCCAAATAAATTTGTCCACCAAGAGCTAATGCAATCAAGCAGCGCATTTCCTTGCTCGTCGTAGAGCCAAGGACCTTTCCCTTTGGTGATGGCAACCAAGGGAAAAGATTCGTGATGTTTCATCTGAGTGCACGGGTGCCAAACGGCAGCCAGACTGCGGTCGACTAGGTTGGCTTGATTGGGATCCGAAATAACCTTCATGTTTGATATTTGACCACTAGTTTTTCCTAATTCAGGCTTGTATCTGTTATGTTTACGCCTTGGATTGACCTATTTTCTGGAATTTACCCATGCTGGACGCCCAAACCGTAGAAAAACCCCTCACTCAAGTCAAATCGAAGGCTGATTTGCGTAAAGAGCTGGACGCTTCTGGTGCCTGGACTGTAGCCCAGATTGAGGCTTTATTTGACCTGCCTTTTAATGAGCTCATGCTAAAGGCTCTGGAGACCCATAAAGCCTATTTCCCAGAGGGTGATGTGGAATTGGCGACCTTGTTGTCGATTAAGACCGGTGGCTGCCCTGAGGATTGTGGATATTGCCCCCAAGCTGCTCGTTATGACACTGACGTCAAAGCTGAAAAGTTGATGGGCCTTGAAGAAGTATTGGAGGCTGCTAAAGCCGCTAAAGCCGCAGGCTCGAATCGCTTCTGTATGGGTGCTGCATGGCGCGAACCAAAAGATCGTGACATTGAGAGAGTTACCGCCATGATTAAAGGCGTTAAGGCTTTAGGTCTTGAAACTTGTGCGACCTTAGGAATGCTTGAGGAAGATCAAGCAAAAGCCCTATCAGATGCAGGTTTAGATTTTTATAATCACAACCTGGACACCAGTGAAGATTTTTATCGTTCAGTCATTTCTACTCGTGGTTATCAAGATCGTTTAGACACTATTTCTCATGTGCGTTCCGCTGGCATGTCTGTTTGTTGTGGTGGTATTGTTGGTATGGGTGAATCACGTGAACAGCGAGCCGCATTCTTGGCACGTTTAGCTAATTTAAGTCCTTATCCTGAGTCAGTTCCAATCAATCATTTGGTGCCTGTTGCTGGCACTCCATTAGCTGATCAAAAGCCTTTGGATCCACTTGAATTTGTGAGAACGATTGCCGTTGCGCGAATCACAATGCCGAAGGCACGCGTGCGTTTATCTGCTGGTCGCCAAGAGCTTGGCAGGGCTGTACAAGCGATGTGTTTCTTGGCTGGAGCTAACTCTATTTTTTATGGTGAGCAATTACTCACTACCGGTAATCCCGAAGCGGAACAAGACCGCGCGCTCTTGGCTGAATTGGGTCTCAAGACCAAGCAGAGCTGCAAAGCAGAGGTTTTGGTTTAAGTTTTTTCGACCGATGTCACCTATTGATCACCTGATAATTGAGTTTGATACTGCGCTACGTACTATCGTTGGTGGTGCGAATGCAGGGCGTCCAACACCAGGATCTTCGACAACTCCAAATCAATCTTTAGATGCAGCAGAGCGAAAACATGCTGCTGGCTTGATGAGGGTAAATCACGTTGGAGAAGTTTGCGCACAGGCACTCTATCAATCACAAAAAATCGTTGCTAGAAATCCGCAAATTCAGGAGATGCTTAATCACTCTGCTCAAGAAGAAATGGATCACTTAGCGTGGTGTGAAACTCGCTTGCAAGAGCTTGGTTCTCACACGAGCTATCTCAATCCATTGTGGTATGCAGGGTCTTTTGCAATTGGTTTGGCCGCTGGGTTGGCTGGCGATAAGTGGAGCTTAGGTTTTGTTGTTGAAACAGAAAAGCAAGTTGAAAATCACCTTGAGAGTCACCTCGAAAAATTGCCGTTAGAAGATCATCGTTCGCGGGCAATTGTTGAGCAAATGCGCATCGATGAAATTGAACATGGAAGAGCGGCCTTAGATGCCGGGGGAGTGGCATTGCCTGATCCAATCCAGAAATTGATGAAAATAGTATCTAAGGTGATGACTACGACGGCATACAAGATTTAATTGGCCTGAAATTCGTGTTTGGGCACTGAAAAGATAATTTTTTGATTTATTTTTCATTAATACTGTTTTTAAATACAGTATATTTAGCTATTATCCAGCCCTATAGCTAAGATCTATTCTTAAGTATATTTTCCAAGCCATTGTTTCAAGTAGCTATTTTACTATCACCATTTTATGAACATACGACGCTAAGTGTTTGTAAACACTAGAGAAATTCCCAAAAATATACCCAAAAACACTTGACCCTCTTATTGCGATCCTCTAAAGTGGGAGGAAGTGTGAAAAAGTGGGGTAAATGGTGTTTCAAGGTGCGTCGGCTCTCAATTTAGATGCAAAAGGTCGGATGTCGATTCCGGCAAAGCATCGTGACGCCCTGTTAGTTCAGGGTGACGGCAGAGTTACGCTCACCAAACACCCAGACGGTTGTCTTCTCCTATTCCCAAGGCCAGAGTGGGAAAGTTTTCGAGAAAGAGTTGCTCAGCTTCCGATGGATGCGCATTGGTGGCGCAGAATTTTTCTTGGCAACGCTGCTGAAATCGATCTTGATAGTGCGGGACGAGTTTTAGTGAGTCCGGAATTGCGCTCCGCTGCAGGTATTGAAAAAGAAGTGATCTTGCTTGGCATGGGCAGTCACCTGGAGTTGTGGGACGCAGCAACATACGCTGCAAAAGAACAGGCTGCGATTGCAAAAGGCATGCCTGAGGCACTCAAGCAATTTAATTTTTGATGACAGGGTGCTATGAACATAACTCATCGCCCAGTGTTACTGGCCGAGGCGGTGACGGCGCTAACCAATGGCCCGCTCATTCAGCAGCAAATCACGAACCAAAACATTTTAGTCATCGATGGAACATTTGGACGTGGTGGTCATACGAGCGCATTACTGAAACAGTTACCAACATCAGCTCGCATGATTTCTTTCGACAAGGATTTAGATGCGATCGCAGTGGCGAAGCAAATCAACGATCCACGCTTAACGATTGTGCACGACAGTTTTGCGCGGATGGATCAGTACGCACTAGCAGAATCGGTCGATGGAATTTTGTTAGATCTGGGAATCAGCTCACCACAAGTAGACGAAGCGCATCGGGGGTTTTCATTCCGTCGAGAGGGTCCGCTCGATATGCGGATGAATACCGATCAGGGTGTAACAGCTGCAGAGTGGTTAGAGCAAGCACCGCAGGAGGAAATCACGCACGTGATTAAGACTTACGGAGAAGAACGTTTTGCATTTCAAATCGCGAAGGCAATTGTGGCCAAGCGAGAAGAAGGACTGTCCCCAAAAACTACTACACAGTTAGCAAGCCTTGTCGCAAGCGTGGTGCGTACACGTGAAGCGGGTCAAGATCCCGCCACGAGAACATTCCAAGCGTTGCGTATTTTTGTTAATCGCGAGTTAGAAGATTTGGAGTTGGGTTTAAAGGCTGCTCTGAAATTACTAAAGCCAGGCGCAAGACTTGCAGTAATTAGTTTTCACTCTCTAGAAGATCGCATTGTTAAGCAATTTTTTCAAGCGCATGCAAAAGTAGAGATTCCGCGAGGCCTTCCCGTTAGAGAAAAAGACTTGCCTCAAAGCGCTCTTGAAATTATTGGGCGCGTAAAGCCAAGCGACGCGGAGATTGCTGAAAATCCTCGTGCGCGCTCAGCCATTATGCGAGTAGCAGAGAAGCGTATGGGAGCATTCATATGAATCGTGCCACCCTCACTTTGCTGGCCCTTCTTTTAATTTGCGCTTTGTCATTAGTCGCTGCACAACAACGCGCCCGCAGATTATTTATAGCCTATGAACGCGCGCAAATTGAAGAGCGTAAATTAAATCAAGAATGGTTGCGATTGGAGTACGAGCAACGTAACCTTTCAAAATCAGCGCGGATTCGAGATGTTGCTCGTAATCAGTTACGTATGGTGTCGATTACTCCTGAACGTACTTTGTACTTGAAGGATAGCGAATGAGAACGGTTGGCTTTTCAACAACCCCGAATTTAGTATTGCGTCTGCCTATGTGGCGGTCACGCTTGATGTTGTTTCTATTATTTTTTGTATTCATGTTGCTCTTACTGCGTGCTTTTTGGATACAGGGTCCGGGCAACGCATTCTATGAAGCCAAGGGTGTTCGTGGAACGCAGCGTGAATTGGAATTGCCCGCTAGTCGCGGAAAGATCTTGGATCGAAACGGACAAGTGATTGCCACTAGCCTTGAGGCTAAGTCAGTAATTGCCTATAACGATACTGTTCCAGATGATTTAGCCGCCGACAAGGTTAAGAGGCTGGCTAGTCTATTGCAAATTAGTGAAACGGAATTACGTAAAAAGTTAAAAGAGGATCGAAAGCAGCTCTTCTTAAAGCGTCAAGTTGATCCAGTAATTGCTCAACAAATTAAGCAATTAGAAATCCCGGGTATAGGCCTTAATAGTGAATATCGTCGTTTTTATCCTGAGGGTGAGGCAATGGCGCACGTCGTGGGCTTCACTAATGTAAATGACAAGGGTCAAGAGGGTATGGAGCTCTCTAGGGATAAGGATCTGGCTGCCTATCCAGGGCAAAGACGAGTGGTGATTGATCGTTTGGGTCGTGTTGTTGAAGAGATTGCAATTGAACAGTTACCGCAAAATGGTAAAGATTTGCAACTTTCGATCGATAGCAAGATCCAGTATCTTGCTTACAACGCAGTGAAAAGCGCAGTTGAGCAACATCACGCTAAGGCGGGTGGTGCAGTAGTACTTGACACACAAACCGGTGAAATTCTAGCGCTCGCAAACTATCCAAGCTATAACCCAAATGACCGCAGAAATCTAAGCGGTGAGCAACTACGCAATCGTGTTTTGACTGATACTTTTGAGCCGGGCTCAACAATCAAACCTTTAACGATCTCTATCGCATTAGAAAAAGGATCTGTCACACCAAATACGAATATGGCGATAGGCGCAAAGTATCTGGTTGGGCCAAAGCCGATTACAGATACTCATCCCTATACTAATTTAACTGTTACCGAAGTCATTCAGAAATCGAGCAATATCGGTACCGCAAAAATTGCGATGAATAATCTTTCCGCAGAAGAAATGTGGGATTTTTATACTGCAGTGGGATTAGGTCAAACTCCTAAAATTGGTTTCCCTGGCGCAGTTGCTGGCACGGTGCATCCATTTAAAAAATGGATGCCAACTGATCAGGCCCGTATCGCTTTTGGTTATGGTATCTCGGCTTCTTTATTTCAAGTGGCTCGTGCGTACACCATATTTGCTCGCGATGGCGAGTTAGTTCCATTAACAATTGAACGTAGTCCTGAATATAAGTCAGGTACACGCGTACTCTCAGCTAAAACCGCTATTGAAATGCGGAAAATGATGGAGGCGGTCACTGAACCTGGAGGAACAGCAATTAAAGCGCAGGCTGAGGGTTACCGCGTTGGCGGTAAGACTGGTACAGCACATAAGCTTGTTGGTAAGGGTTACGGAAATTCCTATAGAGCTTATTTTGCTGGAATTGCGCCGATTAGTGCTCCACGTATTGTTGTTGCCGTCATGATTGATGAGCCCACTGGCGGTAGTCACTACGGCGGAGATGTGGCTGCCCCTGTTTTTTCTACGATTGTTGGTGAGACACTCAGGGCTTTGAATGTTGCACCGGATAGCCAGCACAGCCAACTCACTCTAAATGAACAGAGTTCTAAAGCGGTGAGTACTGCTAGCTTGCAGACACAGCATGTGGTTTTAAAAAGATGAGGGTGGAATTGAAAATAGAACCCAATCATTTGATTGACCACTTGCGCTCCTTGGCAGATTCTTCTGCTCAGGTGAGTGCAGACAGTCGCCACATTCATGCGGGGGATATCTTTTTTGCATATCCAGTAGGTCATGGAAAAGCTTTGCGGGATGGACGTGACTATATTGATGCCGCTTTGCAAAATGGTGCTGCTGCAGTGGTCTTTGATCCGATTGGACTTGGTGCTGATTATTCAGAGCACCCTCAATGCTTTGCAATTGAGAATCTTGCGGAAAAAGTGGGTAAGTTATGCGCACAGTGGTATGGCGAGCCTAGCAATCAATTAAAGATGATTGGGGTAACAGGAACGAATGGTAAGACCAGTATTACTCAGTGGCTAGCCAAGGCATTAGATCAAACCACTCATCGCACAGCGGTACTGGGTACTTTAGGTACTGGCTTTCCAGGTGCATTGGAGAAGACTGGGTATACCACTCCAGATGCTCCGAAATTGCAAACTCAGTTAAAAGAGCTATTGGATGCTGGTGCCCAACAAGTTGCTATTGAGGTTTCCTCCCATGCATTGCATCAAAACCGTATTGCCGGTACTTCATTTAATTGCACAGTCTTTACTAACTTGACGCAAGATCACCTCGACTATCACGGCAGTATGGCTAACTATGCTGAAGCAAAAGCAAAGCTATTTAGTCAGCCAGGCATAGAGCATGCCGTATTAAATTTAGATGATGCTTTTGGGCGCGAACTAGCGATGAATCTTTTGGCTAGAAATGATTTAAAGGTTTGGGCCTATGCTCTTAATTCAGATACTTTCAAAGGATTTGAGCAATTTGGCGATCGTTTGCAGCGTATTTATGCCACCAATATTGTTTTGAATCATGCTGGATATGACACCGTGTTTAC
The DNA here is from genome assembly GCF_018687695.1 of Polynucleobacter sp. MG-6-Vaara-E2. Classification (NCBI taxonomy): domain Bacteria; kingdom Pseudomonadati; phylum Pseudomonadota; class Betaproteobacteria; order Burkholderiales; family Burkholderiaceae; genus Polynucleobacter; species Polynucleobacter sp. MG-6-Vaara-E2. The sequence goes on from NZ_CP061303.1 coordinate 150,412, forward strand.
GCATGAAGGATTTAATTCAAATGCTTTGAATATTCCATTGCTAGGTGAATTTAATTTAAGTAATGCGCTAGCAGTTTGGACAACTCTATTGACGCAGGGTCTTACTGCAGATGAGGCTAGCAAGCGAGTTAGCCAATTACAACCGGTGATTGGTCGCATGGAGTTGATCTCACTGGGTAAGAATTCAAAATCAGACGGCCCCTTGGCAGTTGTAGATTACGCCCATACACCGGATGCCTTGCAGAAGACTTTAGAGGCATTGCGGCCCATTGCTCAGCAGCGCAATGGAAAACTCTGGTGCGTATTTGGTTGTGGTGGCGATCGTGACAGCGGTAAACGTTCTCAAATGGGTTCTGTGGCTGCTCAGTATGCTGACCAAATTATTGTTACCAGCGATAACCCACGCTCAGAAGATCCACAAGCGATCATAGATATGATTTGCCAAGGTATTAATTTACAGGCTGGGAATGTCCAAAAAATTGCCGATCGGGCGGCGGCAATAATGGCGTCGATTCGACACGCAGATGTGCGCGATGTTGTATTGGTTGCCGGTAAAGGTCATGAAACTATCCAAGAAATTAATGGCAAGAGCTTTGATTTTTCTGATCAAGAACATATTCGTCTGGCTGGCGGAGGATTGGTGTGATGTCAATGACAACGCTAGCCCAAGTCCAAGCTATGTTGCCAGGCAGTAGCCTGCTTAATGTCTCTGCAGAGGCTGCAAAGGCAGTTGCACTATCGAGAGTGGGTACAGATAGTCGTCAAATTGATGCTGGTGAACTATTTGTTGCATTATCTGGCGAGAGATTTGATGCGCATGACTTCTTGGTTGATGTAGCAAAGTCGGGCGCTGGAGCTGCATTGGTAAGTAAGGCCGAAAAATGCCCAGCAAATCTTCCTGGAATTTGCGTCAACGATACGCGTATTGGTCTGGGTGATTTGGCAAAAGCTTGGCGTACAAATTATGAAATCCCTTTAGCGCTAGTGACTGGAAGCAATGGCAAAACCACAGTAAAAGAGATGATTGCTTCAATCTTCAAGGCTGCTGTAGGAGAGGCTCACACTTTGGTAACCAAGGGTAACCTTAATAATGAGATTGGTTTACCGCTCACTTTGTTAAAGCTACGCCCAACAGATCGCCTCGCTGTAGTTGAGCTGGGAATGAACCATCCTGGTGAAACTGCGCAACTAGCAGCTATAGCTCAAGCAAACATCGCACTAATTAATAATGCACAACGCGAGCATCAAGAGTTTATGGCAACCGTAGCTGCAGTTGCTGAGGAGCACGCTGATGTGATTCGTGCACTGCCAGCAAATGGTATTGCCGTATTTCCTGCGGATTCTGAATTCACTTCAGTATGGCGTGAGGCTGCTGGCACAAGAAAAGTAATTGATTTTGCGCTTTTATCGGCCCAAGTAAATACAAATGCATTGGTCAGCGGGCGATTATTAAATAATGGTCTCGTAGAGATAATGAGCCATGCTGGATCAATTGAAGTTCAGCTCAATACTCTCGGAAGCCATAACGTACGAAATGCCTTGGCAGCCACCGCCGTTGCTCTGGCAGCCGGGGTTGCTTTTGAAAAAATAAAGCAAGGTCTTGAATCTTTTACGCCAGTAAATGGCCGCATGCAAGCCAAAAAGATCGATCCCAACCACACCTTAATTGACGATAGCTACAACGCTAATCCAGACTCTGTTCGCGCCGCTATTGATGCCTTGAAGCAGTCTGGAAATCTTTCTTGGTTGATTCTGGGAGATATGGGAGAGGTTGGTAATCAGGGCCCTGAGTTTCATAGTGAAGTGGGTGCCTATGCGGCTGAGCAGGGTGTGACTAAATTATTTGCCTTAGGTGAGCAGTGTCAATTTGCGATCAAGGGCTTTGAGATGGCCGCAAAAAATGATTCGTCGTCTAAAGCTATGCACTTTAGTGATATGGATAGCTTGGTCTCTCAGTTGCGAGATTCATTGCATGCCCAATCAACGGGTAGCAATCAGCATTTAAACATTTTGGTTAAGGGTTCACGATTTATGCGTATGGAGCGTGTAGTGCAAGCCTTGTTAGAGGAGGCTAAAACATGCTCTTAATTTTGGCGCAATGGTTGCAAGATGACTTTGGTTTTTTCAGAGTCTTTAACTACATTACTTTTAGAGCGGTGATGGCGACTGTTACCGCTTTGCTCATTGGATTAGCTGCGGGTCCTTGGGTAATTCGCAAATTAACAGCATTGAAGATGGGTCAAGCAGTTCGCACCGATGGGCCTCAAACCCATTTAGTGAAATCAGGGACACCAACGATGGGTGGCGTATTAATCCTGATTGGTATTTTTATCTCATGCATGCTTTGGGCCGACCTTAGCAATCGCTTTATTTGGATTGTGATGATTGTGACCTTTGGTTTTGGTGCTGTGGGCTGGGTAGATGACTACCGTAAGGTTGCTCGTAAAGATCCTAAAGGTATGGCATCAAGAGAAAAGTTTTTCTGGCAAACCTTAATTGGCTTGTTTGCAGCAATCTACTTAGCATTCTCCGTATCGGAGGTTAATAACCTAAAAGTATTGCAATTGTTCTATGAATGGTTGAAGAGTGGATTTGCTTTAGATCTTCCCGCCAAAACGAATTTACTCATCCCCTTTATGAAAGAAGTGAGTTATCCATTAGGAATGATGGGTTTCATCATCCTGAGTTACCTCGTCATTGTTGGAAGTAGTAATGCCGTTAATTTGACTGATGGACTCGATGGTTTGGTGATCATGCCGGTGATCTTGGTGGGAGCAGCATTAGGTGCTTTTGCCTATGTGATGGGTAATGCCATCTATGCAAAGTATTTGCTCTTTCCATACATCCCCGGCGCTGGTGAGTTAATGATTTTCTGCGGCGCAATGGGAGGTGCAGGTCTTGCTTTCCTTTGGTACAACACCCACCCAGCACAGGTATTCATGGGTGATGTCGGCGCGCTTGCTTTAGGCGGCGCACTTGGAACTATCGCAGTGATTGTGCGTCAAGAAATTGTCCTATTTGTAATGGGTGGCATCTTCGTAGCAGAGACGCTGTCAGTAATGCTGCAAGTATTTTGGTTCAAGTTCACCAAAAAACGTTTTGGTGAAGGACGACGGATTTTCCGTATGGCACCTTTGCATCACCACTTTGAGTTAGGTGGCTGGAAAGAAACTCAAGTAGTGGTTCGTTTTTGGATTATTACCATCCTGTTAGTTTTGATTGGTTTATCTAGCTTGAAATTACGGTGAGCCAAAGAATACATATGCTAACTTTAGAAAATACTTTTGCTAACCCTGCCGCAGTAGCTGATACAGGCTATACAGCCCCACACCGTTTCCTAATCCTAGGATTGGGTGAGTCTGGAGTTGCGATGGCCAAGTGGTGCTTACGTAATGGTGCACAAGTACGCCTTGTAGATACGCGTGACCGATCCAATTTTTCTGAGCGTCAATTAGCATGGCTCGCAGAACTAGAATTTGCTGGACTAAAAGATATTCAGTTTGGCCCTTTCACTGATGAGCTATTGGATGCTATAGATGTGATTGGTATTAGCCCAGGGCTCTCTCCGCTCCAAGAGCCAACCGAATCCTTCTTAATTAAAGCTCGTAAAGCAAGAGTGGATGTTTGGAGTGAGATTGAATTCTTTGCTCGTGCTATTGCAGCTATGACTCGTAGTGCAGAAGAAAAGCAATCTAGCTATAAAGCATCGGTATTAGCTATTACCGGTACTAACGGTAAAACCACTACAACCGCATTGACTGGTCAGCTATGCGAGCGTGCTGGTAAAAAAGTAGCGGTTGCGGGCAATATTAGTCCTGCGGCACTCGATAAGTTAATGACATGCTTAGATGGTGCAGATCAGATTGAAGATATGCCAGATATTTGGGTGTTAGAACTTTCTAGCTTCCAATTGGTGTATACCTATTCTTTAAATGCCACTGCGGCAACAGTTCTAAATATCACCCAAGACCACTTAGATTGGCATGGTGATATGTCTGCTTATGTAGAGGCTAAAGCCAAAATATTTGGTTCTGACACGATCTGCATTTTGAATCGTGATGATTCTGCTGTGATGAGCCTACTCACCGATGAGCAGAAGGCTGAAAAGGCCATTATTACCTTTGGTTCAAATAGTCCTGATGAGCAAGGCGCATTCGGAATTGAGCATGATTTACGTGCAGGCGGTATCGATTGGCTGGTATGGGCTGAGGTCGATGAAGATGTAGAGCCTAAGCCAAAGCGTCGCCGTAAGTCTGCTGTTATTGAGGAGGATGAGTCATTGCGCCTGAAACGTTTGATTCCAGCAGACGCTTTGCGTATTCGGGGACGTCATAACGCATTGAATGCATTAGCTGCACTCGCCTTAGCACGCGCAGCTAATTTGCCGATGAACATTCTGCTTCATGGATTGCGTGATTACCACGGCGAGCCTCATCGCGTGCAAAGCATTGCAATTGTGAATGATGTTGAGTATGTGGATGACAGCAAGGGTACAAATGTTGGCGCAACAGTTGCTGCATTAAATGGTTTGGGTAGTAATGAAGCGGGCAAGCGAATTTGGCTGATTGCAGGGGGCGATGGTAAGGGACAAAACTTTAGTCCATTGCGTGAACCCGCATTGCGTTTTGTGAAAGGTATTTTCTTAATCGGCAAGGATGCAGAAAAGATTGCCGAGGCAATTGGTAGCAATATTTATTGTGTAAATAGCGGTAATTTATCTTCAGCGGTTCAAGCTGCTGCAGAGAGAGCGGTCTCAGGCGATTTAGTTTTGCTATCACCTGCTTGTGCAAGCCTAGATCAGTTCCGAGATTACAAAGAGCGTGCACAAGTATTTGCCTCCGAAGTTGAAGAATTGAGTATGAGATTTGAAGGAGCTCAGGTTTGAACTTAAGAGAAAAATTCTTCCCTGAGAATCGTCTTGGTTTAGATCGCTTCTGGAATTTCTCTAGAGGCGGTATTGATAACTTCCGGACAGGTTTACGTGATGCGGTATCGGGCGTAGAGCAAACACGTTCACGCATGATGGAATATGACCAGTTATTAGTGTGGGCAGTGTTATCGCTGATGCTGATTGGTTTGGTCATGGTGTATTCCGCATCGATTACGTTGGCAGATGGCCCTAAATATGCGAATTACAGCAGCAACTTCTTTTTGATTCGCCATTTGGTTTCATTAGCAATTGCTGTTGGGGTGGGTATCTGGGTATTCAAAATTCCAACCAAGGTTTGGGATCGGTATTCACCAGTGATTTTCGGTTTTACAGTGCTATTACTGATCGCAGTATTAATTCCAGGTATTGGTAAGGGTGTGAATGGCGCGAAACGGTGGATTCCGTTGGGATTGATGAATTTCCAGCCCTCAGAGCTCATGAAATTTGCGGCAGTGATATTCGCGGCGAGTTATACAGTTCAGCGCCAAGAATATTTACATTCTTTTTCCAAGGGGATGCTGCCAATGGGTATAGCTGTTGCACTTGTTGGCGGTCTCTTAATGAAAGAGCCGGATATGGGCGCCTTTGTTGTGGTTGCCTTAATCGCATTTGGGATCTTGTTCTTAGGTGGTATCAATGCCAAATTATTTGGTGGTTTGATTGTTGTCGGCTTACTGAGTGGAGCCGCAATGATTGCGCTTTCACCATTTCGACGCGGTCGTATGTTGGCGTTTATGGATCCATGGCAAGTGGATAACGCAGCCAATAAAGGGTATCAATTGACACACTCGTTGATGGCTTTTGGTCGGGGTGAGTGGTTTGGCACTGGCCTTGGTGGTAGCGTTGAAAAGCTTCACTATCTTCCTGAGGCGCATACCGACTTCATCATGGCAGTAATCGGCGAAGAGCTTGGTTTTATTGGTGTTGTTGTCATGATCTTCTTGTTCTATTGGATTGTGCGTCGTGCTTTCATGATTGGCCGTACTGCTTTGCAATTGGACCGAAGCTTCGCGGGCTTGGCTGCAAAAGGTGTTGCTATCTGGATTGGCTGGCAAGCATTTATCAATATGGGCGTGAACTTAGGTTTGTTGCCAACAAAAGGCTTAACTCTGCCGTTAGTCAGTTATGGTGGCTCGGGAATTTTGATGAATGCAGTTGCCATTGCGATGCTACTTCGTATCGATTATGAGAATCGTATTTTGATGCGAGGAGGGAAGTTATGACCAAACCCTCAATCTTGGTGATGGCTGGTGGAACTGGTGGGCATATATTCCCGGGCCTTGCTGTTGCTCAATATTTACGAATCTGCGGTTGGAATGTCTCTTGGTTGGGCAACCAAAGTGGTATGGAATATCGCTTAGTGAAGTCTTGTGACTTTCCTTTTGAAGCAGTTGAGTTTGGCGGCTTGCGTGGAAAGGGTCTCAAGGCAAAAATCATGCTTCCAATCAATTTAGTACGAGCATGCTTTCAGAGCTGGAAGATTATGCGTCGCTTAAAGCCCAATGTTGTCTTGGGTATGGGTGGTTACATTACATTCCCTGGCGGTTTAGTAACGAAATTTTTAAAGCGTCCCCTGGTATTGCATGAGGCAAACTCAGTAGCAGGTAGTGCTAATCGTGCATTAGCAAAGATTGCAATGCGCACCTTGACTGGCTTTCCAAATACGATGGAAAGAGCGGAGTGGGTTGGTAATCCGATTCGCGAAGAGTTTGATCACATACAAAAGTCAGAGGCACGCTATCACGATCGCCAGGGCCCTCTCTCTATCTTGGTTGTTGGTGGTAGTTTGGGCGCAGCGGCATTAAATGAAAATATTCCCGCAGCGTTAGCCTTGATTCCAAAAGATGTGCGTCCATCAGTGATTCATCAAGCAGGCGATAAGCATTTAGCAGACTTGCAAAAACGATATGCTGAGCTAGGTGTAGAAGCAGACATTCGTCCCTTTATAGATGACATACCAACTGCATATGCAAATGCAGATTTGGTGATCTGCCGTTCTGGAGCAATGACTGTTTCAGAATTGGCGGCCTGCGGCGTTGCATCTTGCTTGATCCCATTTCCTCATGCGATTGATGATCATCAAACAGCAAATGCTAAATTTTTGTCAGATGCTGGTGCTGCAGTTTTATTACCTCAGCAATCTCTTAATCCTCAAGACCTGGCTTTGATGATTCAAAACTTCAATCGCAGTGACCTGAAGGACATGGCTATTCGTGCGCATGCTTTGGCTAAGCCACATGCAACCCAGCGAGTGGCTGAGGTGTGCGCAGATTGTGCGGGGGTGGGTATATGAAACATATCGTGCAACAAATTCACTTTGTCGGCATTGGTGGCGCGGGTATGAGTGGCATCGCCGAAGTACTCTTGAATTTGGGTTATCAGGTATCTGGTTCAGATTTGGCTGAGAGTGTTATTACTAAGCGCCTTAAAGAACTCGGCGCGGTTATTCACATTGGCCATGATCCGAAAAATATAGGTAGTGCTGAAGCAGTGGTGATTTCAACTGCAGTGGCTGGCAATAATCCTGAAGTATTAGCAGCTCGTGCGGCAAAAATTCCAGTAATTCAACGTGCCGTGATGTTGGGTGAGTTGATGCGTTTGAAGCAGGGTATTGCGATTGCTGGAACGCACGGCAAGACAACTACTACTAGTTTGGTTGCATCTGTATTGGCTGAAGGTGGTTTAGATCCAACCTTTGTGATTGGCGGTAAGCTCAACTCTGCTGGTGCAAATGCGCGCTTGGGTCGCGGTGATTTCATTGTGGTTGAGGCAGATGAATCGGATGCATCTTTCTTGCAGCTATTTCCGGCAATGGAGGTGGTCACCAATATTGATGCTGATCACATGGATACCTATCAACATGACATGGCGAGATTGAAGCAAGCATTTGTCCAATTTATCCAGCGTATGCCATTTTATGGTGTTGCAGTTCTATGTATCGATGACTCCAACGTAAGAGACATTATTCCTTTTGTTTCTCAGCCTGTATTGCGATACGGACTTTCGGACGACGCTGATATTCGCGCAAGTAACGTTCGTGCGGATGGAACTCAGATGCATTTCACGGTTGAGCGCCGCACCGTACGTCGTCATGGCAATAAACCCGGCCCACTCAACGTGACACTCAATTTGCCAGGCTTGCATAACGTACAAAATGCCCTCGCTGCAATTGGTATCGCGACTGAATTAGGGGTTGGCGACGAGGCTATCACCAAGGCTTTATCTGAGTTTGGTGGTGTTGGCCGTCGCTTCCAACGTTATGGTGAGATTCCATTAGCTTCAGGCGGTAGCTTCACATTGATTGATGACTATGGTCATCACCCAGTAGAGATGGCTGCTACTTTAGAGGCGGCACGTGGGGCATTCCCAGATCGTCGCCTGGTTCTAGCTTTTCAACCACATCGCTTTACTAGAACGCGCGATTGCTTCGGCGAGTTTGTGCAAGTTCTCCGAAATTTTGATGCTTTGGTTTTAACCGAGGTGTATCCAGCTGGTGAAGCCAAGATTCCTGGCGCCGATGGTAAGAGCTTGATGAAGGCGGCCCTAGCTGAAGATAAGCATTCCAAAGCGTTGCTCGATTCTGCCGCAGTGGTATTCGCATCGAATGTTGCAGAGATCCCAGAAAAATTAAGTCAAGTTTTAAAAGATGGAGATGTATTAATTACGATGGGCGCAGGATCTATTTCAGCATTGCCTCACACCTTATCGGAGGCAAGAAATGTCTAAGCTAAGTTTTGGTTTGTGGGGTGATCGTGTTAAGTCACGATTGGCTAGCTTGGACGTAAAAGCTTTTGGCCGCGTTGGTGTCTTACTGGGTGGCCGCTCTGGTGAGCGTGAAATTTCCCTAATGTCTGGCAATGGCGTTCTTCAAGCCCTAATATCTAAAGGGGTTGACGCCTATGCATTTGATCCAGGCCTACGCAATCCGACTGAACTGGTTGCCGAGAAATTTGATCGTATCTTCATTTCTTTGCATGGTCGGTATGGTGAAGATGGAACAATCCAAGGATTACTTGATTTACTTGAGCTGCCATATACCGGTAGTGGTGTGCTTGCTTCAGCTTTGGCCATTGACAAGATTGTCACCAAGCAAGTTTGGATTAGTAATGGACTTTCTACTCCTGAATTTGAGGAGTTAACTGCAGATAGCGACTGGAACGCTGTCGCAAATCATCTTGGTTTGCCATTAATTGTGAAGCCAGCGCATGAAGGTTCATCTTTAGGCCTCACTAAAGTGAAGTCTGTTGAAGAGCTACCTGCTGCTTATCAACTTGCTGCTGGGCTTGATAAAAAGGTCATCGCAGAAACTTGCATCGTCGGAGATGAATTAACTTGCCCCTTGGTTGGTCAGGACCTTAGTGCTGAAGCATTGCCTGTGATCAAAATTATTCCGCCACAAGCCAATTACGATTTTCATAACAAGTATTTCTCGGATGAGACGCAATATCTTTGCCCTACTGGGTTGGCGCCTGAAGTGAATCAGCGAGTGCAGGAGTTAGCTTTGGCAGCCTATCGGGCTTTGGGTTGCCGCACTTGGGGTCGTGCTGATGTGATGCTTGATCAAAAAACAGGGAAGCCCTATTTGCTGGAGATGAATACCTCTCCTGGTATGACTTCTCACTCTTTAGTGCCGATGGCGGCAAAAGCTGCTGGCGTTGAATATGCTGATTTAGTGCTTTGGTTGCTCAGTCAGACCTTGCAGGAGAAAGAGGGTACTACTGCATGAGTAATTTCATGGACCGGTTTGGCGAAATTTTTGCCATGTTGATGTCTCCGATCTGGAATTATCCCGATCGGATGCAAAAGCTTAGCCGTTTCTTATTGCGTTGTTTTGTAGTGATGATGGTTTTTGGGGTATTGGTGTGGTTAAGTCAGCGCCCTGTGTTTGCGCTAAAGCAAATTCAAATTGAGCCTGTTGTTGGTCAAACTTTGAAGCACATTAATAAATCACTTGTGAAGCAACAAGTTTTGGAAACCGTACAAGGCAACTTCTTCAGCGTTCGCTTGGAAGATGTTAAGCGTGGTTTTGAGAGCATGCCTTGGGTGCGTCATGCTAATGTTCGCCGCGTTTGGCCTAACGGCTTAATTGTGAGCATTGAGGAGCAGAGGCCCTTTGGCACTTGGGGTGGTGCTGAGAGTCATGAACTCATCAACAATCATGGCGAAGTCTTTGCGGGCCGTGTTTCTGAGGTTAGTGATGATGTGCGCCTAATTGATTTTCATGGGCCCGAGGATGCTGGCAGGGAAGTGATGAGTCTGTATGAGAAAGCAAATAACTGGTTCAAGCCATGGGGTGCAGAGGTGACCAGTCTTGCCTTGACTGAACGCTATGCCTGGCATATCAAATTATCAAATGGCATGAAGGTGGAGTTTGGGCGCGATGAAGAAAGTTCAGACAAAACATTAACCGAAGAGCGTGTGGCACGTCTCTTTAAATATTGGCCACAAGTACAAGAAAAGTGGTCTAACCGTATTGATGCGGTGGATTTGCGTTATGCAAATGGTTTTGCGGTTCATCTTGCCGCTGCAAGTGTGAAAAAGAATGATGTTGATGGCAAGAAAAGTGAGCTGAAGCAATGAGGAAATGGGAATGAGTAAAGACAATCGCGATTTATTGGTTGGATTGGATATTGGCACTTCCAAGGTAGTAGCCTTGGTTGCTGAGTTGGCTCCTGACGGTCAATTTAATGTGGTTGGCGTTGGCCAAACTGCTTCAAAAGGCTTAAAGAAAGGTGTCGTCGTCAATATCGAGGCAACTGTTCAGTCCATTCAGAAGGCATTAGAAGAAGCTGAGATCATGGCTGATCGTCAGATCGTGCAAGTCTTTACTGGTATTGCAGGTAACCACATTGTGAGTTTTAACTCGAGCGGTATGGTAGCTATTCGCGATAAAGAGGTAAGCGCTGGAGATGTAGAGCGCGTACTTGAAACAGCTAAAGCGATCAACATTCCAACCGATCAACAGATTTTGCATATTCTTGTTCAGGAATTCATCATCGATGGTCAAGAGGATGTACGTGAACCAATTGGTATGAGTGGCTTGCGGTTAGAGGTAAAAGTACACATTGTTACTGGCGCAGTAAGTGCAGCACAAAATATTGTGAAATGTGTGCGTCGCTGTGGATTGGAAGTGAACGATCTCATATTGCAACCCTTGGCCTCAAGTCTCGCTGTCTTAACCGAAGATGAAAAAGAACTTGGCGTTGTATTGGTTGATATTGGCGGTGGCACAACGGACATTGCAATTTATTGCCAAGGATCTATACGTCATACAGCGGTCATTCCAATTGCTGGTGATCAAATTACCAATGACATTGCTATGGCATTACGTACGCCAACGATTGATGCTGAGGATTTAAAGATCGCTCATGGTATTGCTCGCCAAGAGATGGCTGATCCAGCCGCCATGATTGATGTTCCAGGAGTAGGAGATCGCGAACCCCGTCCTATGTCTAAGCAAGCCTTGGCTGCTGTGATTGAGCCGCGTGTTGAGGAACTCTTTACTTTGGTAAGGGGAGTTGTGCGTGACTCTGGTTACGAAGACATGGTGTCCTCAGGAATTGTTTTAACTGGTGGTACTTCGCTAATGCCAGGAATGGTTGAGTTAGCTGAGCAAGTCTTCTTAAGGCCGGCTCGTATTGGCACGCCTGAATATCGTGGCCACTTGCATGAAGTGTTACGAAGCCCAAGGTTTGCTACCAGTATTGGTTTGTTAATGGAAGGCCAAGCGCAGTTTATGCGTGGCCGTCGTGTTTCTCAGTCAGGCGCGTTACAAGCTGTGGTCTCGCGTATGAAGGAATGGTTTGCAGGAAATTTTTAAGTTTTTTCGTCGTCGTCAACGTAGTATGTTTATTACCTAGGAGGGTATATGGAATTTGAAATGTTAGATCAAGAAACAGCTGGCAAAACCATCATTAAAGTGGTTGGTGTCGGTGGGGCTGGCGGTAATGCAGTCCAACACATGATCCGTCGCGGTGTAAATGGCGTAGAGTTCATTTGCATGAACACCGATGCTGGCGCTTTGCAGCGCTCTGAGGCATCTGTGAATTTGCAACTGGGCTCTAGCGGATTAGGTGCTGGTGCTAAACCTGAAATCGGTGCGGCCTCTGCCGAAGAAGCTCGTGCTCGTATTGCCGATACATTGCAAGGTGCTCATATGGTGTTCATCACTGCTGGTATGGGTGGTGGTACAGGTACTGGGGCTGCTCCAATCGTCGCTCAAGTCGCAAAAGAAATGGGCATTTTGACAGTTGGTGTTATCAGCAAGCCATTCGACTTTGAGGGTGTGAAGCGCTTGAAAGTTGCGGAGAATGGCGCAGCTGAGTTGGAGTCCTATGTAGATTCATTGATCGTTGTACTCAATGAAAAACTCTTTGAAGTGATGGGTGAAGATGCTGAGTTTGATAAAGCATTCGCATGCGCTGATGATGTACTGCATAACGCAGTTTCTGGAATTGCAGAAATCATCAATGTTCAAGGTTTAATTAACGTTGACTTTGAAGACGTCAAGACTGTGATGGGCGAACAAGGTAAGGCGATGATGGGAACTGCAACAGTTTCTGGTATGGATCGCGCACGTTTGGCTGCTGAAGCTGCTGTTGCATCGCCATTACTTGAAGGGGTGGATTTATCTGGTGCGCGTGGCGTATTGGTCAATATCACGGCTAGCCGTTCATTGAAGCTTTCTGAAACACGTGAAGTGATGGCTGCGATTCGTGGCTATGCTGCCGATGATGCAACTGTGATCTTCGGCACTGTGTATGATGAGAGCTTGGGTGATGCATTGCGTGTCACTGTCGTGGCTACAGGTTTGAATAATCCACAAGCCCGCAAAGCTAATCAGCCAGAAGTAGTTTGGAGACAAGCTACTGGTACGCATGACGCAATGCCAACAATGGCTGACCTGAATACCTTTGCGCCAGCTAGTGCATCAGCTGCGATTAGCAAGGTGAGCTTAGATTCTGCTTTGAGCACTAGCGCAGGTATGGTTCTAACAGGTTCGGCTAGTACACCTGCAGTGGCAGCACAGCCAGCAAGTAGTGGCGTTGATTACAGTCAGTACGATTTACCACGGGTTTTTCGTAGCTCTCGTGAAGCGACTGCCGCTCCTACATTGGGTGCAGATAGTTCTCCACAAGCAAAAACCTTGTTGGATAAAGGGGCTGATTACTATGAAATCCCTGCATTTTTACGTAAACAAGCAGATTAATTGACTGCTTAATACAATAGGTTATTGTGAAATGCCAGCGCGGCGCCCCTCCGGACGACGAATCCCGCGCTTGCGTTGGCATGCTTACTAACAATTACTTATTGGAGACACCATGATTGCTGTTGGACAAAAACTACCAAACGCCACTCTTTATGAATTTATGAATGAAGAGACTGAAGGCTGTGCATTAGGGCCTAATGCTTTTGAAGTTGAGAAGCTTGCGGCTGGAAAAAAGATTGTGATTTTTGCTCTACCTGGTGCCTTTACGCCGACTTGTTCAGCAAAGCACGTGCCCGGATATGTTGAGCACTTCGATGCGATTAAAGCAAAGGGTGTAGATGAGATTTGGTGTATCTCTGTGAATGATCCATTTGTGATGGGTGCATGGGGACGTGATCAAAAGGTTGGAAAAAAGATTCGTATGTTGGGTGACGGTAGTGCTGAGTTCACTAAGAAGGTTGGTTTGGAGTTGGATTTGACTGCTCGTGGCTTAGGTCTTCGCTCAGATCGTTATGCCATGATTGTGGAAGATGGCGTCGTAAAAAGTTTAGATCGTGAAGCTCCAGGTAAGTTTGAGGTAAGCGATGCAGCCTCGATTCTGAAAAAACTGTAATCAATCTTTCCGTAAATTTAGAGACGTCATCATGATGAAGCAAAGAACCATTGCGAACCCGGTGAAAACCGTGGGTATTGGTTTGCACTCTGGTCGTAAGGTGACTATCTCGATTAAGCCTGCTCCAGTAGATTCAGGGGTGCAGTTCGTTCGTGTTGATACTCCAGAGCAGTCCTTGGTTCCAGCAACTGCTTTGGCTGTATGCGATACGCGGCTTGCATCGGTCATTCAAAAAGATGGTGTGAGAGTTTCCACGGTTGAGCATTTACTCTCAGCCTGTGCTGGGCTTGGTTTGGACAATCTTTTGATTGAGCTTGATGGTGAAGAAGTACCCATCATGGATGGAAGCGCCGCTTCATTTTTATTCTTAATTGAATCTGCCGGTATTGTTGAGCAAGAGGCTCCCCGTCAATTTGTAGTGATTAAAAAACCAGTAGAAGTGCGTGAAGGTGACAAGCTTGCTCGCCTCGAACCATTCTTTGGTTTTAAGTTAGATTTCACAATCGACTTTAAACATCCTGCAGTCGATAAAACTGGTCAACGATTTGTTGTGGATTTTGCGGAGCACGCATACCGTAATGAAATTGGACGTGCTCGTACATTTGGATTTGCGCATGAAGTTGAAGCCCTGAGGGAGATGGGTCTTGCTCGTGGCGGTAGCTTAGACAACGCCATTGTTCTGGATGAGCACCGTATTTTGAATAACGAAGAGCTTCGTTATGAAGATGAGTTTGTGCGCCATAAAATTTTGGACGCGATTGGAGATCTTTATCTAGTTGGGCATCCTATTGTGGGTGCTTATGTGGCTGAAAAATCAGGCCATGCCTTGAACAATGCGCTATTACGCAAGCTCTTGGAAGATCCAAGTTCTTATGAGATTAGTAGCTTTGCTGAAAATAAAGCGCCCGAAGCCTATTCTCAGGAGAATCAACCTCTCTTTTTCTAAGAAGGGCCCTTAGATTTATCTCGATTTATTTAGGTTTGCGCTGAAGGAGTTTTTCAACCGTTTTTCGTAAATCGGACTCGGGCGCTAACTTGTCCAGTAATTCTTCCCATGATTTTTTGGCAATCGCATTAAAACCTTTGGGTTTTTGATGCTGCGTATCGCTCGCTCGTGGTTTTACTTCCCATTGCGTTGCGGCAGGCCTCACTTTGACTTTAATGGCACTACAGGTGAGCCCAAGTTTTCCTAACTCATTGATTAGACTAGGTAAATTTTGCTGTAAGCGAGTAGCAATACTAGCGCTATTGACCAGTAAAAACAATTCATCCTGGCTACCGGAGCGCCAGCCAGCTTCAATTTTGGAGCTAAGGTGTCCTAAATCTACTTTTTCCAAGGCTTTACCAAGAGAAGACTTGAGTTTGGCTAGATCTTCAGTTTTGGCCAAAATTCCCCCAAGTCCATTGGATTCACGCAAGTAATCAAGCCATTCATGGGCTGTTTGCTTGCGGGACGATTTAGGGGCAAAGTTCATAAAAAATGGGGTTGCGGGTGATAAACTCAAGGACTTAATTTTCTTCAATATCCCATGGTAATCGGTCTTCTTAAAACCCTGGTCGGCAGTCGTAACGACCGCCTCTTAAAACAGTATCGCAAAGTCGTTGCCAAGGTTGGCGCTTTTGAGTCTAACCTGCAATCTTTGGACGATGCTGCACTTGCGGCTAAAACTGCTGAATTTAAGTCTCGTTTAGCCAATGGCGAATCTTTGGATGACATTGCGCCTGAGGCTTTCGCTGTTGTGCGTGAAGCTAGTGTACGCGTCATGAAGATGCGGCACTTTGATGCACAACTGATGGGTGGTTTGGCACTTCATCAAGGCAAGATTGCTGAGATGGGTACAGGCGAAGGTAAAACGCTAACCGCGACACTCCCAGTCTATTTAAATGCTTTGACGGGCAATGGTGTGCATGTTGTTACCGTGAACGACTATTTGGCACAACGCGATGCTGAGTGGATGTCTAAGTTATATAACTTCTTAGGTATGAAAGTTGGCGTGAATCTATCGCAGATGGATCATAAGACTAAGCAAGAAGCATATGCAGCAGATATCACTTATGGCACCAATAACGAATTTGGTTTTGATTACTTGCGCGACAACATGGTCCAAGATGTGGATCAGCGTGTACAACGTGGCGTAGCTTACGCCATCGTCGACGAGGTCGACTCAATCCTGATTGATGAGGCGCGCACACCATTGATTATTTCTGGCCAGGCAGATGATCATACTGATCTTTACATCAAGATCAATGCGCTCCCGGCACATTTAGAGCGTCAAATTGGCGAGGAGAAAGCCGATGGCACTGGCGTTGAAAAGCCAGGTGATTACTGGGTTGATGAAAAATCGCAGCAGGTATATTTGACTGAGCAAGGTCACGATAAGGCTGAGCAAATCTTGGTACAAATTGGTGCCTTGAATGATGGCGATTCTTTGTACTCCCCGCAAAATATTACGTTGATGCATCACGTGTATGCTGCCTTGCGCGCTCATACTTTGTATAACCGTGATCAGCATTATGTTGTGCAAAACAAAGAAGTCATCATTGTTGATGAGTTCACTGGCCGTTTAATGCAAGGTCGCCGCTGGTCTGATGGCTTACATCAGGCAGTAGAGGCTAAAGAGGGTGTTCCGATTCAGAATGAGAATCAAACCTTAGCAACAATTACCTTCCAGAATTATTTCCGCATGTACGGCAAGTTGGCAGGTATGACTGGTACTGCTGATACTGAAGCGTACGAGTTCAAGGAAATTTATAACCTTGAAACCGTGGTGATCCCTCCTAATCGGATTAGTCAAAGAAAAGATAAGCAAGATCAAATTTATAAGTCTTCTCGCGAGCGTTATGACGCAGTGATTAAAGATATTGAAGATTGCTATGAGCGTGGTCAGCCAGTACTGGTTGGAACAACCTCAATTGAAAATTCAGAGTTAATTGCTGGCTTATTGGATAAACGTAAGTTACCGCATCAAGTATTAAATGCCAAACAGCACGCCCGCGAAGCAGAAATCATTGCGCAAGCAGGTCGTCCAAAAATGATCACGATTGCCACTAACATGGCTGGTCGTGGTACCGATATCGTGCTCGGTGGAAATGTAGGTAAACAGTCCTCTTTAATTGAGGTTGATGAAGCGCTTTCTGAGTCAGAAAAAGCTGCCAAAATTAAACAATTGCAAGATGAGTGGCAAAGTATTCACGATCAAGTGTTGGCTGCTGGTGGCCTACACATTATCGGAACTGAGCGCCATGAAAGCCGTCGTATTGATAACCAGTTAAGAGGACGCTCTGGTCGTCAAGGCGACCCAGGCTCTTCACGCTTCTATCTCTCTTTAGACGATCCTTTGTTGCGCATTTTTGCTGGTGACCGCTTGCGAGCTGTCATGGAGCGCTTGAAGATGCCTGATGGCGAACCTATTGAAGCGGGTATGGTGACTCGTTCGATTGAATCAGCTCAGCGCAAGGTTGAGGGTCGCAACTTTGATATGCGTAAGCAGTTGCTTGAGTATGACGACGTTGCGAACGATCAGCGCAAAGAAACATATCGTCTCAGAAATGAAGTGCTTGAGAGTAAAGATATTGGTGAACTCATTGCGAATTTGCGTGAGGATGTATTACGTTCTATTTGTTCTCTCTATGTTCCTCTTGAATCCATGGAAGAGCAGTGGGACTTGTGTGGTCTTGAGAACGTTCTTGCAAATGAGTGGGGCCTCACTGTAGATTTGCAGAAATGGGTCGAGGGCGCGGCAAGTGTTGATGACTCTGAAATTGTTGAGCGAGTGCTGCAGGCGGCTAAAGACGCTTATGACGCCAAAGTTGAGCTATCTGGACGTGAATCCTTTGCGAGTTTTGAGCGCTCCGTTCTTCTATACAGTGTTGACACTCACTGGCGTGAACATTTGGCCGCTTTGGATCATTTGCGTCAAGGTATTCATCTACGTGGTTATGCCCAAAAAGACCCCAAACAAGAATATCGTCGCGAGGCCTTTGGGCTTTACGGTGAACTCTTGAATGTCATCAAGAATGACGTTGTGAAGAGCATCATGACGGTGCAGATTCGTAGCGCTAGTGAATTGGATCAAGCATCAGATTCGATGAATGAAGAGTTGGCCAAGTTAAAAGACCTTCAGTATCAGCATGCAGATGCTGACATGGAGGTTGCTGGCTCGACTGGGGATCGTGGCGCTGCTATTGATATTCAGCCTGCACCAGTTCGTACTGGTCCTAAAATCGGTCGCAATGATCCTTGCTCATGCGGTAGTGGTAAGAAATATAAAAATTGTTGCGGTGCATTGGCATAGTTATTATTGACACATGGTTGAATGAAAAGGCTCAGAAAAATCTGAGCCTTTTTTCTTGGTGGAATCCCTAGTCGTTTGAGATAGCTAATAACCCTTTCATCTGTCATGATTTGTAAGTAATAAATCGGTAGTATTTTTTGATTGTTTAATTTCGCTAAGGGGGCGTTATGGCCGTATCTTTTACTCTCAATGGTAAGACTGTGAATTTTGATGGGGATCCAGAAACCCCAATACTATGGGTCTTGCGTGATCATCTGGATGTTACTAGTCCAAAGTATGGCTGTGGAGCAGCTCTCTGCGGCGCCTGTACTGTCCATCTTGAGGGTGCTGCCATCCGCTCTTGTTCTACGCCCGTAGCCGCAGCTGCTGGTAAGAAAGTCACTACTCTTGAAGGCTTGTCTGCCAAGGTGGGCAAGGCATTGCAAGATGCTTGGATTGAGTTTGATGTCCCTCAGTGTGGCTACTGTCAAACAGGACAGATGATGTCGGCAGCCGATTTACTATCTAAAAATAAAAAGCCTAATAGTGATGAGATTAAGAGCGCGATGAGTGGCAATATCTGTCGTTGCGGAACTTATGCCCGTATAGAAAAAGCAGTTAAACGCGCTGCTGATAAATTGGCTTAAGGGGATAATTCAAATGAAAAATCATTCTTTAAAGAATCAAAGTCGTCGTCAATTCATTCAACAAAGTGCCACAGTTGGCGGTGCCTTTGTGCTGGGCATGTATTTGCCAATGGCTAGCGAAGCTGCCACCGATTCGGGTGAGAAGCCAGCATTAGCAAATGCCTGGATTCAAATTACCCCCAGCAATCAAATTACTTTAATTTGCGCTCGCTCTGAAATGGGTCAGGACGTTTATACCTCTATGCCAGCGCTTCTTGCTGAGGAGTTGAACTTACCCCTCTCAATGATCAAGGTTGAGATTGCAGGCGTCGCTCCAGTCTATATTAATGCGATGTTGGGTGGTCAAATCACTGGCGGCTCTACATCAGTTCGTGAAGCCTTTGATAAGCTCAGAACTGCTGGAGCAGCTACTCGCGCAGTTCTAGTACAAGCTGCAGCTCAGAAGTGGAATGTAGCGGTAGCGGACTGTAAGGCGATGAATGGTAAGGTGACGCACTCTAGTGGCAAGTCAGCCACTTATGGCGATCTTGCAGCTGATGCTGCTAAGTTGCCATTGCCAGAGAAACCAGCCTTGAAATCACCAGCTAACTTTATGGTGATAGGAAAAGAAACCATGCGGCGCTTAGATACGCCAGCTAAAGTTTCTGGAAAAGCTGTCTATGGAATAGATGTCAAGATTCCGGGGATGGCAATTGCATCGCTGGCTCAGTGCCCAGTCATTGGCGGCATACCAACATCCTATGATGCATCAGCTGCTCTCAAAGTATCTGGGGTTATTAAAGTAGTTCAGATTTCAGATGGTGTTGCAGTCTTAGCGAAAGATTTTTATGCAGCACGTAAAGGTAGAGACGCTCTCAAGATCACTTGGAATGAAGGATCTAACGCAAACTTAAACAATGCTGTTGTGCGGAAATCTCTAGAAGAGGGCTTATCCAAGAAGGGTGCAATCATTAAGACGGTAGGTGATGTCTATGCAAGTGTCCCCAATGGCAAATCTCTGAGTGCGCAGTACTTCTTGCCATATCTCGCTCACTCGACGATGGAGCCAGTGAACTGTTCTGCCGATGTTTCTAATGGGAAGTGCAGAATTATTGGTCCAATTCAATTCCAGCAAGGTGGTCAGGCAGTTGCAGCTGCTGCGGCTGGCGTTAAGCCAGAAGATGTCACTATTGAAACCACATTTTTAGGTGGTGGTTTTGGACGTAAGCTGGAGCTTGACTTCATCCGTCAGGCAGCTGAAATTTCAAAAGCAGCGGGTATGCCAGTGAAGATGCTTTGGACTAAAGAAGATGACATCACACATGACTTCTATCGTCCAATGAGTATTCATAAGGTTGAAGGCGTATTGGGTTCAAATGGCCAATTGACCAGTATGAAGGCAAAGATGGTTTCTCAATCCGTCACGGCTCGTGCATTTCCTGGATTTGTGAAGGATGGTTTTGATCCTTTTATGGTCGAGGGTTCAAACAACATTACTTATGACATTCCCAACATGGAAATCACCAACGTTATTACGGATACCGGATTACGGGTTGGTTATTGGCGTTCAGTAAGTAATGCATTGAATGCATTTGCAATTGAGAGTTTTGTGGATGAAGCTGCAAATGCTGCTGGCAAAGATCCGGTTGCTTTCCGCCTTGCCTCCTTAAGCAAACATCCAAGAGCAAAACATGTTCTTGAAACTGCCGTGAAAAAGTCTGGCTATGTCTCAGGTAGCAAACGTTTTGGTGTTGCTCAAATGGAGTGCTATGACACTTACTCAGCATGTGTTGTGGAGCTTGATAGTGAGGCGACTGAGACTAAGGTGAAAAAGATTACTTTTGTTTCTGATTGCGGTATTGCAGTTCACCCTGATCAGGCAAGGGCTCAGCTCACGGGTGGCGTCATTTATGGTTTGAGTGCCGCACTGGGGAATGTGATTACCATCGAAAACGGCCGTGTACAGCAAACAAACTTCAATAATTACCCAAGTTTGCGTCAAAACCAGGTGCCAGTGATTGAGGTTCACTTGATTCCTAGCCAAGAGAAGCCGGGTGGCTTGGGCGAGGTTGGGGTGCCATTGGTAGCGCCTGCTCTAGCTAATGCGATTGCTGCGGCTACTGGTAAGCGAATTCGAGAATTGCCAGTGAAAGCCTAGATTTAGGCCTTTAGTAAGTCATAAAGCGCGCCATTATTTGGCGCGCTTTGTTTTTGTGCCTCATCTACAATTATCAGACTATGACAGTTAACTTACCCCTCCCCCAAAAAGCCGATCTCACCCCTGTTAAAGGTTTTGAAATGGGCATTGCTGAAGCTGGAATCAAGAAAGCCAATCGCAAAGATTTGTTGGTGATGACGCTAGCCCCTGGGTCTCAGGTTGCCGGTGTTTTTACTTTGAATCGTTTTTGCGCTGCCCCAGTCCAAGTCTGCCGTGAGCATTTGGCGCAGGAGGGTCGTCATGGGCAGATTAGGGCTCTGGTAGTCAATACCGGTAATGCGAATGCAGGTACAGGCGAGCAAGGTATGAAACATGCATTAGAGACATGCGCTGCTTTAGCCAAGGATCTCAACATCAATCCAGAGCAGATTTTGCCATTTTCAACGGGAGTGATTCTCGAGCCGTTGCCGATCCAGAAAATTATTAGCGCTCTTCCTAAAGCGGTTGCTAATTTGGCCGAGGATCACTGGTTTGATGCCGCTGAAGCAATCATGACTACGGATACTCAGCCTAAAGCAAGTTCAGTCACAATTCAAACTCCTGCTGGCCCAGTTGTCTTGACTGGTATCTGCAAAGGTGCTGGCATGATTCATCCCAATATGGCAACCATGTTGGGTTTTATTGCTACTGATGCAGGATTTGCTCCAGGTATATTAGGCAATCTGACTCGCGAGGTTGCAGACCTTTCGTTTAATGCCATTACGATTGATGGTGATACATCAACGAATGATTCTTTCATCATCATGGCCACTGGCCAGTCAGCAGTACAAATTCAATCTACTAGTGATCCATGTTATGCGGTTGTTCGCGATGCACTAATTGCCTTAGCTAGAAAATTGGCTCAAATGATTGTGCGCGATGGAGAGGGTGCCACCAAGTTCATGACGATTGAAGTGGTGGGCGGTAAGACGGCCGAAGAATGTCGTTTGGTTGCTAAGGCTGTAGCCCATTCACCATTGGTAAAAACGGCTTTCTTTGCTAGTGACCCTAATTTAGGCCGGATTCTTGCTGCTATTGGCTATGCTGGAATCAAAGACTTAGATGTGAATCATGTACAAATGTGGCTTGGGGATGTCTGGGTTGCTAAAGATGGTGGGCGCAATCCAAGCTATCAAGAGGCTGATGGCCAAAGGGTAATGCAAGAGGCTGAAATCACAGTAAAGATTGATCTAGGTCGTGGAGCCGCCAGTCAGACAATGTGGACCTGTGATTTGTCACATGACTATGTATCGATCAATGCAGACTACCGCTCTTAAAAGATGCCAACAATATGAATGAAAAATTAGATCGTCTTTTAGATCACCTGGAGACATTTTTACCTAAGCCCCTCACAGACGAGCAGTGGAAATCATCACCTGCATTTAGATGGCGTCGTAGAGATAGTATCTTTGGGAACATTGGGTTTTTGCAACCAGTAAAGCATGTGTCTGACATTACTTTTGATGATCTACAAAATATCGATCGTCAAAGAGATGCGATACGCGATAACACTAAAAACTTTATTCAAAAAAAGCCAGCCAATAATATTTTGCTCACCGGCGCTAGAGGTACTGGTAAGTCATCCTTGATTAAGGCTAGCCTGCATGAGTTTGCCAGCCAAGGACTGCGCTTAGTTGAGGTAGAGAAAGAGCATCTAGCCGACTTGGCTGATATCACTGAGATTTTGGCCGACCGACCTGAGCGTTTCATCATATTTTGCGACGACCTATCTTTTGA
This sequence comes from Polynucleobacter sp. MG-6-Vaara-E2, assembly GCF_018687695.1. NCBI lineage: Bacteria > Pseudomonadati > Pseudomonadota > Betaproteobacteria > Burkholderiales > Burkholderiaceae > Polynucleobacter > Polynucleobacter sp. MG-6-Vaara-E2. The sequence continues at coordinate 172,998 of NZ_CP061303.1, forward strand.
GGATGGAGAGTCAGGCTATAAGGCCATGAAATCCGCTCTGGACGGCTCAGTTTCAGCCCAGGTCGACAATATCTTGATTTATGCCACCTCTAACCGTCGCCATTTGCTGCCTGAGTATATGAAAGATAACGAAGGTTATGTGCACAGTGATGATGGCGAAATTCATCCGGGCGAAGTGGTTGAGGAGAAGATCTCCTTATCTGAGCGTTTTGGATTGTGGTTATCCTTTTATCCGCCCAAGCAAGATGAATACTTAGCTATCGTCGCGCATTGGTTGCAACATTTTGGCCTTACTCCTGCGCAAATTGAAACTGCTCGTTCGGAGGCATTGGTGTGGGCATTGGAGCGAGGTTCTCGTTCTGGACGTGTTGCTTGGCAATTTGCAAAATATTGGGCCGGATCACACGCCTAGGATGAATTGATTCTTGTGAGTGAAATAAATCGTCCTGTTACTGAAGTCGCTGCCGGGATATTGATAGACCAATCGGGTCGCTATCTTTTGGGGCAAAGACCCGAAGGCAAGCCGTATGCAGGATATTGGGAAGTGCCTGGCGGCAAGATTGAAAAAAGCGAAACGGTTTTTGATGCGCTTAAACGTGAACTTCAAGAAGAGCTGGGAATCGTTATTCAATCAAGCGAAGAGTTAACGATTCTTGAGCATGACTATCCGCATGCCTATGTTCGTTTGCACGTCAGTATTATTCGGGATTGGAGCGGTACCCCAAAAGGCTGTGAAGGTCAGTCTCTATCCTGGGAGCTGCTTGGCGCAGAAAAGCCAAGTGTTGAGCCATTATTGCCCGCCGCTTGGCCAATGCTAGAAAGGCTTAAAGCTCTTTTAGCTTAGAACTGACAGAGGGTCAGTTTGAATGGCACATCCTTATTGGCAGGCTGTGCTTTTTTATCACGATCTGATTGCATAAAGCGCACAGAAAGCAGGTATTTATTGGCGCTAATTTCAGAGAAGAGTGTGTCATCTTCAACTGCAATCCGCATGAGCTGATAAATTTTTCCAGAAGGCGCTTGCTGGAATGATCCGTTATGCGCAACAACATCTTTTGCTTCGCCTGACTGGCGAAGTAAACGTAAAAATAATTGACACGCATCTTGCCATGGCAGCAATGGGCAAACAAAATTTTCTAAAAGTTTCCGACGTTCGGTCGAAGGACTATTTTTCCAAGCATGATAGCTAGGTAAATCAATTGGACTCGTGCCGCCAGGAATATTTAAGCGAGTGCGAATGCCATTGAGCCACTCGCTCTCAGAAATAGCTAGATTTGGTCTGCCTGCAGATTGATTAATCTTAGATGCAACTGAATCAATTTCTGCAAGAGTTTGAGAGAGTGCTTCTTGATCTACTTTTTGTGATGACTTGAGTCCATTGAGCGCATATTTTTGACGCTCAAATTCTTTTAATAGCAGTGACTTGATATCACCACGTGCACCAATATCGCCAAGATCAAACAGCATCGAAATTGCATTGTGATGCAATTCAGGGTCGTCAGAGCGAACAAAATGATTAAAGCGGGCGAACAAATACTCCAGTCGAAGCATGCTTCGAACTAATTCGTTGAAGGGGTATTCGTAGACAATCACAAGCCCATATTCTATGACGAACTGAGCTGATCTTTCTTAATCTTCAGAATTTTTTGGTGCAACTGGTTTACTTCGGTATTTAATTCTGCCAAGCTGCCTTGATTCTCAATAACGATATCCGCCTGGGCTAAGCGATCTTTTCTGGATGCTTGAGCGTTAAGAATTCTCTCAACCTCTACTTTGGGTAAATTGCTGCGCTGCATCACCCTTGATATTTGAAGTTCCACCGAGCAGTCCACCACCACTAGCTGATCAATCAAACCCTCCCAAGACCCTGATTCCACTAGGAGTGGAACGACAAACACCAAGTAGGGAGAGCCCTTTGCGGCCCATTGATTGGCTTGTCTAATGGTTTCCTGACGAATCAAAGGGTGGGTAATCGCCTCCAAAGCTTTACGGGCTTCGGGCTTTGCAAAAACCAGGGTGCGCATCTTGTTTCTATTTAATGCCCCGCTGGCATCTAGATAGTCAGGGCCAAATTGCTTTTGTATGGCAGGCATTGCAATGCCGTTTGGGGCGGTGATCTGATGGGCAATAAGATCGGTATCAACGATTCCAGCACCCAATTGCCCCAGTAAATCGCTAACTGCAGTTTTACCCGAACCAATACCACCCGTGAGGCCTATCAGGGGGATGTGCCCCTTGAGCCCGTTTAGATCGGATTGTTGAGAATGAGCGTTTGTAGTCGCTGTGGCCATAACAACTCAATGATGCCAGCAATCGCAAGAAACGGTCCAAAAGGAAATGCGGAGCGAGTTGATTTTTTTTGAAGTTGGAGCCAGGCGAGTCCACCGATTAAGCCAATCAGAGAGGCAATAAATAGGATATTGGGAAGGGCGTTTAGGCCAAGCCATGCACCTAGGGCCGATAAAAGCTTTGCATCCCCCAGGCCGATACCATTTTGATTCTTAACTAATCTGTAGACCCAATTCAGACTCCATAAAAATAGGTAACCAAATATTGCACCCCAAATGGCACTAGGAAAGTCAGTCAATCCCAAGGGTACGAAGTAATTAAACATGAGTCCAGCAGTCATTGTCGGAATCGTGATGGCATCAGGCAGGCGAAAGGTACGCACATCGATATAAGCCAAAGAAACCAATATCAAGATTAGTAATACGCGCACGATGTCGAAAGTCATAGAGGAATGCATCAAACAATTTGTCCCAAATTAAATATTGGTAGATACAAGATTATGACAAGTCCACCAATAATGAGCCCAACAAAAATAATTAACAAAGGTTCCAAGGTTTGGCTAAGGTTATTGAGATGACTACCGAGTTGTGATCCCAAAGTGTGAGCGCATTTATTCAGCATGCTTGCAAGAGAGCCACTCTCTGCTCCAATATGAAGTAGTTGTAATGTTTCAGAGTCAAAAAAGTATTTTTTAGGATCTGCCTTTTTTAAGGCGTCACCCAAAGACCATCCTCGGGTGAGATGTTTAAAAACTTCTGCACTCAGATCATGGCTTAGCCAATGATTGGATGATTGCGCAGTAATGCGTAAAGCATCTGGAAGCGCTAGGCCCGACTCTAGTAAGTGGCCCAATGTTCGGCAGCAATAAGTAAGTGCTGCCAAGCGAAATAATTTTCCCAAGAGGGGGATGCGAAAACTCCAACGGTCACACAATTTTTGTAAGTAGATTGACCGGAGCCAAATGAGAAAAAACAATAGAATACTTGAGATCATGCAGGTAAAGATCTCTAAAAAATATTCATTGATGACGGAAGATGTTTGAATGAGAACTTTGGTTGGGGGTGGCAATTCCGCCTGAAAGTGTCCAAACACATCCTTAAAGACGGGTACCACCCAAATCATCATGACTACTACCAATATCAACGAGCTAGCCAAGGTGATCATTGGGTAGCTTAGGGCTTGTTGCACCTTGCGCCTCAATTCAATTTGGGCTTCTAGTTGCTGACAAATCGTTTTGAGAGCAAGCTCAATATCTCCAGTGCGCTCACTTACGCGAATGAGGTTAATAAACTCCATAGAGAATTGATTGCTGCGTGCAATCAAGCTTTGAGAAAAGCTATTACCTTTTCTAAGATGAGTCTGTATGTTCTTTAGCCAGGACTGCCAGTTTTTTGGTGCCGATGACTCAATGAGTTCAATAGCATTTAAAAGAGCAAGTCCAGCATTCAGTAAGCTGAGTAGTTGTTGTGCAAATGCGAGCTCTTGTTGTTTACTTAATGCCATGCGCAAACCTCAGTCTCTAGTCCTGAGCGATCAATCAGGCCTTCATTAACGCGCAGTATTCCTGCTTCTCTGAGGCTAATAAATGGCAGACTTACATCAAATAAATGTTTTGCACTGAGAATCTCATGGACGCCAATGCGACCGAAGTATCGGTTTCCATTGCAGTGGCTGCAAACGCCAGTCACATCAGAATCAATTTGATCCTTGCATTGTGGGCAAAGCTTCCGAACTAAACGTTGTGAGCTTACGCAAAGCAAACAAGATTCCAAAGACTCTTGATCTATTCCTAAGTTTTTAAGCCGAGTCAATGCGCCACGTGCATTGCGGGTGTGTAAGGTGCTTAATACGAGGTGGCCAGTTTGTGCTGCTTGTATAGCAAGATTTGCAGTAGCGCTATCGCGAATTTCTCCAATCATGATAACATCTGGGTCTTGTCTAAGAAGTGCTTTGATGATGACTGAAAAATCTAGGCCGGCTCGTGGGTGATACCCCACCTGATTCACGCCTGGCAGACGAATCTCAATAGGATCTTCGATTGAACACAGGTTGCGGTGTGATTGATTGAGAAAACTGAGGCAGCTGTATAGTGTGCGTGTTTTGCCACTACCCGTCGGACCTGTGACTAGTATTAAACCGTTAGGCTTTGCGATCGCCTCTTGAAAAATATCCAATTGCTCTGGTAAAAGACCAATACGTTCTAAGGAGAGCTCCTCTAGACGATTAGGCAAGATTCGAATGACCGCTTTCTCTCCATGTAGTGTTGGCAGAATCGAGACTCGACAATCAATATTGGGTTTGGAAAAATCTAATCCAATACTCAAACGCCCATCTTGGGGAATACGCTTTTCTGCAATATCTAGACGGGCTAAGATTTTGATACGGGTAATGAGACGCTCATGGTGCTCAGGGGGGTGTTGTGAGTGAACTTGCAATAAGCCATCAACACGAATACGAATTAAAGCTCCTAGGTGGCTGGCCTCAACATGAATGTCACTAGCTCTGGCATTGATTGCATAGGCTGCGATCTCATACCATGTGCGAATAATTAGGGAGTCATCATTTGCACTACTCAATCTTGAGTTTGATGACTGGAGGGTCGATGGAGTTTGACAGTCTTTACACCTTGATCATCAAATTGAACGATTTCCATGACGATGTCGGCAATCTTAATGCTGACATCATGATCCGGAATCGCCTCAAGATTTTCTAAGATAAGACCATTGAGTGTACGCGGGCCATTTAAAGGTAAATCTAAATTGAGAAGACGATTGAGATCGCGAAGTGATGCGCTACCGCTAGCAAGATAAGTTCCATCTGCAAGCCAACGTGGATCAGTCGATAAATGAGAGAAAGAGGTTGTGAATTCACCAATGAGTTCTTCCACAATATCTTCGAAAGTCACTAGACCAAGTACTTCACCATATTCATTCACTACCAAGCTTAAGCGCTGTTGATTGTCTTGAAAGAACTGCATCTGTTGCAATACTGGTGTGCTGCTTGGAATAAAGTAAGGTTCATTTACTAGCGATCTAAAGTCTTCGTGTTTCAAGTCAGAGTCGCCCAATAAAGATAGCGCTTTCTTGACTGACAAAATTCCGACAATACGCTCGGAGTCGCCATCACAGACTGGTAACTTATTGTGATAACAGGTCTCTAGTTGCTGCACCACCTCATCAATCGGCCTTGAAAGATCCAAGACTTCGATTTTCGAGCGAGGTGTCATGACATCGTCAACGGTGATGTTCTCTAAATTAAAGAGGTTGAGCAAAATATTGCGATGGTGATTCGAAACGAAGCGATTCGACTCTAAAACTAGACTGCGTAGCTCTTCGTTGCTCATCGTTCTGCTATCTGATGACGATTGCAGGCCAGACACTTTCATTAATCCCGAAACAAAATTATTGATGAGCCAAAGTAGAGGGGTTAGTAAAAAAGTGAGCGGCAGAATAAGCCAGCCCACATTAGAAGCAATCTTTTCAGGGAATGCAGCACCAATTACCTTAGGGGTGATTTCGCTAAAGATGATGATGAGTAAGGCCACTACTAGGGTTGCAATCGAGAGTACAAAGCCACTCTCTCCAAATAGATGCAGAGCAATTCCGGTAACGAGGATTGGCAGAATGGTATTAATCAGATTATTGGAAATCAATAACACTGAAAGAAGCGAGTCAATGCGCTTGAGAAGTCTTTCTGCTAGTGCTGCACCAGAATTACCACTATTGGCCATGGCGCGCAGACGATGACGGTTGGAAGACAACATACTGGTTTCAGCCATCGAAAAGAAGCCTGAAAGCGCGAGTAAAAAGAGGACTAATGCAGCTTGGCTATAAAGAGGCCAATCATCAAAAAAGTTGTCCATGGGATATGTTTATAAATTAAGGATGATTCAATATAGCAAAGTAGGCTTTCAGAAACCATATTCAGTAGTGATTGCCCGGGTAGAAAGGGCTGTCATCCCCTTTTCTAAATTATGTGAGAATCATTCTTATGGTTTTACCTAAAAAACAGCCCTCTCCAGAAAGTGCAAGTTATTGCGTTATTGAAGCCCCATTTGGGAGGCTTGGCATTCTGACCGAATTGGTTGATGGCAGTCTCATGCTCTCGAAAATTGACTATCTCTCCGCCAGGGCTAGCTTATTAAAACCCCAAAATGGACTTGCTAAGGAAGTGGCTAGACAGTGTCATGCTTACTTTAAAGATCCACTCTTTCAGTTTGATCTGCCAATAAAGCCATTAGGTACGCCACATCAACAGAAAGTTTGGAAACATATCCGAGAAATACCTGTTGGCAAGGCAAAAACATATGGTGAGATTGCTAGTGCTATTAAGAGTGGACCTCGCGCTGTTGGTACGGCGTGTGGCGCCAACCCCTTTCCCTTAATTACCCCATGTCATCGGGTTGTATCTGCTCAAGGCATCGGTGGTTTTATGAAAGAAAATTCACCTGGGTTGTATCGTCAAATTAAAACTTGGCTCCTAAAGCATGAGGGAGCAATCTAAGCTTTAGAGCTGTCTTCTAAGTGCGCTTGATGCCGTGTGAAAGAAAAGTTTCATGAGCGTATCACTGCCAACGGCAATCTTTGTAAAAGTATAAAAAGTCATGACGGACTTGCGTGAAAGCTTGAGCTCGTCTTTATGATTAAATTGCTTACGATTAGCAATTTTAGAAAGGGTCAAGACTGCAAGACCAAAAGCTAAAAAGCAAAAGCGTCTTACCCCAGCATCCTTCTTGGGTATCAGTAGGATGTATTGCATAGAGTCTTGTAATTTTTGATAGGCAATCTTCAGCAATTCACTCTGACTCATACCGGCAGGCTTCCAAGAAACTCCGCGGGCCTCATCCTCCGGCGAATCTTTCAGGATATTGGTCATCTGTAGTGCCTGACCAAACGCAATTGCCAGTGCTTCATGTCCTTTGATCTGTTTTGAAAAATCGGCAGAGTGATTACTAAAAATAGTGGTGAGAAGTTCGCCAACTACCCCAGCGACTACATAACAATATTCTTCGAATTCGTTGAGGTCTTTTAGGCCAGCCTCAGTTTGTTTCCCATGAAAATGGGACATGCCCTCCGACATGATTGAAACGCATCTACTTACAGCGGCTTGATCCTTGCTTGAGCAGGTATGCAGAATCCGCAAAATAGTTGGGGTGTTGGCAATGAGATCGAGTTCGTCTTGATTGCCATAATTTTTGAGTGCAGCAAGGCATGGCGCAACAAAAGACTCCACTGGAGACTTTTCTAGAACAGCATCAAGAAAGAACTTAGACAGCGCCTGTTTGGTCTCTGGATTGAGGTCGGCGGCGTCCTCAATAGTGTCCACAATTCTGCAGAGTAGGTAAGTATTTCCAACGACCGTCTCGATAACGGGTGGTAATAGGGGGATAGTGAGGGCAAAAGTTCGAGATACCGAGCCCAAAATAGCTTTTTGATAAGCCAGGTCAGTATCTAGACTCTCGATGGGATTGGATTTGGGTAAATGCACCTGACAATTATGTCAGACCAGCATGCTTTAAATTGGCGCCTATTTCATTACTGATAAAAGTGACATGGCCATATAATTTCAACAAATTCTATATGGAGAAGTTGGGCGTGCTGATTTGGTTCGTCATCATTTATTGGGTAATTTCTGTTGGCATCGGCTTATGGGCCGCCTTGCGCGTCAAAAATACCGCTGACTTTGCAGCTGCAGGCCATAGCCTCCCAATGCCGATTGTTACCGCTACTGTTTTTGCTACTTGGTTTGGTTCCGAGACCGTATTAGGAATTCCTGCCACATTTTTAAAAGATGGTTTGGGTGGCGTAGTTTCAGATCCATTTGGGTCATCCCTCTGCCTTATTTTGGTCGGCCTCTTTTTTGCACGGCACCTTTATAACCGCCGCATGCTAACAATTGGTGACTTCTTTCGTGAAAAATATGGCCGTACTGTTGAAGTGTTAGTAACACTTTGTATCGTTGTCTCTTATTTAGGTTGGGTGGCTGCGCAGATTAAAGCACTAGGTCTTGTTTTTAATGTTGTATCTGAGGGAAGTATTTCCCAAACTGGTGGCATGATGATTGGAGCTGCTAGTGTCCTGATCTACACCCTTTTTGGTGGCATGTGGTCGGTAGCAATTACTGACTTTATTCAGATGATCATTATTGTGATTGGTATGCTGTATATCGGCGGTGAGATGACTACGCAGACAGGAGGCATCAGCGTAGTGATTGAGCATGCCGCTGCTGCTGGTCAATTTAGTAACTTCTGGCCCGATATGAACTTAGCCTCGATTTTGGGCTTTGTCGCAGCGCTTTGCACCATGATGCTGGGATCTATTCCACAGCAAGACGTTTTCCAGCGCATTACTTCCAGCAAGAATGTCAACATTGCCGTAAATGCTGCGATTTTGGGTGGCGTCCTCTACTTTATTTTTGCTTTTGTGCCGATGTATTTGGCTTATTCAGCAACGCTGATTAATCCTAGTTTGGTTCAGGAATATCTCAATACTGATCCTCAAATGATTTTGCCTAAATTGATTTTGAATCATGCGCCGATCATTGCGCAGGTGATGTTTTTCGGCGCATTACTTTCAGCAATCAAGAGTTGCGCCAGCGCAACCTTATTGGCACCCTCAGTAACCTTCGCGGAAAATATTGTGAGAGGATTTTTTAAGCATCTTTCTGATCATGACTTGCTCAAAATTATGCGCATCACAGTTTTGTGTTTTGCAGTGGTGGTAACTTTCTTTGCCGTGAACTCTGAGCTCTCCATTTTTAAGATGGTGGAGAGTGCCTACAAAGTCACTCTGGTTGCTGCTTTTGTGCCGCTGGCCTTTGGGGTGTATTGGCCAAGAGCGAATTCTTTAGGTGGATTACTGGCGGTTGTCGGCGGTTTAACGATCTGGATTAGTTGTGAAATCTTGGCTCCTAATGCCGTTATGCCACCCCAGTTGGCTGGCTTATTAGCGAGTATTGCCGGCATGATTTTGGGTAGCCTAGTGCCAAAAGATGATTTAAAAGCCATTTAAAGTGCTTGTTGCTTAAAAATTAAGCAATTAAATTTGTTGCACTGCAAAACAATCGCACTAAAATAATCAGAATTCAACATTTTTTATTCTTGTGGAGTTCCTATGAAAATCTGTGTGATCGGTGGAGGTGGCGCTATTGGCGGATACCTAGCTGTCATGTTGGCAAGGGCGGGCAATGATGTAACAGTAGTGGCGCGCGGAGCTACTTTAGCTGCCATCAAAGAGCGCGGTTTGGCATTGATTATGGATGACCAGCCAGAGCCATTGGTGGCCCAAGTTAAAGCGGTAGAAAAAATTCGTGATGCCGAGACACCGGAAGTGATGATCTTGGCAGTGAAGGCGCATCAAGTTGAACCTATTATCGATGACTTAGCAGCGATCATGGGGCTAGAAACGATTTTGATTCCAATGCAAAACGGTATTCCTTGGTGGTATTTCCAAAAGCTTGGTGGCGAGTACCAAGATCACTCTGTTGAAACAGTGGATGCTGGTGGTCTTGCTAAAAAAGCGATCAATCCCAATAACATCATCGGTTGCGTAGTGTACCCAGCAACATTTACTCAGGCTCCGGGCGTCATTCGTCACGTAGAGGGCAATCGTTTCCCACTGGGTGAGTTAGACGGCAAGACAACTGAGCGTATTCAGAAAATTTCAGAGATGATGGGTGCGGCGGGCTTTAAGTCCCCAATTTTGGACGACATTCGTTCTGAGATTTGGCTCAAGCTCTGGGGCAATATGACTTTCAACCCAATTAGCTCATTGACTCACGGTACCTTGGAGGGCATTTGCCAGTATCCATTAACTAAAGAGTTGGCGCGCAATATGATGGCTGAAGCACAAACCATCGCTGAGAAATTGGGTGTGACTTTCCGGGTTGATATCGAGCGTCGTATTGCTGGTGCTGAGAAAGTTGGTAAGCACAAGACTTCAATGTTGCAAGACTTAGAAGCGGGTCGTAGTTTAGAGATCGATGCGCTTTTAGGTTCAGTGATTGAGTTGGGCAAAATTACTCAAACTCCAACACCTTGCTTAAACACTGTATTTGCTTTGACAAAATACTTGGATGAAAATGTACAAGCTTCTAAAGGGAGCCTAGCCTTACCATCAGTATCTGGTTACTAAAAGTAAAAGATTAATCGTTAGTCTTCGCCATTAAAAAACCCTTGCTACTCACATAGCAAGGGTTTTTGTTTTAAGGGCGATTGATTTATTCGAAGTGATTGTCCAGTTGACCAACACCCTCAATAATGATGCTGACATTGCTGCCAGGCTTCATTGAACCAACACCTACAGAAGTGCCGCAAGCAATGATGTCGCCTGGCAAGAGCGGGATATCCTGGGAGATGAGGCTGACTAACTTAGCTGGAGGGAAGATCATGTCTGCCACTGGATAATTCTGGCGCTCTTGATCGTTCAGGATTGTTTTGATAGTCAACTTACTAGGGTCAACATCGGTCGTGATGTAAGGACCAAAGACTCCAAAAGTATTGAAGCTTTTTGAACGAGTCCACTGTGCATATCCTGGATCACGATTAAGAATTTCAATCGCAGTCACATCATTAATGCAGGTGTAACCAAAAATAGCTTTGGTGGCCTCGGCTTCATTTGCCTCATGAATGCGTTTACCAATCACAATCCCCAGCTCACCTTCGTAGACCACTTTGCCTGAATAAGATTTGGGGGTGCGAATGATTTGATTAGCGGCTAAGAAGGAATTATTGCCTTTAAGAAAGTAGAGCGGTTCTGCTGGCACTGCATGTTCAAGCTTAGTGACCAAGGCGTGAAAGTTATCTACCATCGCAACCATTTTGGATGGTGTGCATGGGATATCAATCGTGACATCGGCTAATTTGAGAGTTTCGCCTGTGGGTTTTGGATCCTGAAATAGGTCGCCTGAGTACACTGCGATTTGATCACCCTGTACTTGTCCTAACCCCCCTTTTCCTTGGTATTGAAATCTGAGCCATTGAGCCATAATGAGTTCCTAAGAATAAAAATTTTTGATAGTTAATATCTTACAGGGCTGAGCAGATGTCTAAGACTGCTGAACTGGTTTTTGCACCAGAAATGGATCAACCGATTCGTTATATCGAGCGCACTCGTAGCTATTACCTCGGCTTGGGTTATGACAATCCCTACATTTGGGCTCATTACATTGATGTGCCATTTACTCCGCTAAAAAAGTCGCTCAATCAATCCGTCTTGGGATTGGTTACTACTGCAGTACCTTATGATGCTGCGAGCGGTAATCAAGGTCCCGGCGCCCCGTATAACGCTGCGGCAAAGTTTTATCAACCCTATCAGCGATTAATGACATCAGAGATTGATTTGCGAATTGCGCACGTTGGTATCGATCGTAAAAACGCCAATATGGCAGAGATGAATTGCTGGTTTCCGCTGTGTGCTGCTAGAGACGCTGTTAAGGCTGGAAGAATTCAGTCTTTGTCACCACACTTTTATGGCTTACCGACGAATCGAAGTCAACGGCATACATTAGAGGTGGATGCGCCCATTATTTTAGAAATGCTCCGTGCGGATCAGGTGGATGTGGCGGTATTAATTCCAAATTGCCCAGTATGTCATCAGAGTCAGAGTTTGTTGGCAAGGTACCTTGAAAGTAATGGCATCTCTACAGTGGTGATGGGGGCTGCCAAAGACATTGTCGAGTACTGCGGTGTTCCTAGATTTTTATTTAGCGATTTTCCTCTTGGCAATGCGGCAGGAAGGCCGAATGATCCTGAGTCACAATCTCTTAATTTTGAACTGGCTTTACGCCTTTTAGAATCAGCACCAGCGCCCAGAACGACTGTACATTCACCCCTAGTCTGGTCCGCAGATCCCAGTTGGAAATTGGACTATTCGAATATTGCAATGCTCACTAAGCAAGAGCTTGAAAGACTGCGTGACGAAGCAGAGAAGGCTCGGATTACTGCTCGTGAATTGCGCTTAAATAGCTTGGGAACTTAAGTTTTTCGTGCGAGCGAGTAAGTGCACAAATCACGTAATGCAATTGTCGCCTCATTATTAGGAAAGCCTTGAATACATTCCAAAGCCAAATCTGCTTCACGCTTGGCGGCAGCTTGTGTGTAATCAAGTGCGCCAGAACTTTGTACTGCACCGAGAATTTTCACAAAGACATCATCGGGTAAATCTTGATTTTGTTCGATCGCAGCGCGAACTAATAAACGCTCTTCATTGCTACCATGTTCGAGTAAATAAATTAGCGGCAAAGTAGGTTTGCCTTCACGTAAATCATCGCCAGCATTTTTGCCCATTTGTTCGGCATTAGCTGTGTAATCCAAAAGGTCATCCATCAACTGGAATGCAGTCCCAATGTGACGTCCAAAAGCAGCAGCTTGTTCACGTTGAACATCTGTCGCATTTGCCAGGATTGCGCCGAGCTCAGTAGAGGCTTCAAATAATTTGGCAGTCTTGTAACGAATCACTTGAAGGTAGCTATCTTCATCTACTTCAGGGTCGTTCATATTGAGAAGCTGTAAAACTTCGCCTTCAGCAATCGTATTTGTGGCGTCTGACAGAATTTGCATCACCCGCAAATCGTTTGGGCCAACCATCATCTGAAAGGCTCTGGAATACAGGAAGTCACCCACTAAAACGCTAGCAGCATTGCCAAAAGCAGCATTTGCCGTTTCACGACCTCTTCTGAGGGTGGATTCATCAACAACGTCGTCATGCAGGAGGGTGGCGGTATGGATAAATTCCACTACCGCAGCCATTTCGAGGGTATAGGGGGTTGCTTTGCCATTGGCTAGCGCCTTGGCAACCAACATCAATAAAGCAGGCCTTACACGCTTTCCGCCTGCCTGGATGATGTAGCTGGAGATTTGGTCAATTAAGGCGACTTTTGAGGCCAAACGCTCTCGAATCACCTCATCTAAGCCCTTGAATTCTAGGGAAATAGGGGCCAAGATTTGGCTTAAGTCATTGATTTTGACAGTGCTCGTCATGCAAGATATAATAATGGGCTTAGCTTATCCAGGGTGGATTAGCTTAAATGTAGATATTAATTGAGGTTTCAAACCATGTACGCGGTCATAAAAACCGGTGGCAAACAGTATAAAGTTGCTGCAGGCGAAAAATTGAAAATAGAACAGATACCAGCGGAAATCGGCAGCGAAATCACTCTTGACCAAGTCCTCGCCGTTGGCGAAGGCGCTTCACTGAAATTGGGTGATCCATTGGTTAATGGTGCAGCTGTGATGGCCACTGTCGTCTCCCAAGGACGTCACGATAAAGTGACAATCTTTAAGATGCGCCGTCGCAAGCATTATCAAAAGCACCAAGGCCATCGTCAGAATTTCACTGAAATTTTGATCAACACGATTAAAGCCTAATTCAGGGTAGGAGAAAGATATGGCACAGAAAAAAGGCGGCGGCTCAACACGAAATGGCCGTGATTCAGAATCGAAACGCTTAGGCGTTAAGGTATTTGGCGGCGAGCATATTAATGCTGGCAGTATCATTATTCGTCAACGTGGCACACGTGTTCATCCAGGTGCTAACGTTGGTATTGGTAAAGATCACACTTTGTTCGCCTTAATTGACGGTCAAGTGGAATTCGGCGTTAAGGGTGCCTTGAAGAAGGCCCAAGTTTCAGTTTTGCCTCGTTCATAAGGCGCCTGACTGAGACTCGTTTGATTCAGATTTACTCCGAATTTAACTCTTAGGAACAGGCCTCGCTAAGCGAGGCCTTTTTTATTCATGAAATTTATAGACGAAGCACGCATTGAAGTCATAGCCGGCCAGGGTGGTGCCGGGAGTGCCTCTATGCGCCGCGAAAAGTTTATTGAATTTGGCGGTCCTGATGGAGGCGACGGTGGCAAAGGCGGAAGTGTCTGGGCAATTGCTGACCGCAACATCAATACGTTGATTGATTACCGCTACGCTAAAACACACACCGCAAAAAATGGTGAACCTGGGCGTGGTGCCGACTGTTATGGTCGCGCCGGTGACGATATTGAATTGCGTATGCCAGTTGGCACCATCATTTCTGATTACGAAACTGGTGAGCCTATTGCTGATTTAACTACCCATGGCGAACGTTTGTGTTTAGCGCAAGGCGGCGTTGGTGGTTGGGGCAATATTCACTTTAAGAGCTCTACCAATAGAGCGCCACGTCAAAAAACCAATGGGAAGCCTGGTGAACGACGCAAACTAAAGCTTGAATTAAAAGTACTGGCTGATGTTGGTTTATTGGGTATGCCAAACGCTGGTAAATCAACTTTGATCACTGCCGTTTCAAATGCGAGACCAAAAATTGCAGACTATCCATTTACAACTTTGCATCCTAACCTCGGTGTAGTGCGTGTAGGTAATGAGCGCAGTTTTGTGATTGCGGATATTCCTGGATTGATTGAGGGTGCGGCTGAAGGTGCTGGTCTAGGCCACCGCTTCTTGCGCCATTTGCAACGCACAGGTGTTCTCTTGCATTTGGTTGATATCGCACCATTTGATGAGAATGTAGATCCAGTTGCCGATGCCAATGCCATCGTGAATGAATTGCGCAAATACGATGAGGCCTTAGTTGAGAAACCACGCTGGTTGGTGCTCAATAAGGTCGATATGATTCCTGAAGAGGATCGTAAGAAAGTGGTTGCTGATTTTGTTAAAAAGTTTAAGTGGAAAGGTCCTGTATTTGAGATCTCTGCTTTGACTGGCATGGGTTGCGATAAGCTTTGCTATTCCTTGCAAGATTATTTAGATTCTGTACGCCGGGATCGAGATGATGCTGAAGAGCGTGCAGCAGATCCTCGCTATCAAGATCAAGCGCAAGATCAAGATAAAACTCCAGATTAAAGAGTAATTCAGCCCCTCTATTTGTTATGAACCATAAACAAACTAAACGCATCGTTGTTAAAGTTGGCTCAAGCCTTGTTACCAATAATGGCGAAGGCTTGGATCATGCCGCCATTGCAAAGTGGGCAGAGCAAATTGCAGGCTTGCTCAAGAATAGACATGAGGTCCTAATGGTAAGTTCTGGGGCTATTGCCGAAGGAATGCAGCGTTTAGGATGGAGTAAGCGTCCACAGGAGATTCATGAACTTCAGGCTGCCGCTGCTGTTGGTCAAATGGGCTTGGTACAAGTGTATGAAAGCTGTTTTGCGCGCTTTAATTTGCGCAGCGCACAGATTTTGCTAACGAATGCTGACTTAGCCCACGCTGAGCGTAATGCGAATGCAAAAGGTACGCTAGACACTCTATTAAGGTTGGGTGTAGTGCCAATCATTAATGAGAATGACACGGTGGTGACTGATGAAATTAAATTTGGTGATAACGATAGCCTAGCTGCTTTAGTCACCAATCTAGTTCATGCAGATCTATTAATTATTCTCACTGATCAAGGCGGCTTATATACTGCCGATCCTCGTCAGAATCCAGCAGCGACCCTACTAACTGATGCTGTAGCTGGAGACCCTGCTTTAGAAAAAATGGCGGGTGGTGCAGCAAGTGAGTTGAGTAAGGGCGGTATGCTTACCAAGGTATTGGCAGCAAAAATTGCTGTGCAAACTGGCGCATCAACTGTGATTGCTTCTGGGCACGAACCAGATGTACTAACTCGACTTCTATCGGGCGAGAAAATAGGGACTCGCTTGAGTTCTCAAGCTGCCCACTAAAGACCTTAAATTACCACTCCGTTTTTATTGAATACCGAAGGAGTTGGTTGGCTTGGTCCCACCTGTAAACCCATTTGGATTTAAAGACTGGAGAATGGTCTTGATATTCTTCTCTTGGGTATTGAAATTACAAAACGCTCCCTGCGCTAAAGCAGCTTGATAACGATTGGGCACATTGCTTTGGATTCCTCTCCAGCTTGAGAGAGGGTTTTCTTTCCAGATATTATTTTCCAGGGTGCCATATAGGCGCCACTGAAATGAGTCGCAACGAATGCCCTCATATTGCGCCTGTTGTCCACCACTGGGATTGGTCATTACAACGATATAACGTGTCACACCATCAGCGCCAATCAGTATTGAGTCTGTATCAACGGCAAATTTAAAAACAGTATGCTGCGATACATAAAAAGGTAAAAGGGTTGATGGATTAGGTGGGTTCAAAGGCATCTTCGTTACCCCTTCCTTAAATACCATTGGTGCAAAGGGATCAAGTCCACTTTCTATGGGATCGCCCGCACAAGCCAACAAGAGTAAAGATGCACATAAGCAAGTGAAGTATTGGCTAAGAGTGCGAAAGAGTGAACTCATTATTTTGATTTATCCGATTTGGTGGGCTCTTTAGGATTCTCATCGCCCCTAGAGTAAAAAGATTGCAGTAAATCTAAAGGAGTACCCCAGGCCAGCTGTTGCATGCGAACGCCTTTTGCAAGATAGCGCGCTAACTCAGATAGGGCGAGTTGATATACCTCACGTTTAAAGCCAATCACAGCATCGAGCTGAATCCAGAATGGAACCCAGCGCCAGGCATCAAATTCAGGCTGTTCTGTAGCGCGTAACTGAATATCGCTATCTAAACCAACGAAACGTAGTAAAAACCAGATTTGTTTTTGACCACGATAAGCAGCGCGGTGAACGCGAGTGGCATGTTGGCGGCGTAAGTATTCCTCAGGGACGTCATAGCGGAGCCAGTCCCTAGTTCGTCCAATAATTTGGACATGTTCCGGCAGCAAGCCAACCTCTTCATGCAATTCGCGGTACATCGCCTGTTCAGGGCTTTCGCCATGAGCTATCCCGCCCTGCGGGAACTGCCACGAATGCTGCCCAACGCGTTTTCCCCAGAAAACCTCGTTGCGGCTGTTAAGGAGGACAATGCCGACATTGGGTCGATACCCTTCACGGTCAAGCATGATCGTGCCCCAAATCCTTTAAAATCAACGATTTGATTATATCCATTCATGAAAGCATCACAATCATTTCTCGCCACGCTAAAAGAAGCCCCCTCTGACGCTGAGGTGGTTTCGCACAAGCTCATGGTGCGCGCAGGTTTAATTCGCAAGCTAAGCGCAGGCATATATAACTATTTGCCCCTTGGGTTAAAGGCGATTCGCAAGGTAGAAAATATTATTCGCGAAGAAATGAATCGTGCTGGTGCAATCGAATTATTAATGCCAATGATTCAGCCCGCCGAATTGTGGCAAGAGACTGGTCGTTGGGAAAAAATGGGTCCGGAGTTACTCCGCATCAAAGATCGCCATGATCGTGATTTCTTAATTCAACCTACTTCCGAAGAAGTTATCACTGATTTAGCTCGTAATGAGATTAAAAGTTATAAGCAATTGCCAGTGAATTTTTATCAAATTCAGACCAAGTTCCGCGATGAGCGCCGTCCACGTTTTGGAATCATGCGTGGTCGTGAGTTCAGCATGAAAGATGCTTACTCATTTGATCGTGATGCTGAAGGATTGAAGAAGTCATATCAAATCATGTTTGATGCTTACACACGTATCTTCAAGCGTATGGGGCTGCAATTTCGTGCAGTCACTGCAGACAATGGTGCGATTGGCGGTTCAGGTAGCCAAGAATTCCATGTCATAGCTGACACTGGCGAGGATGCCATCGTGTATTGCCCAAGTTCAGAGTACGCTGCCAATTTGGAGGCCGCAGAATCTTTATCTTTAATCGCAGCGCGTGCTGCTGCGGCGCAAGCAATGGCTAAGGTGCCAACGCCTGACATTACTAATTGTGCTGATGTTGCTAAGTTCTTAAGCATTCCTCTTGAGAAGACGGTGAAATCTTTATTGTTCGCTGCAGATCAGGAAAAGGGACCAGCAAAACTCTTTATGCTGTTGGTGCGTGGCGATCATGAATTGAACGAAGTTAAGGCTAGCAAGATTCCTGGCATGGCCGAATCCCGCTTTGCTAGTGAAGCTGAAATTAAGCAAGCTTGCAATGCGCCTGCGGGTTATCTAGGTCCGGTTGGTGTGAGCTCTGACGTGACGGTTGTTGCTGATAGGACGGCGGCCAATATGTCTGACTTTGTGTGTGGTGCCAATGATGCTGGGCATCACTTGACTGGCGTGAACTGGGGCCGCGATTTACCAGAGCCATTGGTAATGGATATACGCAATGCTGTGATTGGTGATCCTTCTCCCGATGGCAAAGGCAATGTTGATATTTGTCGTGGTATCGAAGTAGGTCACGTTTTTCAATTGGGCACTCGCTACTCTGAGGCAATGGGCTGCACTTATTTAGATCAACAAGGCAAAGCACAGCCCATGGTAATGGGCTGCTATGGTATCGGCGTAACCCGTTTGCTTGGGGCTGCGATTGAGCAAGGGCATGACGATAAGGGCATTATTTGGCCAATCTCCATGGCGCCATTTGAGGTAGTGATCTGCCCGATGGGTTACGAAAAGTCAGAAGCTGTAAAAACTGCATGTGATCAATTGCATGATGAATTGCTCGCTGCAGGCATCGATGTGATTTTGGATGATCGTAATGAGCGTCCGGGCGCGATGTTTGCAGACTGGGAGTTGATTGGTGCGCCATTCCGTGTAGTGATCGGTGATCGTGGCCTAGCAGATTCTCAAGTGGAATTTAAAGGGCGTACAGACGCTGAATCACAAAATATTCCGCTTGCACAAATCAAAGACAAAGTGATTACTGCAGTTCAAGCTGCAAAAAATATAATCGCTTAATTGAACTAGTATCTTAGTAAGTTATTTTTTAAAGAGTCCGCCAATACCCTTGGCGGCTCCTTTAGCAGCCATTGCTGCCATGGTTCGGGCCATTTTTCCGCCCTTAAATTGTTTCATCATAGTTTGCATTTGCTCGAACTGAGCAAGCAAGCGATTGACTTCTTGAACTTCCACCCCAGCGCCTGCGGCGATACGGCGTTTACGGCTGGCCTTCAGTAATTCAGGTTTGCTACGCTCACGTGGCGTCATGCTATCGATGATTCCCCGCATGCGTTTGGTTTGTTTGTCGGCGTTACTGAGATTGGTTTTGGAGGCAGCTTGAGCAACTTGGCTTGGAAGCTTGTCCATTAAGCTGGCCATGCCACCCATCTTTTGCATCTGTAAGAGTTGATCCCGAAAATCTTCTAAATCAAATCCGCCTTTAGAAATCTTGCTGGCTAATTTTTCTGCCTTAGCAACATCGACGTGTTGTTGGGCTTGTTCAACCAGCGCAAGAATATCGCCCATCCCCAGAATGCGGTTGGCCATGCGCTCGGCATCAAAGGCTTCTAGGCCATCCATCTTCTCCGCGACACCAATAAATTTCAGTGGCACGCCGGTCACTTGGCGAACGGAGAGGGCTGCGCCACCGCGCGAATCACCATCAAGCTTGGTCAGAATGACGCCAGTCAGTGGTAGAGCTTCATGAAAGGCTTTAGCAGTATTAACGGCATCTTGACCCAGCATGGCGTCAACCACAAACAAGGTTTCAATCGGGTTTAAGCTCGCATGCAAGGTTTTAATTTCTTGCATCAGCGCTTCATCAATGCCTAGGCGACCTGCAGTATCGACAATGACGATGTCAAAGTAATGACGTCTTGCCCAATCTAGGGCTGCAGCCGCAATATCGTTGGGTTTTTGATTAACGTTGCTCGGAAAAAATTCAGCCCCAACTTGCTTGGTAACCGTTTCTAGCTGCTCAATAGCTGCTGGACGATATACGTCACAGGAAACAGTGAGAACTTTCTTTTTCTTTTTTTCTTGCAACCATTTTGCCAGCTTGCCGGCCGAGGTGGTTTTACCAGCGCCTTGTAGGCCTGCCATCAAAATTACAGCAGGGGGCTGAGTGGCTAAATTGAGCTCGCCGCTTTGATTGACGTCACCCCTCATGACTTGGGCAAGCTCTCGTTGAACTACGCCAACCAATGCTTGACCAGGGCTGAGGCTGCCTACAACTTCTTCTCCTAGGGCTTTGAACTTAATTTGCTCTAGCAAAGACTTCACTACCGGTAGGGCTACGTCCGCCTCTAGAAGGGCTAAACGGATCTCTCGCAGCATTTCTGCGGTGTTGGCTTCAGTCAGACGGGCTTGTCCCCGCATTGTTTTAACAACGCGAGATAGACGATCGGTGAGGTTTTCTAGCATTTATCGATTAGACTTTCCAGATGGATATTTTAGGTCACCCAGCATCCGGATTGCTCCCTTCCGCACTTTATCTACTTCTTTTGCTCTTTTTGAGTTTTAGGTCAAAGGCAGGGAATGAGTCTGCGGCCTCGGCTGGGCTTATTCAAGCCTTCATCTTGCTTGCTCTGATAGTTCACGGAATTCAGTTGCATGACTCTGTCTTTGCTGCAAATGGATTTGTTTTTGGATTTGCACAGGATTTATCGTTGATCGCCTGGGTCGGACTGGCTTTTTATTGGTTTCAGTCTTGGTTTTTGCCTATCTCCAGTTTGCGCTGGCTAGCAGTTTTATTTGCCTTGGTTTGTTCATTGCTTCCAAGTCTTTTTCCAGGAACTCTCATTTCTCCTAAGGCAGTTTCTGATCCTTGGTTCAAGGGGCATTTCATTGTTGCGACCATTTCGGTAGGCTTGCTGAGTTTGGCGGCTATGCACGCGATGTTGATGAGTGTTCAGGATCGAGCTTTGCATCGTCAACTTGCCATTGTTCCCGATAGTCGTGTTGCGCATTGGCTTGAGGATTTACCACCATTAATGACGATGGAAAGCTTACTGTTTAATTTGCTGTATGTCGGCTTTGCTCTTTTGAGTTTGACAGTATTTTCAGGGCTGTTGTTTTCTCAAACATTGTTCGGCAAACCTCTAGTCTTTGATCACAAAACAATTTTTGCACTGGTATCGTGGTTCTTGTTTGCTGGCTTATTGTTAGCGCGTTGGCGAGTAGGTCTGCGCGGACGAGCAGCTATTCGTTGGGTATTGAGTGCATATAGTGCTTTACTCTTGGCTTATGTTGGTAGCCGTTTCGTTTTGGAAGTCATTCTTCAGAGAGTGTGATCCTTGTTTAAGTGGCTTCTTTTATTGGTGGGTGCATACCTTTTTTATCGCTGGATAAAGGGTCAGAAACAAGTCAAGTCAAGTACGGAAAGTGCCGAAAAACCCAATCAAAATAAGGCTCGGAAGACTGTAGAGCCAGAAGCGATGGTGCCTTGCCGGTATTGCAACGTGCATCTACCAAAATCAGAGGCAATCGTTTTTGAGCAGCGTTTTTATTGTTCCAAAGAGCATCTCAATTCGCTTGATGAGCGGGGCTGGATTGGTTCTGCAAAATGGTGTCTTTCACCTAATCAGGATGCAAGGCCATCGAATATTCAACCAGATCTAGCGGTGATTCATCATATTAGTTTGCCGCCCAGTCAGTTCAGCAAAGAAAGTGCTGGTCATTACATCGTTGATTTTTTCCAGAACAAGTTGGATGCAAATGCACACCCTTATTTTGCTGAAATAGTAGGGCAAAAAGTATCTAGCCACTTTCTGATCACACGCTCCGGAGAATTAATTCAGTTTGTATCAACTCAAAATAAAGCTTGGCATGCTGGCGTCTCTTCATTTTTGGGAAGGGAAAAGTGCAATGACTTTTCGATTGGCATTGAGCTTGAAGGCGATGGAGAGTCAGCTTTTGAAGAGGTCCAATATCAAACCTTAGCTTCCTTGGTTCAAAAGCTAGGGATCAGTTTTCCGAACCTTCAATTTGCAGGGCATAGCGATATCGCGCCCGATAGAAAAACAGATCCTGGAAAATTTTTTGATTGGCAAAAGTTCCAAAAAGAGACAAAAATTTCTGACAAAAATTTCCCATATGGTGTCTCCTCCCGCTAGCTCTGTTTTTTGTATGTGAGCGTACGCTTACTTTTTTAGCCTTTGTCTAAAACGCGCTACAAATCATGCACCAAAACACCCCGAAAAATAGTGGATTACTTAGTAATAATACTTATGAATTTTTGTCAGAAAAAGCTTACCAATAACTAAATAATTCCCTATACTTAGTGCCTAATGCACTTCGAGACACTAGATGTAGTGTTTGAATCTAGCAATACACCATTGTTTTTTAACGATATTTTGACTAAACAACTATATAAATACGCAGGAGTAACATGACATACGCTAATCCACAAACAGCAGACCAAACACCTGGAGTAAATAATCCAGGAATGAGTCCTGCGGGGGCTATGAATCAGACCCCTTCTGCCAGCTTTGTTGCTGGTGGTGTTGGTGGCACACAGGCAACCCAGTTGTCTGATTACAAAATAATTCGCCGTAATGGTTCAGTTGTTGCATTTGAGCCATCCAAAATTGCCATTGCAGTAACTAAAGCATTTTTAGCGGTTAATGGTGGTCAGGGTGCAGCATCCGCACGTGTGCGTGAACAAGTTGAGCAACTAACCCATTCAGTTGTGCGCGCTTTATTGCGTAGCCGTCCTAATGGCGGTACTTTCCATATTGAAGATATTCAAGACCAAGTCGAATTAGCTTTGATGCGTAGTGGCGAGCATAACGTTGCACGTGCATATGTTCTTTATCGCGAGAAGCGTAACCAAGAGCGCGCTGCACAACAAGAAGTAAGTCAAGAAACACAAGCGGCTAACCAAGCTGGTGAATCCGGCATTAAGGTGACTGATAACGGTGTTGAGAAGTATCTCGACATGGCTGCTTTGCGTACCGTGATTGAAGCGGCATGCGAAGGCTTGGGCAATCATATTGATGCAACCCCAATCATTACCGAAACTATTAAGAACTTGTACGACGGTGTACCAATGGCGCAGGTATATGACTCCGCTATTTTGGCTTCACGCACTTTGATTGAAAAGGATCCTGCATACAGCCAAGTTACCGCACGTATCTTGATGCACGTGATTCGTAAAGAAATTTTTGGTAAGGAAGTATTGCAAGGTGATACACAGGCTGAATACAGCACCTACTTTGCGAAGTACATCAACGAAGGTATTTCTGCCGAGTTGCTAGACCCCCGTATGCGTGAGTTCGATCTGGCAAGATTGGCTGGGGCATTGAACGCCAACCGTGACTTGCAGTTCAACTATCTTGGCTTGCAAACTTTGTATGACCGCTACTTCTTGCACATTGAAGACCGTCGCATTGAAATGCCACAAGCATTCTTTATGCGCGTTGCGATGGGCCTAGCCATGAATGAGTTAGATCGCGAGCGTCGTGCAATCGAGTTCTATGAAATCCTCTCTACATTTGATTTCATGTCCAGTACTCCAACATTGTTTAACTCTGCAACAACACGTCCACAGCTTTCTAGCTGCTACCTAACGACTGTTGAAGATGACCTCGATGGCATTTATGAAGCGTTGAAAGAAAATGCATTGTTATCTAAGTTTGCCGGTGGATTGGGTAACGACTGGACTAACGTACGCGCTTTAGGTAGTCATATCAAAGGTACTAACGGTAAATCACAAGGTGTTGTGCCATTCCTTAAGGTAGTAAATGACACTGCAGTTGCTGTGAACCAAGGCGGTAAGCGTAAGGGTGCGGTTTGCGCCTACTTGGAAACATGGCACTTGGACATTGAAGAATTCTTGGAGCTGCGCAAGAACACTGGTGACGACCGCCGTCGTACACATGACATGAATACTTCTAATTGGATTCCTGACTTGTTTATGAAGCGCGTCATGGAAAATGGTGATTGGACATTGTTCTCGCCGTCCAACACTCCAGATTTGCATGATAAGTTTGGTAAAGCATTTGAAGAAGCTTATGTTGCTTATGAGCAAAAAGCGGATCGTGGTGAGTTGAAACCATTCCGTCGCATTCCAGCGCAGCAATTGTGGCGCAAGATGCTCGGCATGTTGTTTGAAACTGGTCACCCATGGATTACTTTCAAAGATCCTTGCAATATCCGCAGCCCGCAGCAACATATTGGCGTTGTTCACTCTTCAAACCTTTGTACCGAAATCACTCTCAATACAAACGAGGACGAAATCGCAGTTTGTAACCTTGGTTCTGTGAACTTAACTGCTCACATGACAACTGATGCTCACGGTAAATTAATTCTGGATCACGAAAAACTCCAAAAAACAGTACGTACCGCGATGCGTATGTTGGACAACGTGATTGATATCAACTACTACGCTGTTGCTAAGGCCCGTAATTCCAACCTCAAGCACCGTCCAGTCGGCATGGGCATTATGGGCTTCCAGGATTGCTTGCATATGCAACGCATTCCATATGCAAGCGATGAGGCCGTGAAGTTTGCTGATTCTTCTATGGAAGCGGTTTGCTACTACGCTTACCAAGCGTCTTGCGAGTTGGCTGAAGAGCGCGGTGTTTACAGCACCTATAAAGGTTCTTTATGGGATCGCGGTATTCTCCCGCAAGATTCGGTAGCCCTTTTGGCTCAAGAGCGTGGTGGCTATGTTGAGGTAGATAACTCATCCACTATGGATTGGAATGGTTTACGTGCTCGCATCAAGCAACACGGCATGCGTAACTCCAATTGCGTAGCGATTGCGCCTACTGCAACGATTTCTAACATTATTGGTGTTTCTGCTTGTATCGAGCCTACATTCCAGAACTTGTTCGTGAAATCTAACCTTTCTGGTGAGTTCACAGTAGTAAATGAGTATTTGGTGCGTGATTTGAAAGATCGCGGCCTTTGGGATGAGGTGATGATTGCTGATTTGAAGTACTTTGATGGCGCCTTGTCTAAGATCGATCGTATTCCTCAAGATTTGCGTGATTTGTATGCAACTGCTTTTGAGGTTGAGCCAAGCTGGTTAGTTGAAGCGGCTTCTCGCCGTCAGAAGTGGATTGACCAAGCCCAGTCATTGAATATCTACATGGCCGGCGCATCTGGCAAGAAATTGGATGACACATACAAGTTGGCTTGGTTGCGTGGTCTCAAAACTACCTACTACCTCCGCACAATGGCTGCAACCCACGTTGAGAAATCTACTGTTACCAGTGGTCAACTGAATTCAGTATCAAGTGGTGGTGGTGTGAACGGAACAGATGCGGCGGCTGCAGCAAATGCAGGTGCTGTAGAGGCTGATGGTCCAGTTTGCACAATGCGCCCAGGTGATGCTGGCTTTGAAGAATGTGAAGCATGCCAATAAGCTATTTGCTTATTGGTCACAATTAGAAGAATTTAGGAGAAAGTTATGTTGAATTGGGAAGAAGAAGTTGCTCCAGCGCTAGCGAAAGTTGGTCTTGCACCGCAGCCGGTTGCAGTCGAGCCACAACGCCCACAGCCAGATCAAGTAGCAATGGCGCCGCAAGCTACTGCACCTGCGTCAGCCAACTTATCTGGTGCCGCTTTGCGTGTCAACGCTGCTGATAAGCGCGTGATTAATGCTAAGACTGACGTAAATCAGCTGGTTCCATTTAAATATAAGTGGGCGTGGGAGAAGTATTTGGCTGGTTGTGCAAACCACTGGATGCCACAAGAGATCAATATGAACCGCGATATCGCGCTTTGGAAAGATCCAAATGGCCTCACTGAGGATGAACGTCGCATCATTAAACGTAATTTGGGTTTCTTTACAACCGCTGATTCTTTAGCTGCAAACAACATTGTTTTGGGTACTTATCGTCACATTACCGCTCCAGAGTGCCGCCAATACCTATTGCGCCAAGCTTTTGAAGAGGCAATTCATACCCATGCCTACCAATATATTGTGGAATCTTTGGGCTTGGATCAGGCTGAAATCTTCAACGCATACAACGAAATTGAATCCATTCGCGCCAAAGATCAATTCTTAATTCCGTTTATTGACGTCTTAACTGATCCTAATTTTCAGACTGGGACATTAGAAAACGATCAAAAATTGCTCCGTTCACTCATCGTTTTTGCTTGCGTGATGGAAGGTTTGTTCTTTTATGTTGGTTTTACGCAAATACTTGCGATGGGTCGTCAAAACAAAATGACGGGTGCTGCTGAGCAGTATCAATACATCCTTCGCGACGAGTCAATGCACTGCAATTTTGGTATCGATTTGATTAACCAAATCAAGCTGGAGAACCCGCAGTTATGGACTTCCGCGTTCAAAGACGAGATCAAATCGATCTTCGAAAAAGCAGTCGAATTAGAGTACCGTTATGCCGAAGATACGATGCCTCGCGGAGTGCTCGGATTGAACGCTCCGATGTTCAAAGGGTACCTAAGATACATTTGCAATCGCAGATGTTTGCAAATAGGACTTGACGCGATGTTCCCAAATGAAGAGAATCCATTTCCATGGATGTCAGAAATGATTGATCTTAAGAAAGAACGAAACTTTTTTGAGACACGCGTTATTGAGTATCAAACTGGCGGTGCGCTAAGTTGGGAGTAGTAAGCGGTAAGTAAGCGCATAGCCGGCTAAATAGGAGATTAGACGGTTGGATAGTTTAAGAAGTCAGCAAAAACAGACTCAAATCCGAAAACCCTTGTTCAAGGGTGCCTGGGCTACTCTCTCTATTTTTTCCAGCACATTTAAGAAGCCGTTGTCCTTCGGGGCCACGGCTTTTTTTCCAGGATTCATTAGCGTGCAGCACCTAGCATCAAGCCGTGCGCCGATGAATGGCTCGCTCGTCAGCTCCAAAAGGTTGCAAAACCAAGCGGAATTAGATGGTCGGGTCTTCTTAATGTAGTTTGTACTAATCCTCACGTGAAGGAGTAACACACATGGCAACAAAGAAAAAACCTGCTGCAAAGAAACCAGCTGCTAAAAAACCTGCTGCAAAGAAACCAGCTGCTAAAAAAGCTGCTGCTAAAAAGCCAGCTGCTAAGAAGCGTGTAGCTGCTAAGAAGCGTCCTGCTGCTAAAAAAGCTGCTGCTAAAAAGCCAGCTGCTAAGAAGCGTGTAGCTGCTAAGAAGCGCGTTGCAAAAAAAAAGTAAGTAAGCCTGCTGCGAAGAAAGTGGGCTCTACTGTAAAAAAGCCCGCGGCTAAGAAAGCTGCACCAGCGACTAGTGCGTTGAATCCTGCTGCTGCTTGGCCCTTCCCAACTGGCACACGTCCTTAATTGGGCGGGTGTTATCAGAAGGGGTCTCTC
This sequence comes from Polynucleobacter sp. MG-6-Vaara-E2, assembly GCF_018687695.1. Lineage (NCBI taxonomy): Bacteria > Pseudomonadati > Pseudomonadota > Betaproteobacteria > Burkholderiales > Burkholderiaceae > Polynucleobacter > Polynucleobacter sp. MG-6-Vaara-E2. The sequence goes on from NZ_CP061303.1 coordinate 200,180, forward strand.
ACGAGACCCCTTTTTTATTGGTCAGAATTTGTGTTTTAGAAGCTAAAACCAAACGCTGCTTTAAATTGATCGGCGATCTGCGCTTTATTCAGTTGATGGTTTTGGGGGCCTTGATGTGTGATCTTGATTGAACCCATCAAACTGGCTAAGCGACCAGCGGTCTCCCAGTCCATTCCATTTTCGAGTCCAAATAACAATCCGCCGCGGAATGCATCCCCACATCCGGTTGGGTCAACTACTTTTGCTGCTGGTACTGGTGGGATTGAGATATATTTTCCTTCGCTGTAGATGTCTGCACCCTCAGCACCCTTAGTCACAATTAATGCTTTGACGCGCTGCGCGATTTTTGCCAGACTAAGACCAGTTCTTTGTGAGAGCATTTCGCCTTCATAGTCATTGACAGCCAGATAGCTTGCGATATCAACCAATTCCAAAAGTTCAGGACCATTAAACATTGGCAAGCCTTGGCCTGGATCAAAAATAAAGGGAATATTGGCTTCGGCCAGTTGATGGCAGTGCTCCCACATGCCTTGACGGCCATCCGGTGCGACGATGCCAAATTTTGCGGCCCCTTTGTTATTTTTAGTTCTCTCAGCAACCACTGCAGAAACTTGATTTAAATGCGACTCACCCATAGCGCCTGGGTGAAATGCTGTGATTTGATTATTGGCTTGATCGGTAGTGATCATGGCTTGCGCTGTAAAGGCATTTTCAATTTGGCGAATATGGCTTGAGTCAATATTGAGTTGCTTTAAGCGGTTCATATAAGGTGCTGCGTCTCCGCCAACCGTTGCCATGATGATGGGGTCGCCACCCAAAAGGCTGAGGTTGTAGGCAATATTGCCAGCGCATCCTCCAAATTCACGACGCATAGTAGGTACCAAGAAGGCCACATTGAGGATGTGAATCTGCTCGGGCAGAATTTGATCGGCAAATTTGCCTTCAAAGTTCATGATGGTGTCGTAAGCGATAGAGCCGCAGATTAAGCTAGCCATAAATTACCTTCTGTAGGGGTTAATGAATAAAAAGTGTTATGAAGGCGAGTTTATTGGGGGTAGAACACTCGCACACGGTAGCCTGCAGATTTTGCTGGCAGGATGATTGGCAGTTCCGCTTGGATTATTTCGCCGGCGGGAGCACCAATCTTAGAAAAATTGGGATGTGATTCTTGCCAAGAAGCTGGTAACCACTCTCTTGGGCTAAATTGAATCGATTTCAATTCTGAATCCTCAGTATCAGTGAGAGAAATCTCTAAATTTGGGAACAAAATTGGTATTGCGAGACGATTTTGTATTTCAACTTTCAATATCGATTCATTTGCGGGGTTTTTAAGGCCCTCTCGCACGTTTTCTGGCATCAGTGTGGCTGAGGTTATTTTCCAAGCTGCAAAATCGCTTACAGGAGGATTAAAGCAATCTAGCGCACTACATAATTTTTCGTCAATGCGCTGTAAAAGTGAGAATGCGCCAACTGAAAATGAATTCGATGTTCCATCAACGCGTGGAGCAAGTAATGGAAGTAAAGAATTTCTGGATAGGTGCTCACCAAAAATGAGAAGCAAGATAAAAAAGCCAGAAAGTAGAGCTAACTTAATTCTTTTTTTTTGAGCAAGCGCAGCAAAAGCAGAGCTCATGTCAGTCTGCTTAAGAGTGCCGTGTAAACAAACCCATCCTTCACTTTCCTTCCAAACCGAAAGTTTGAGCCAATGACTGTAGGTGGCGATGACTTCATCGGCCTGCCTTGCAAGGACGCCTGAGAGAACAATTTGTCCGCCCGTGCGCATTTTATTCACCAAGGCTGGCGCAAGGACTTGTAAGGGGTTAGCCAAAATGTTGGCCATCACGATGTCGTATTTTGTTTCTGCGGCAAGTTCTGGAGCACCTTCGGTTGGCAAAACAAATCGAATGGAGGTGTTGTTGATTTCTGCATTGCTACGTGCTGCAACCATTGCCTGGGGATCAATATCCGTGCCAACAATAGGATTGCAACCTAGTTTTGCTGCAGCAATAGCCAAAATACCTGATCCGCAGCCGTAATCGAGCAAGCTTTCATTCTGAAGATTGGAATGCTCTTCAAGCCAGAGTAGGCAGAGGTGTGTCGTAGGATGACTACCGGTACCAAATGCAAGACCTGGATCGACTGCTAAGCAAATTGCGTCCGGATCTGTCGGAGCGTCATGCCAAGAGGGAACAACCCAAATTCGTTTTCCAATCTGAATGGGAGCAAATTGACTTTGTGTCAGTCTGACCCAGTCTTGCTCTTCAACTATTTTTTCTTGGGGTGGTGCTAAATGAAATCCAGCCTCTAAGAGATCAGAGAGAAGTTGCCCAATAAAGTCTGGATTATCTGAGTTATCAAGGTCGGGATTAAAAAGGGCGGTCACAGCAGATCTATCCCAAGCTTGCACTTCAGGAGAAAGGCCCGGCTCTCCATAAAGTGGATTCTCATCGTATCCACCCGCAGCATCATCCTCTACGGTGACGGAAAGTGCGCCCAGCTCCAACAATGCATCGCCTAGGGGCTCAGCAGTTTCAGCAGCTACCGTGAATACCAATTCACGATAAGACATGAGGCACTCGCATCAACAAGATTTTAAGATTTACCGCGGCTTGCAGCTTGCTCTTCTAAGCGATGCTCCAAGTAGTGAATACTGGTGCCGCCTTCCATGAAGTTTGGGTCAAGCATAAGTTCACGATGCAGGGGGACATTAGTTGTAATCCCATCAATCACCATCTCAGACAGAGCAATTTGCATGCGGCGGATTGCTTGTTCGCGGGTATTGCCATAAGAAATCAACTTACCAATCATGGAGTCATAGTTTGAGGGAACTACGTAACCGCTGTAAGCATGCGAATCAACGCGAATACCAGGGCCGCCAGGCATGTGGAAGGAACCAATTTTGCCCGGGCTTGGTGTGAATTTGAATGGATCCTCAGCATTGAGGCGACATTCAATTGCGTGGCCACGGAATACGATATCCTTTTGGCGATAAGACAGTTTGAGGCCGGCGGCAATTCGAATTTGTTCTTGGACAATATCCACACCCGTAATCATTTCAGTCACAGGGTGCTCAACCTGAACACGGGTATTCATTTCGATGAAAAAGAATTCACCATTTTCATAGAGGAATTCAAAGGTGCCTGCGCCACGGTAACCAATTTTTCGGCAGGCTTCCGCACAACGCTCGCCAATTTTTGCAATTAAGCGACGATCAATACCGGGCGCTGGCGCCTCTTCAATCACTTTTTGGTGACGACGTTGCATAGAGCAATCGCGTTCGCCTAGCCAAATAGCATTGCCATGGGTATCAGCCAGAATTTGAATTTCTACGTGGCGAGGTTTCTCTAAAAACTTCTCCATATAGACTTCTGGATTACCAAAGGCGCGACCAGCCTCTTCTTTAGTCATATTGACCGCATTAATCAGGTGCGCTTCGGTGTGAACTACTCGCATGCCACGTCCACCGCCACCGCCAGCCGCTTTAATAATGACCGGGTAACCAACTTTTTTAGCAGCAGCAATAATTTCTTTTGGATCATCTGGCAAAGCGCCTTCAGAACCAGGAACACAAGGAACGCCTGCTTTGATCATGGCGCGTTTTGCTGAAACCTTGTCACCCATCAAGCGAATAGATGCAGCAGTAGGACCAATAAAGGCAAAGCCAGATTTCTCAACCCGCTCTGCAAAGTCTGCATTTTCAGAGAGGAAGCCATAACCAGGGTGAATTGCTTCTGCATCAGTTACCTCGGCTGCGGAAATAATCGCTGGCATATTGAGATAGCTTAGTGGGGAGGGCGCCGGGCCAATGCAAACCGCCTCATCAGCAAGCTTTACATACTTAGCTTCTTTATCTGCGGTGGAATACACCACGACAGTTTTAATTCCCAACTCGCGGCATGCGCGTTGGATACGGAGAGCAATTTCTCCCCGATTGGCAATCAGAATCTTATCGAACATGTCGGCTCTGAGTTAGGTAAAAAGGATTGGAAGAAAAAATGAGGAAATTAAGCAATCACAAACAGGGGTTGATCAAACTCAACGCCCTGACCGTTTTCACACAGAATTTCTTTGATGACGCCTGCTTTTTCTGATTCGATTTCATTGAGCAACTTCATGGCTTCAATGATGCAAAGGGTTTGGCCTACTTTTACGGTGTCGCCCACGTTGACGAAGTTTGGCGATTCTGGATTTGGCGCGCGATAGAAGGTGCCAACCATGGGTGAGCGAGCAACAAAACCCGTTTCCTCGGCAGGTGCTTCAGCTACTGGAGCAGCAGCTGGTATTTGCACGGCAGGAGCCGCTTGAACGGCTTGTGCGGGAGCAGGATTTGCGTAAATCACTTGCCCCGCAGGAGCCGGAGAGCCTGCATTCACAATGCGAACACGATCTTCACCTTCATTTACCTCTAACTCAGAAATGCCTGATTCAGAAACTAGGTCGATTAGAGTTTTGAGTTTTCTTAGATCCATATGAGTGAGTCCTCTCTTGAAATTCTTGAATTAACTTATTTTTGTAAACGGGTAATGGCTGCTTGCAGTGCTAGCTCATACCCAATTGCGCCGAGACCACAGATCACACCGGTAGCGATGTCGGACAGATAAGAGTGTTTGCGAAACTCTTCTCTTTGGTGAATATTGGATAAGTGCACTTCTGTGAATGGAATGGCCACCCCTGCCAAAACATCACGTAGAGCAACGCTGGTATGGGTAAATGCACCCGGATTAATAATGATGAAATCCACCCCATCCTGCTTAGCCTTCTGAATGCGGTCAATTAACTCACCTTCATGGTTGCTTTGATAAGTGCTTAATTCAACAGACTGCGTTTTTGCGATCTCACCGAGCTTTTGGTGAATGTCTTCTAGGGTAGTTTTTCCGTAAACCTCTGGTTCACGGGTGCCCAATAGATTAAGGTTCGGGCCCTGAATGACGAGAATTGAAGCTTTTTTAGACATAGATCCCTATTTTTAGAGGCAGTTAGTGTCAATTGTTTAATTTTGCATTTGGCCGCTCATACTGCTTATGCTTCACCTGCTGTGTACCGAAGTATACCCTCACAAGTATCGTAAAGGTCCAAAAAGAGGGATGGTAAATTCAAATTTTCACTACTTTTAAGCGAAAATAAGGAAAATTATGGTTGATATTGCCTAATAAATAAGCAGAATTAAATATTGAAGCCCCCTTTAACTATCGTTAAAAATATTCAAAGTGCTGAATTAATTGCTTTTTTGAGCTCTTCTTCGCTTATCTTTCCTAATTTTGTGTAAATGGACTTCCCTTTGGGGTTAATCACAACGGTATAGGGTAGGGCGCCTTGGGTATTGCCCATTTTTTTGGAAAGATTGCTACCCTCAATTCCACCAAGCACAATAGGGTAGGAAACGGGAGTTTTTTGAAGAAATTCGCGTATGTTCGATGGTGAATCGATACCAATGCCGACGATTAAGACATTTTTAGGGGCATATTCTTGAGCAATCTTGTCTAAAGCAGGCATTTCTTCTACGCAAGGAGGGCACCAAGAGGCCCAAAAGTTGACTACGAGTACATTTCCACGCCAATTTTGTGAATTTGCAGGTTTGCCGTCTGGCGTTTGCCAAGGGTTGGCAAAAAAGGCCTTAATCGAGGGATCACTAGCCAAGCCTGTTTGAGAAATCCATTGTGAAGAAAAGACCCCCGCAAGGAGCGCCAAAAGACTAATTCCGCCAATCATGATCCACTGTCTTCGGTTCACTACAACTCCTTCGCTAAAATTCGCTGATGCATATACATATCTTGGGCATTTGCGGTACTTTCATGGGCGGCATTGCCGCAATCGCTCGGCAAGCCGGACATCGTGTAACAGGTTGTGATGCCAATGTGTATCCACCAATGAGCACGCAGCTTGAGGCTCAGGGCATCGAACTCATTGAGGGATTCTCACCAGATCAATTATTGCAGTTTGAGACCATGCCTGATTTATTTGTGATTGGCAATGTGGTTTCTCGAGGCAATCCTTTGATGGAAGCTATTTTGAACCAGGGCTTGCCTTATATTTCTGGTCCTCAATGGCTAGGAGAACAGGTTTTATACGGACGACATGTATTGGCGGTAGCTGGCACTCATGGCAAAACCACTACATCAGCAATGCTCACTTGGATTCTGGAATTTAACGGTTACAAGCCGGGATATTTGATTGGTGGGGTGCCGCTCAATTTCACTGTGTCAGCGCGCCTAGGGGAAGGTCAATATTTTGTGATCGAGGCTGATGAGTACGACACTGCCTTTTTTGATAAGCGCAGTAAGTTTGTTCACTACAGGCCACGGACTGCTTTATTAAATAATTTGGAATTTGATCACGCAGATATTTTTGCTGATCTTGCTGCGATTGAAACTCAGTTCCATCATTTGGTGCGTACCGTTCCTGGTGATGGACTGTTGGTGGTGAATGGCGAAGAGCCAGCCTTGGAGCGAGTGGTCACCCGGGGTGAATGGGCTCCAGTAGAGCGCTTCGGACAAGATCTCAATAATGAATGGTCCCTGATCTCGCAAGAGAGTGATGGATTTATTGTGCGCAAGTCAGGCAAAGAAGTGGCTACTGTGAAATGGGCCTCAGACTCTGGAGTGATGGGTAGACATAATCAACTCAACGCGCTAGCTGCAATCGCTTCTGCAAACCATATTGGTATTTCACCTGTGGATTCTGCACGGGCATTAGCTGAATTTAAAAACGTAAAGCGTCGCCTTGAAACTATTGGTGTTGCAAATGACATCACGGTATATGACGATTTTGCCCACCATCCGACTGCGATTACTACAACAGTAGATGGTCTACGTCGTCGGGTAGGTAAAGCTCGGATCTTGGCGGTATTGGAGCCACGTTCAAATACGATGAAGCTGGGGGTGATGAAGGCTCAGTTACCTGATAGCTTGCAGCAAGCGGATAAAGTTTTTGCCTTCGGTGCCAATAGTGGGAAGGAATCTTTGGGTTGGGATTTGGCAGAAGTGCTATCCCCACTTAATGTAAAAGAGGCTGGCAAAGCCGATGCATTTGATGATCTTGCTGCCCTAGTTTCAGCAGTAGCCAAAGAAGCAAAGCCAGGTGACCATATTTTGGTGATGAGTAATGGCGGCTTTGGTGGGGTACACCAAAAAATACTCAAAGCCATTTCCGCTTAGAACAATTCATTGCAACTTCATAAATCAAGACCGAAAGCAAAACATGGGTGATCGATTAAAAGATAAGGTGGCAATTGTTACTGGTGCCGCAAAAGGGATTGGTTTTGCGACCGCCAAACGTTTTGCACAGGAGGGTGCAAAGGTAATCATTACGGATATCAATCTTGAAGCCGCTGAGGCTGCTGAGGCTCAAATCCCCAATGCTCAAGCGCATGCAATGAATGTCACTGATCGTGCCACTATCCAAGCTGTGGTTGATCAGATCATGCAAAAACATGGACGCATTGATATCCTGATTAATAACGCCGGCATTACGCAAGATGCACGCTTAATCAAAATGACGGAAGCGCAATTTGATAGCGTCATTGATGTCAACCTCAAGGGTGTATTTAACTGCACTCAATTGGTTGTCCCACATATGCTTGAGGCTGGATCTGGCGCCATTGTGAATGCTTCTAGCATGGTTGGTTTATACGGCAACTTTGGTCAAACCAACTATTCAGCAACCAAGTTTGGCGTGATTGGCTTTACCAAGACTTGGGCGCGTGAGCTTGGACCTAAAGGGATTCGGGTGAACGCAGTTTGCCCTGGTTTTATAGCAACGGAGATGGTCAAAGCGATGCCTGAAAATATTTTGCAAGATATTGAGCGTCGCAGTTGGTTGGGTCGCCTCGGCACTCCAGAAGAAATGGCCAACGTATACCTATTTCTGGCTAGCGAAGAGGCTAGCTACGTTAATGGAGTTGCGCTAGAAGCTAGCGGCGGGATTTCCCTCTAGGTATGAACCTTTTATATGAAGAGGGTGGCGATATCAAAATCGCTACCGTACAGTCTGCAACCGGATCTGGCGATTCCGAATCCTGGCAGGCGACAAGTCTTTCTGGCAAGAAGATAAAGCTCAAAGCGAAAGAGGTTTGGTTACGTTTTGAAAAGCCAGAAGCGCAGGCTGTAATGGATGAAGCGCTCGTTTTATCAAAAGATATTGATTTGCAATTGCTATGGGATTGCGCTCCTGAAGAAGAGTTTGGCTTGGTAGATGTTTCGCTTGAGTACTTTGGTTCTCAGGCTACGATTGCTCAGCAAGCAGCTTTAGCCATTGCTTTGCAGGGCGCTCCAGTGTTTTTCCGTCGTAAAGGCAGAGGGCGTTTTCAAAGAGCGCCACTAGAGCAGTTGCAGGCAGGCTTAGCAGCACTAGAGCGTAAGCAAAAGGAGTTAGAGCAGCAATCAGTTTGGCAGCAGGAGTTGATTGCCGGTAATTTCCCAGAGACCTTGAAATCCTCGGCGCAGCAATTACTCTTCTCGCCAGATAAAAATACATCTGCCTATAAAGCCCTCATTGCAGCATGCACGCAGACAGGTGAATCTCCTGCTCAGTTGATGATTCGGTGTGGCGCCATTGATTCTCCTTTGGCATATCACCAAGGATTGTTTCTCAAGGCGCATTTCCCAAATGGCGCTGCACATCATGCCAATATTGGCATCGATCAAACAGCGTATGACGCAGCGATTGCAGAGCTACCTTTAGCTGATGTACAAGCATTCTCCATTGATGATTCAGGGACAACCGAGATTGACGATGCCCTTTCTGTGACTGAGTTGCCGGAGGGTGGTCATCGAGTGGGAATTCATATTGCAGCTCCTGGTTTGGCGATAGCTAAAGATGATCCTTTGGATCAGGTGGCACGCAATCGGATGTCTACCGTTTACTTCCCGGGCGACAAAATCACCATGTTGCCTGATTCAGTTATCGAACAATTTTCACTAGACGAGGGTGCGGCTAGGCCGGCGCTCTCAATATATGTGGACATTGATGCAGCCGGGATTGCAAACCGAGATACTTTACAAATGCGCGCAGAGATGGTGCCAATGGTTGCCAATCTTCGTCTGGAGAATATTGAGCATTTAGTCAGTGAAGAGAGTTTGACCGATGAAGCTGTCAGCTATCCGTATCGCAAAGAGCTCTCTATTTTGTGGCGTGCAGCTAAACTTTTACATGCTGGCCGACAAGAAAAGCGGATTGCCAATGGTCTTCGTGCAGAGCAGTTGGGAGTCGTTGACTCTAATGCCTTAGCAAGAGACTTTCATTTTCAGATTCAAGACGTGGATGGAGCGCAGCGCGTAGAGATTATTCCGCGTCAGCGTGGCTCAATCCTCGATACGATTGTTGCCGAGTGGATGATCTTTTGTAATAGCGCTTCAGGCCAATTACTAGCAGATCATGGATTGCCAGGGTTGTTTAGAACCCAGAAAGGTTGGGGGCCATTGCGAACTCGTATGCAAACCACTCCTGGACCCCATGAGGGTTTAGGTCTGGATTACTACGCTTGGTGTACTTCTCCTTTGCGTCGCTACTCTGACCTCGTTAATCAGTGGCAGCTAATTGCGCTAGCAAAGCATGGAGTGACGGCAAAAATGGTTGCACCATTTCCGCCACGAGATGCGACTCTCATGGGAATCGCTGCTGATTTTGAGTCTTGTTATCAAGCTTATGGTGAGTTTCAGGATCGCTTGGAAAAGTATTGGTGCTTGCGTTGGATTGCGCAAGATGAAGATGCAAAAACTGTCCATGTTCGTCATTTAAAAGAGGGTATGTCGAGGGTCGAGCTTGTCCCCTTGCATTTACCCATCCCCGAATTAGCAACTCATCCTCGTATGACGCGTGCAGAAGTTGTGGTTAATGGTGTTGATTTGCTGCAATTAAATGCTACAGTGAGGGTGCTGGGTATTGAAGTCAAAGTAGAGCCAGAGGCAAAAGCCGCTGAAGAAGTAGAAGAAGATGCTAGCCCAGATTAAGTCTTTGCAATTGCCTCACTCAGAGAGATTGAATCGGGCGCTGCTCTATTTTCGGAATGCTTGGAAGCGCCATCCATTTCGTTTGGCACTTTGTGTATCGCTCCTCATTCATATCTTATTTCTGTCCTTTCGTTGGGGTATGAGTGAACTTCAAAACCGCCGACTCAATATTCCATTAAGCATTGTCTTGGTAAATGCGAGCAACAAGACACCCCCAAAGCAGGCCAATAAATTAGCGCAGGCTGATTTGCAGGGCGGCGGTAACTCTGAAAATCAAGATGCCACTGCGTTGCATCGTGCACGACTGGGGGCGGAAGCGCGCCTCGAAGTTTTGGAAAAACAGCAAAAACAAATGTTGACCAAGTTAGAGGAGCTACGTTCAAAATCTGGTGGGCGTAAGAGTGATGATCAAGCGATTGCCCCCCAATTAAACTCTCTAGAGGCAGAGTTAGCTAAACGTTTACAAGTAAATGGCCGTGAGCCTCGTCGCAAAGTGCTTACGGGAGCCAATACAAAGTCAGTTACTTTTGCCCATTATTTCGATGCAATGCGCCAAAAGATTGAAGCCTATGGCAGCACTTTCTTTCCTCGCGCTAATGGCAGACCTCTTTACGGTAGTCTGGTGATTGTTGTGAGTGTTGATTCACAGGGACGCATTACCAGTAATGCCCAAGGCAAGGATGGCATCTCTATTGGGCGAAGTTCAGGCAACCCTGAATTAGATCGCCAAGCTTTAGCGATTGTTCGTGCATCTGCTCCATTTGGCCCATTCCCATCAGAGATGCGCAATCAAATTGATGTACTAGATTGGATCTCCACATTTGACTTCACCAGAGAGGGTAATGATCATTTGGAATTGAAGCATTAATACAGCCTCATTTTTGAAAAATTCGCTTATTCTGTAGTCATCATGAATTCAAATTCATCCGCCGATCTGCAAATTGACCCAAGTCATCATTTGGGCCTCGACGTTTATGCGGTTGTAGGCAATCCAATCAGTCATAGCAAGTCTCCTCTCATTCATCAGCAGTTCGCTCAGCAAGCGAAACAGGCGATCCTCTATGGTCGTTTACAGCCTGAGTTAGATGGGTTTACTAAAGCAGCGAAGACTTTCTTTGCTGCTGGGGGTAAGGGTATGAATGTGACTGTGCCGTTTAAGTTAGATGCTCAGTCATTTGCGGATCAATTGACTACACGAGCTCAGTTGGCTGGCGCAGTCAATACCTTGTGGTTCAAGGACGGAAAAATTCATGGCGACAACACAGATGGCGCTGGCTTGGTACGCGATCTCTTGGCGCAAGGCATTGCTCTTCATGAATCCCGCATTCTGCTCTTAGGTGCTGGTGGTGCTGCGCGTGGCGTGATTGGGCCATTGCTAGACCAATCACCTAAATGCCTGGTGATTGCCAATCGTTCAAGCGCTAAAGCGGATGAGTTAGTCAAAATCTTTGCAAATTTAGCGGCCTCAAAAGAGGTTGCGCTGGAATCAAGAACGTTAGCTGATTTGGAGAACTCTGAAAAAACACCCTATTCATTTGATTTGGTAATCAATGCCACTGCTGCTGGCCTATCAGATGAATCTCCATTGAGTGCCCTTGCCGTTGGGAATATCTTTACTCCTAGCTCATTTGCTTACGACATGGTCTATGGCAAAACTACAGCATTTATGCAGCAGGCATTACAGCGCGGTGCGCGCATTAGTGATGGTCTAGGGATGTTGGTCGAACAAGCTGCAGATGCATTCCTGCTCTGGCGTGGAGCTAATCTTGCAAACCAGATTGACCCGCGAGCCGTGTTAGCTAAGTTACGCAGTTAATTTCACCTGCACATTTCTTTCACGCATGCGCTGGATTACTTACATAGTTAAATGTTTATTGGCTGGTTTTATTGCCATGCAGCTGTATTTTGCTGTTCAGATCGGTTTATGGCTTAGTGTTGATCCTGGTAGCACAGCGTTTCAGAGGGCTGAGCGTTGGCGTTTATGTACTTGGCATTGGTCCTGCCCGGTGTATTCCGTGTGGACTCCCTATGACAAGATTTCTAATAATCTCAAGCGTGCGGTTTTAGTGAGTGAGGACGATATCTTTTTTCAGCACAAAGGAGTTCGTGTTGAAGATATGCAAAAAGCTTGGGAAAAAAATCAACAGCACAGCCAGCATAAATCAGTGTTTGGCGGAAAAACTAAAACTCCTCTTCGTGGTGGATCAACCATTACCCAACAACTTGCTAAAAATTTATTTTTATCCTCTGAGCAAAATTATTTCCGCAAAGGACAGGAGCTCATCATTACTGGGCTCTTGGAGTTGATGCTTTCAAAGCAAAGATTATTTGAAATTTATCTCAATTCAGTAGAGTGGGGCGAGGGTATTTTCGGTATTGGAGCGGCTTCGGCCCACTATTACGCCACAATTCCCGCGGTATTAGATCTAGATCAGTCAGCGGCTCTAGCCTCGGCACTGCCGGCGCCAAAGTGTTTTGATAAAGAACAGTATTGCCGTAGAGGAAGCATTAATTATCCTGCTCGCCAGGAATTTATTCTGGAAAATATGGGTCGAGTTGCTTTGGCGCCCATGCCTCAACCTAAGACCACAACTAAAAATACGAAGTAGGTTTGAGGTATTTTTAGGTGGCAGTGCTTAAGGCATCCCTTGTGCTTTGGGCAGCTTGCCTAGCAGCTTGTGCAAAATCATCTCCCGAACTCGCATACAAAATCGCTCTTGAAGAGTTGATGATCATGCCAGCACCGGGTTTGCCAGGAATGCTCCCAGCTTTCACAGTGGCTTCGATATCGCCACCCTGAGCACCAATGCCAGGAATGAGCAAAGGCATCTCGCCAACAATTGCTCGAACCTTGGCGATCTCCTCTGGGAAGGTTGCGCCAACGACTAGGCCAATTTGTCCTGAGGCATTCCATTGGGTTGCAGCCAATTTGGCAACATGCAAATACAAAGGTTCACCATTAGGCGAAACATTTAAAAACTGCAAATCTGATCCACCAGGGTTGGAGGTGCGACACAAGACGATGACGCCTTTGCCATGATGTTTGAGGTAGGGCTCAATCGTGTCAAAGCCCATGTATGGGTTTACGGTGATCGCATCTGCGCCATAGCGCTCAAAAGCCTCAAGAGCATACTGGTCAGCTGTACTGCCAATATCCCCTCGCTTGGAATCCAGAATTACAGGGATATGGGGATGTTTATCTTTGAGGTGGCGAATTAACTTTTCAAGTTGGGCTTCTGCTCGTTGGGAGGCGAAGTAAGCAAATTGGGGTTTAAAGGCGCATACCAAATCTGCCGTAGTATCTGCGATCTCACGGCAGAACTCAAAGATCCCCTCAGGTTTCCCCTGAAGTGCTGGGGGTAAGCGCTTAGGATCTGGGTCAAAACCAACACACAGCATGCTGCCTTGGGAAGCCCATGCAGACTGGAGTTGCTGGTTAAAGGTATTTGAGCGAGAGTTCATTGTAATTAGCTTATTTTAGTGAGACTGTCATCCTCTATAGGATAAACTAGCGCACATTCCTTAGGAGTTCACCATGATCAACTTGTTCGTCCTGCAAAATGGCCGCCTCTCTCAAGAGCAAGTAGAAGATCGCAATGAATTATTGCAATATGCCAATCCTATCTGGATTGACGTAGTTGATCCAGAGGAAGAAGAGCTTATTTGGATTAAAGAGGCTTTTGGAGTGCTTTTACCTGAGTTGGATGACTTGGGTGATTTGGAAGCTTCCGCTCGTTATTTTGAGGCCGATGATGGCCACCTCCATATTCGTACTGATTTCTTGTTGGATGAAGAAGAAACTTCTCGCAACGTGCGCGTTGCGTTCGTTCTTACCAAGCAAGTGCTGTTCTCTATTCATGATGAAGACCTGCCCGTATTCCGCTTAGTGCGTTTGCGTGCACGTTTACGCCCAGGCTCCGTGAGCAATGCTAAAGACGTATTGCTCGATTTATATTCCACAGATGCTGAGTATTCTGCAGATGCATTGGAAGAAGTTTATGAAAATCTGGAGCAAGCAGGTAAACGCGTCTTGCAAGATGATATTAATGACGCTGATGCTGAGCAAGTTCTTGAAACGATTGCAAAAGAAGAAGATACCAACGGACGTATTCGTCGTAATGTGATGGATACCCGCAGAGCTTTATCCTTTCTGATGCGCAGTAAGTTACTCTCTGATGAACAGCAAGAAGAAGCGCGTCAAATTTTGCGTGATATTGATTCTCTCGAGAACCATACTGCTTTCTTATTCGACAAGATTAACTTCTTAATGGATGCGACAGTTGGTTTTATTAACTTGAATCAATCAAAGATTATCAAGATCTTCTCGGTGGTATCTGTTGCCTTAATGCCACCTACTTTACTGGCCAGTATCTGGGGCATGAACTACAAGCATATGCCTGAGCTCGATGCGACTTGGGGTTACCCAATGGCTATTATTGCTATGTGCATTTCTGCGATTATTCCTCTGTGGTACTTCCATCACAAAGGGTGGATGAAGTAATTTAATTTTCGAGTAGTTTAGCTAATTCGTTCAATACGTAATTACAAGCTTGCTCGCGGATCGCTTGACGATCGCCATCAAAGTGCATGGTTTTTGTTAACACCCTGTTTTCGCCACTATCGTTATGAATAGCCCAGCCAAAGCAAACGGTTCCCACCGGTTTTTCTGCTGAGCCACCCATTGGACCTGCAATGCCAGTAATAGAAATGGCAGCATTGGCTCCGGAACTTAGTTGCGCACCCTCTGCCATTGCTTTGGCAACCTGCTCGCTGACAGCTCCAAAGGATTGAATGAGCTTAGATGGAACCCCCAGGCTGTCCTCCTTAGCTGCGTTGCTATAGGTAATATAGCCGCGCTCAAACCACTCGCTTGAGCCTGCCAAATCAGTGAGGGTGGCACAGACTAAGCCTCCAGTACAAGATTCAGCTACTGCAATCTTCCAATTTTTAGCGAGCAAAATTTCTGCTAAGGTTTTAACGGTATGCAGTGATTGCATATTTAAGCCCATCCCATATGAGTAATTGCTACTAGCGTAAGAGCGATGATTAAGAGAGTGAAGAGAGCTGCTGCAAGATCATCCACCATGATGCCAAATCCATGCCACCATATTTGTAGTGAGTTAGATGGTGTATCGGAGTTTTCTGTATTTTTAAAATGGCGATCAATCATGCCGATCGGTCCAGGTTTGACGGCATCAAAAAATCGGAATAATGCGAATGCTAGGATTTGCATCCAAAGGTTAGTTGGCATGATGAATACCAATACCAACCAAAAAGCTACCATTTCATCCCAAACAATTCCCCCAAAATCTTTTCTACCCAATTCTTCGCTGACTTTGCCGCAGATCCAGCAACCCAACACTAAGCTACTGCCAATGATCCAAAAAAACGCTTCTGAGGACAGGAAATATTCTGCAATCAAAAAAGCTGCCCAGGCCCAAAGAGTACCTGCAGTCCCAGGCGCTATGGGGCTTAGACCGCTACCAAAACCAAAAGCTAAAGTGCGACTAGCTGCCTTTAACATCCACGTAAAGTTCGGCGTTACTTCAGGTGGATGGTGATTTGTCATTGCGCAAAGTGGTCAAAAGATTTGAGGAGTGCAGCAGCATCAGCATCACCAATGACATTTCCATCTGTACCGATAATGTGAATGGCCGATTGCTCATTTTGCTTAGCAGTAATACAACCTATACGTGTGAGAGGGAGCTTTAAGGATTTACCAATTTCTTGGATGACATCACGTTGCTTGACTGGGGCAGTAAAGCACAATTCGTAATCATCACCACCGCTAGCAGCAAACTGATTTTGGATTGCAAGATCTTGCTTTTGCAGCGTCGCTGACTTGGGAAGATTGTCTAAAAAAATTTCTGCATCCACTTTTGATTGCTTCAATAGATGTTTTAAATCCCCAAGCAAGCCATCAGAAATATCTAGAGCAGCATTTGCTATGCCTCCAAGTTTGAGTCCAAGTTCAACCCTTGGTGTAGGTTGATGCATGCGGTGCTCAACAGTCTTCAGTTCGTCTTCAGAGAGCTTGATTTCATGACGCAATGCAGCAAGACAGAGCCTTGCGTCGCCAATCGTTCCTGAAACCCAAATATCATCCTCGATTTTTGCCCCTGATCTACGAATGGCTTTTTCAGGATGAACACTGCCGATGGCGGTAATTGAGATGGTTAAGGGGCCGGCAGTAGTGTCACCACCAATTAGCGGACAAGAAAATAGATTGGCGACTGCAAACAAGCCCTTAGAAAAGCTTTCTAGCCATTGCGTATCAACTGCTGGCAGGGCAATCGCCAAAGTAAATCCCAGGGGTTTGGCGCCCATTGCAGCTAGGTCAGAGAGGTTTACAGCAAGGGCTTTGCGGCCCAAATGCTCAGAATCTGTGCCAACAAAGAAATGCCGCCCTTCGACCAGCATATCGCTGGTAATCGCTATTTCTTCTCCAGGCAAAGGCTTTATCAGGGCACAGTCATCACCGATACCCAAACTCAGGGTAGAGTTCGAAGCGCTCCCCGTTTTAAAAAAACGTTCAATGAGATCGAATTCGCCCATTGGGCCAGAATCAGAATGCATGCCTCATTTTATGGCTCTTGGGGGTGCAATGCGAGAGAGGAATAGAATTAATGGCTTACAAGTCTTCAAGTAGCGAAGATTAAACAGAACTAAGTGAGTTAGTGGATGAGCAAAGAAAATAGCAAAGATCAACAGATTGCGGCTTTAAGAGAGGCTGCCCTTCAGTATCACGAGTTTCCGGTTCCTGGAAAAATCGAGATTGCCCCAACTAAGCAACTCACCAACCAACGTGATTTAGCGCTTGCTTACACACCAGGTGTTGCAGCGCCTTGCGAAGAGATTGTGAAAGATCCCGCAAATGCTTTTAAGTACACCGCTCGTGGCAATTTAGTTGGCGTGATTACAAACGGTACCGCTGTTCTAGGTTTAGGAAATATTGGTCCATTGGCTAGCAAGCCAGTGATGGAAGGTAAAGCAGTTCTGTTTAAGAAATTTGCTGGTATTGATGTTTTCGATATTGAGGTAAATGAAAACGATCCTGAGAAGCTCGTAGAAATTATTGCGGCACTTGAGCCCACTTTTGGCGGTATCAATTTAGAAGACATTAAAGCGCCAGATTGCTTTGTAGTTGAGCGTAAATTACAAGCACGCATGAAGATTCCGGTCTTTCATGATGATCAGCATGGCACTGCGATTGTGGTTGCGGCTGCGATCCTCAATGGCCTGAAGGTTGTTGGCAAGGATGTTGGTAATGTGAAGCTCGTTACTTCTGGTGCAGGCGCGGCCGCTCTGGCTTGTTTGGATTTATTGGTTGATTTAGGTATTCCACGTAAAAACATTTGGGTAACTGACCTAGCTGGCGTCGCTTACAAAGGTCGTAAAGAATTGATGGATCCAGAGAAGGAGCCGTTCTGTCAAGAGACTGATCTGCGTACTTTGGATCAAGTGATTGCTGATGCGGATATTTTCTTGGGTCTTTCTGCTGGTGGTGTATTGAAGCAAGACATGGTTAAGAAGATGGCAGATAAGCCATTGATTTATGCCCTTGCAAATCCAACCCCAGAAATCTTGCCGGAAGAAGTGAAAGCTGTTCGCCCTGATGCGGTGATGGCAACTGGCCGTACTGATTATCCGAATCAAGTGAATAACGTGTTGTGCTTCCCATTTATTTTCCGTGGCGCTTTAGATGTTGGTGCAACGACTATTACGCGTGGCATGGAAGTTGCTGCTGTAAAAGCGGTTGCAGAGTTAGCCCAAGCAGAACAAAGTGAAGTGGTGACCTCAGTTTACGGAATTGAAAATCTATCTTTTGGCCCCGAGTATTTGATTCCAAAGCCATTTGATCCTCGCTTGATTACAGTGATCGCTCCTGCAGTCGCTAAAGCAGCAATGGATGATGGCGTTGCCTCTCGCCCAATTAAAGATTTCGATGCTTATCGCAATCAGTTGCAACAGTTTGTGTATCACTCTGGTACTTTGATGAAGCCTCTCTTCAGTATTGCGAAGAGGGTTCCTGCAAATCAAAAACGCATTGTCTTTGCAGAGGGTGAAGATGAGCGCGTATTGCGTGCAGTACAGATCATTCTGGATGAGCATTTAGCTACTCCAATTCTGATCGGTCGCCCAGCGGTGATAGAACATCGTATCGAGAAGTTTGGCTTACGCATGAAGGCAGGCGATGACTTTGAGATTGTTAATCCAGAAAATGATTCCCGCTTCCGTGATTTCTGGCAAACCTACCTCGGGCTCACGGAGCGTAAAGGTGTAACTCAGTCATTTGCTAAGCTTGAAGTGCGACGTCGCAATAGTTTGATTGGCAGCCTATTGATTCAAAAAGGCATGGCTGATGGCATGATTTCTGGCACGGTCGGTAATTTAGCGACACACCTTAAGTATGTTGATGAGGTGATCGGTCGTGAGCCAGGTGCAAATGTATATGGCGCAATGTCTGGTTTGATTTTGCCTGGCCGCCAAGTATTCTTGGTGGATACCCACATCAATATCGATCCAACTGCAGAACAATTGGCTGAGTTGACTTTGATGGCCGCAAGCGAAATGCGTAAGTTAGGCTTGGTGCCAAAAGTTGCACTTTTGTCGCATTCAAATTTTGGTTCTAGCAATGCCCCATCTGCAGTCAAGATGCGCGAAGTATTGGCTTTATTGAAAAATGCAGATCCAACCTTAGAGGTGGATGGGGAGATGCACGGAGATAGCGCACTCGATGTAACTATTCGTGAAGGTGCCGTGTCTTCATCATCATTGAAGGGTGATGCTAATCTCTTGGTTCTGCCAAATATCGATGCGGCAAACATTTCCTATAACTTGCTCAAAACGGCTGCAGGAAATGGTATTGCGATCGGACCTCTGCTGTTAGGTGTTGCCAAGCCAATTCACATTTTGACCCCAGCTGCGACCGTTCGTCGAATTGTGAACGTGACAACATTGGCTGTAGTTGAGGCGGCAAGCAACGCTAGAGGTATTTCTTAGGGATTTCTAATTTATGTAAGTTATCACTAACTTACATAAATTAATTCTATATAAATCAATAAGTTATATAAAAAGACCTGTATTTGGGCTTGATTTGATGGCTTGTTAAGGGTAACCTAGCACCCATCATGAATAATCGCTCTGAAAACACCAATACAGCTAGCTTCGACGAACATAGCCGCGCTGAAAGTTGGGACAGCAATGATCGTCTAGAAACCGAATCGTCCGCTGCCAATGTCTATGCCCAGGGTGGTTTATCTCGTTTACAAACCTATGCAGCAAATCAAGTTTCGGGGAAAAAAGTGACAGCTTCTTGGCGTGCCGCTTTGGCCGTTCGTGATGCCGGACCACCGGCTATGTTGCGCAGCGTGCGCACTAACATCGTGCAATCTATTCGTGCTTTCCGTACACCAGATTTACAGGAGGCGGCTACAGAACTAGGCCAACACTTCATCTACGCGAATTGCACCAATGCAATGACCAAAGGTGAGGTTCTTGAGGCGATTGCAATTGCTTACTCTTTTACAAAACAGCAAGCAAAAAACTTTGATCCTTTGTTGGATGCCTTGACGACAACTACTGATAAAGCCGGTCAACAACCGGGCTTCGTAGTTGTGCTCGAAGGTTTACCTTGCACTCAAAAATTTGATAAAGAAGCTCGCGAGACCTTGCTAGATGTATTCCGTGATGCCGTGGATTATTGGGCTGAGCGTCGTACGCCGTATCGCGTGTTCTACTCTTTTGCCTAATAGCAAAAGTCTTTGAACCCCTGAAATCGCCTCTACTTGAGGCGATTTTGTATTTCAGGGTTCCAAACACTGTGTATCGCTGTAATCGCTACAACCCCAGCTGTTTCGGTGCGTAGAACCCGTTCTCCTAAGGATACGATTTGATAGCCTGCAGCTTGCGCTTGAGCCTCTTCTTCGGGTGTATGACCACCTTCAGGCCCAATCATTAAGACAATATCTTGTGGGTCGTTTTCCATCAAAACCGAGTACACGCTTTTTGTGGCATCTGGACTGAGCAATAGTTTGAGTGCAGGCTTTGGGCTTGTTTTTAAGTAGTCTGCAAAAGTTTGGATCGGTTCAAGCCGCGCAAGTACTGTTCTGTCACATTGTTCGCATGCAGCTTGAATGATCCCTTGCCAGTGAACCAGACGCTTTAGAGCACGCTCTTGATCGCTTGAGCGGGTAAGCCTCAGAATGGATCGCTCACACTGCATTGGAGCGATGGCTTGGGCGCCAGTTTCTACGGCTTTTTCAACAATCCAATCCATTTTGTCTCCACCAGCCAAGCCTTGGGCCAAAGTAATGGCATAAGGGGTCTCTCGATGGGTGTCGGTCCGGATTTCGCTGATTAGGGCTAAACCACTTTTTCTACTCAAAGACAGAAGTTCCGCCTGAGCAATTTGCCCTTTTCCGTCAAATACTGGAAAAGACTCACCAGCCTGAACGCGCCTAACGCGTAAATGGTGGGCAACCTCTGGGGTGAGGGCGGTGGGCTTTTGGGATTCCCATGGTCCGGGAAGATAAAATTGAGGCATTACTGAAATATAGTCAATTAATTTTCTAGAGACCACTTTTACGATGTCAAACCTTCAAATTCGCATGGCTAATGCCATTCGCGCCTTATCCATGGATGCAGTTCAGCAGGCAAACTCAGGTCATCCTGGTATGCCGATGGGAATGGCCGACATTGCTGTTGGGTTATGGAATGATCACTTAAAGCATAACCCTACAGATCCCCATTGGATGGATCGCGATCGTTTTGTTTTATCCAATGGTCATGGCTCGATGTTGTTGTATTCACTCTTGCATCTTTCTGGTTACGACTTACCAATTGAGGAGTTAAAAAATTTCCGTCAATTGCATAGTAAAACTCCAGGACATCCTGAGTACGGAATTACGCCGGGTGTAGAAACGACCACTGGCCCACTCGGTCAGGGAATCTCGAATGCTGTTGGCATGGCGCTTGCAGAAAAGTTGCTTGCAGAAGAATTTAATCGTCCTGGCCTCAATATCATTGATCACTACACCTATGTGTTTTTAGGCGATGGTTGTTTAATGGAAGGTATCAGTCATGAGGTGTGTTCATTAGCTGGAACATTAAAGCTGAATAAGTTGATTGCGCTCTGGGATGACAACGGTATCTCTATCGATGGCAAAGTTGTTTCTTGGTTTAATGAAGATACCCCCAAGCGTTTTGAAGCCTATGGTTGGAATGTGACTCGAGATGTTGATGGTCATGATGCGGAGGCTGTTTCAAAAGCGATTGCAGTAGCCAAAAAGAGTGTTAAGCCAACATTAATTTGTTGTAAAACTGCGATTGGTCAAGGCTCACCGAATATGGCTGGTAGCGATAAAGTCCATGGCTCTCCATTGGGAGCTACCGAGATTGCAGCAACTCGTGTGGCATTGAATTGGCCATATGCTCCCTTTGAAATTCCGCAAGATATCTATGATGCTTGGGATTTCAAAAAGCGCGGTCAAGCTGCTGAGCATGAGTGGAATAAAGAATTCCAGAAGTACAAAAATAAGTTCCCAGAACTTGCTTCTGAATTGCAACGTCGCATGCAGGGCGACTTATCAAAAGATTTTGCATCTACGCTCAATGCGTATTTGAAGACATGTCAATCTAAAGCAGAAACTGTTGCAACGCGCAAGGCAAGTCAAAATGCGATTGAAGCATTAGCTCCAGCTTTGCCAGAATTTATGGGTGGTTCTGCAGACTTAACAGGTTCGAACTTAACAAACTGGTCGGCATGTAAAGCAGTACGTTGCGATCAATGGGGTAATCACATCAATTACGGTGTTCGTGAGTTTGGCATGAGCGCCATCATGAATGGTATCGCTTTGCACGGTGGCTATATTCCATTTGGTGGCACCTTCCTCACTTTCTCTGATTACAGCCGCAATGCTATTCGTATGGCTGCATTGATGAAGTTGCGTAGCATTTTTGTCTTTACCCACGACTCTATTGGCCTTGGTGAAGATGGCCCAACCCACCAGTCTGTAGAGCATGTAGCTAGCTTACGTCTCATCCCAAATCTGATGGTTTGGCGTCCTTGCGATACGACTGAGAGCGCTGTTGCTTGGGGCGCAGCGGTTGAGCGAAAAAATGGCCCAAGCGCCTTGATCTTTAGTCGTCAAAACTGTCCATTTGTTTCTCGTAATAGCCAACAAATTAAAGAGATTGCTCGCGGTGGCTATGTCTTACGAGATCCAAAGTCTGGAAAGATTGATGCAGTCATTATTGCCACTGGCTCTGAAATTGCGCTGGCATTACAGACGGCAGAACGTTTTGAAAAAGAGAGCTCAGGAAAAATGGGTGTTCGTGTTGTATCGATGCCCTCGACTACTGTTTTCGATCAGCAGGATGCTACTTATAAAACTAAAGTGTTGCCGGCCAATATTCCGCGTATTGCGATTGAGGCAGGTGTGAGCGATTTCTGGTGGAAGTATGGTTGTGCAGCTGTCCATGGTGTGGATACCTTTGGTGAGTCTGCGCCTGCTGGTCAGTTGTATGAATACTTTGGTTTAACGGTTGATCAAATTACCAAGACTGTTAAACAATGCATCGCAAAGAAGTAACGCAAAACATATTCAATATTAGTAAGGGGAAATAAATGACAATTCGTGTCGCAATTAATGGTTATGGACGTATTGGTCGTATGGTATTGCGCGCCTTGTATGAAGATCAATTGAACGGTAAGCCACGCCGTGACATCAAGATTGTTGCAATCAATGCGATGGGTGATATTGCGATTAACGCCCATCTAACCCAATACGACTCTGCGCATGGCCGTTTCCCTGCCGAAGTTTCTGTTGATGGCGATTACATGGTGGTTAATGGTGATCGTATCAAGATGTTTTGTACACGCAATCCTGCTGAAATCCCTTGGGGTGAGTTAGGTGTAGATCTAGTTTTAGAGTGCACTGGTAAGTTTACCTCTAAAGAAAAAGCGATGATTCATATTCAGCAGGGCGCTAAAAAAGTATTGATTTCTGCTCCTGGTGAAAAAGACGTGGATGCAACCATTGTGTATGGTGTTAATCAAAATGTTCTTAAGCCAAGCGACGTCGTTGTTTCCAACGCAAGCTGTACTACTAACTGTTTGGCACCTTTAGTAAAACCATTGTTAGAAAAAATTGGTATTGAGTCTGGTTTGATGACAACCATTCATGCTTTTACTAATGATCAAGTATTGACTGATGTCTATCACAAGGATATGCGTCGCGCACGCTCTGCTGTGTCCAGCATGATTCCAACAAAGACTGGTGCAGCAAAAGCGGTTGGATTAGTTTTGCCAGCGTTAGCGGGACGCTTTGATGGTTTTGCCATGCGCGTTCCTGTAATAAACGTTTCTGTCGTAGATCTTACGTTTGCGGCTAGCCGCGTTACTAATGTTGATGAAGTGAATTCGATTTTGAAGACCGCTAGCGAAGGCGAGCTCAAAGGTATTTTGGGCTTTAACACCCTACCTTTGGTTTCGATCGACTTTAACCATGATCCGCGTCCAAGTATTTATGACGCTTCCCAAACGCGTGTTTCCGCCGACGGCAAGTTGGTGAAGGTATTGGCTTGGTATGACAATGAATGGGGTTATTCAGTTCAAATGCTCAATGCTGCTGAAGCACTAATGGCAGTAAAGTGAACAAAAGTCGCTAATTGTTGTTAAAAGTCTGTAAAAAGTATAAAAGACCTCAATTTGAGGTCTTTTTTCTTATTTAGGCTTCTGAAATCCAGCTAAAGCACCCAGAAAAGAACTTATTTTTGCTTATTTCGGCAGTTTTTCTTCTGGCAATGCCCGTACATTGCCAAAGAGTGCTCTTGGAGCTTAAATCCAAGGTTTTTAGCGATATCTCGTTGGCGTTTCTCGATGGCTTCATCGACAAATTCTTCAACATGACCGCAATCTAAGCAAACCAGGTGGTCGTGATGACGGCCTTCGTTGAGCTCGTAAATAGCGCGGCTATCACCCTTGCTAGACTCAAAGTGGCTGCGAAGTAGAAGACCTGCTTGCTCAAACTGGGTAAGCACCCTGTAGACAGTGGCTAGACCGATTTCTTGATCATCCTTGGCTAAGGCCATGAAGACGTCTTCAGCGCTAAAGTGCGTGCCCCCATTTTGATGAAAAAAATCAAGGATTTTCATTCGCGGACCGGTGGCTTTTAGGCCAATATCGCGCAAATTTTCAGGAGTGGGGTTTTGGTTCGTATTCATGGCTTTGGGAGCTAAAATCAATGTCTTAATGATACGGCCAGCCATGCAAAATTGCCTTGAACTTTTTAGTCGCTTTTTGAACCCGCTTTTGAGGGGTCTTTCCATATCCTCCCGCGGGGGATTGTTGGCGGTTGCCTTAGTTAGCCTACTTGGAGTTGCTGGGTGCTCTACTGCAGTTGATGAAACTCAGCGCGCCTGGATGAATAAAGTTTTCCAACCCTATGTTCCTGACATTGTTCAAGGTAACTTTATCTCCAGTGAGCAATATGCCAAATTAAAGCTGGGCATGACACGCGAGCAAGTGCGTCAGATTTTGGGCACCCCGTTATTAGCGAGTTATTTCCATGCCAATCGCTGGGATTATGTTTTCGAATTTAAGCGCGCCGGTCAACGTGTAGGCAAAGAGCGCCATGTAACTGTCTATTTTGACGGCGATAAGGTGGTGAAGTTTGAGGGTGATGCTCTGCCGACAGACGTAGAGTTGGTTGCTGAGATTGATAACTACGCTAAAACGAAGCGTTCATTTTGGGATGTCGTTACTGGTTCAAACAAGCCGCCAGTTACACCGCCATTGCAGCAGCCAGAATTGCTGGTGCCAAGCCCAACGGATAACTTATCTAAGGGCGCTGCTGTCCCACCGGTGCCTGCTGCAAGTACAGGCTCATTCTGGGATTACTTTAGTTTTTCTAAGTCATCAGATGGTCAAGTTGTGCAGCCTGAACCTTTAGGGCCTGGTGCTATGAATACACCACCAGCGACTGAGAAAAAGTAGTAGGAATGATTTATACATTGATGCCATAAAACCCCTATTGAGCATCTCTAGACACTTTAATAAGAAGCGAAGAAACACATGATGAAGATTGCAATTGCTGGAGCAACTGGTCGTATGGGCAAGATGTTGATTGAGGCGGTTCTCAATACGGCAGATGCCCAACTGGTTGGTGCGCTTGAACATGCATCTTGCCCGCAACTTGGTGAAGATGCTGGAGCATTTTTGGGTAAAAAGACCGGTGTACAAATTTCATCAGATATCGCTGCTGTGCTGGCTAATGCAGAGTTTCTGATTGATTTCACAAGACCCGAAGGCACTATGGCGTATTTAGCTGTCGCTGAAAAGACCGGCACAAAGATGATTATTGGCACTACCGGATTAAGCGCCGATCAAATTACAAATTTGAAAAAGGCAGCTGCTAAGTTAGCAATTGTGTTCGCCCCTAATATGAGTGTGGGGGTGAACGCTACATTTAAGCTGCTAGAGATCGCAGCCAAGATGCTCAATCAAGGGTACGACATTGAAATTATTGAAGCACATCATCGCCATAAAGTAGACGCCCCCTCAGGCACTGCATTGAAGATGGGTGAAGTTATTGCAGATGCTCTTGGCGAAAAGCTCGATGACGTTGCTGTGTATGCACGTGAGGGTCATACTGGCGAACGCAAAGAAGGATCTATAGGTTTTGCCACCATTCGTGGTGGCGATATCGTGGGCGATCACACCGTACTCTTTGCTGGCGATGGCGAGCGTATTGAAATTAGTCATAAGTCTTCAAGCCGCCAGTCTTATGCGCAAGGATCTTTGCGTGCAGCACGCTTCCTACAAGGACAAAATTCAGGTCTTTATGACATGCAGGATGTGCTTGGCTTGCGCAAATAATCAGATTAATAAAAATCAATAATTACATTAGAAAAGAGTTGTTTTGAATGAGTAAGGATTACGACTACCGCAGTATTGAAGCGGCAGCACAAGCTGATTGGGAAAGTGCGCAAGTCTATCAAGTAGCTGAAAACGCAGTAGGTGCAGACGGTAAGAAAAAACCAAAGTATTACGCCTGCTCAATGTTGCCTTACCCATCTGGTAAGTTGCATATGGGTCACGTGCGTAACTACACGATAAATGATGTGATGGCGCGTCAACTTCGTATGCAGGGCTATAACGTCTTGATGCCAATGGGTTGGGATGCGTTTGGTATGCCTGCAGAAAATGCAGCGATTCAGAATAAAGTGCCTCCAGCAAAATGGACCTACGACAACATTGCTTATATGAAAAAGCAGATGGCGGCGATGGGTTTGGCTATTGACTGGTCAAGAGAGGTTACAACTTGTAGTCCTGATTACTATCGCTGGAATCAATGGCTCTTTTTGAAGATGCTTGAAAAAGGCGTTGCATATCGCAAGACTCAGGTTGTGAACTGGGATCCAATCGATCAAACAGTATTGGCAAATGAGCAAGTGATTGATGGTCGTGGTTGGCGTTCAGGTGCACTAGTTGAAAAGCGCGAGATTCCAGGTTACTACTTCAACATTACTGCTTATGCAGAGCAATTGCTCTCTGGTTTAGATGGTTTAGGTTGGCCTGAGCGCGTCAAAACCATGCAGCAAAATTGGATCGGCAAAAGTCGCGGCGTGCGCTTTGCTTTTAAGCATGAGATTGCTGATGCGCATGGAAACTTTATTCAAGACGGTTTGTTGCATGTCTTTACTACTCGTGCAGATACCATCATGGGAGTTACTTTCTGCGCAGTGGCAGCAGAGCACCCATTGGCGACAAAGGCTGCTGAAAATAATCCAGCGCTTGCTGCTTTTATTGAGAAGTGCAAAACGGGCAGTGTGATTGAGGCTGATTTGGCGACTCAAGAAAAAGAAGGCATGTTCACCGGGTTGTATGTCACTCATCCCTTAACCCATGAGCCTGTTCCTGTCTGGGTCGGTAATTATGTATTGATGTCATATGGTGATGGCGCGGTCATGGGCGTTCCCGCTCATGATGAACGCGATTTTGCCTTTGCTCTTAAATATGACTTGCCAATTAAACAAGTGGTTGCGCTGAAAGGTGAATCACCTATGTTTAATGCTACTCACTGGGAGGATTGGTATGCCCAAAAAGAAGGCGTAGTTTGCTTCAATAGTGGCAAATACGATGGCCTCTCACATGAAGAAGCTGTCAGTGCAGTGGCTCAAGATTTAGAGAAGATGGGTATCGGAGAAATCAAGACTACCTATCGCTTGCGTGACTGGGGTATTTCTCGTCAGCGCTATTGGGGTACACCAATTCCAATCATTCATTGTGGTGATGAAGCTAATCCTGGTTGCGGTGCAGTTCCCGTACCTGAGTCAGACTTGCCAGTAGCGCTGCCTGAAGATTGTGTTCCAGATGGCAGTGGCAATCCTTTGAATAAGCGTGCTGAATTTTTAAATGTGAAGTGTCCGAAGTGCGGTAAGCCTGCGCGACGTGAAACTGACACGATGGATACCTTTGTAGATTCTTCTTGGTATTTCATGCGATACACCGGTCCCGATGCGAAGACCATGGTTGATGAGCGTAATGAATATTGGATGCCAATGGATCAATATATTGGCGGTATTGAGCATGCGATTTTGCATTTGCTGTATGCGCGTTTCTGGACTAAGGTCATGCGCGACCTGAATCTGATTACGTTTGATGAACCATTTCAGAATCTCTTGACGCAGGGCATGGTTCTTAATGAGACTTATTACTCCGAAGAATCATCGGGTAAGAAAACTTGGCTTAACCCTCTTGATGTTGAGTTAGATCTTGATGAAAAAGGTCGACCACGGGGCGCTAAATTAAAAGGCGATTCCTCAGGCACACCGGTGATCATTGGTGGCGTTGAGAAGATGTCCAAGAGCAAGAATAATGGCGTTGATCCGCAAGCTCTGATTGACCAATATGGTGCTGATACTGCACGTTTATTTGTGATGTTTGCAGCCCCACCAGAGCAACAGTTGGAATGGTCTGGTGCTGGCGTTGATGGCGCTTCTCGCTTTTTACGTCGTGTATGGATGTATTCAAGCAGTCAAGCAAATGCGATTCGTGATGCTCAAGACGCTATTGAAGTTAACCTGAATGATGCTGAGAAAGATTTGCGTCGTGAAGTCCATGCAATTTTGAAGCAGGCTAATTTTGACTATCAACGTCGTCAGTACAACACAGTCGTGTCTGCAGCAATGAAGATGCTAAATGTTCTAGAGCCAATTAAACTGGATCAAGGTACTGTGATTAGTGCGCCAGTGTTGCGTGAGTGTCTCAGCATCTTATTGCGCGTACTTTATCCAGTTGTGCCGCATCTGACCCATGTGCTCTGGAAAGATATGGGTTACCCCAAGACTTTTGGACCTTTGTTAGATGCACCATGGCCTGCTGTGGATGAATCCGCCCTCATTCAAACTGAAATCACCTTGATGTTGCAAATCAATGGCAAATTGCGGGGCGAAATTAAAGTGCCAGCAGAGGCTAGCAAAGAGCAAATTGAAGCTTTGGCTTTACAGAGTGAACCTGCAGTGAAGGCGCTCAATGGTGGTCCCCCCAAAAAAGTAATTGTGGTGCCGGGTCGTTTGGTTAATATCGTTGCATAGCCGTAGAAAAATTCGAGAAACTAAAGATATGAGCGCAAACCTACTTCGTCGTGCAATGTTGGGTTTTATCGTCAGCGCGCCGGTCAGCGGTTTGATCGCTTGTGGCTATCGCCTACGGGGAATGGTAGATTTGCCATTCAAGGCAATTGCCATCACCGGCAATCCATCACCACCATTACGCGCTGATATTCAAACTGCCATTTTGCAGGGTACGGATGTGAAGGTGGCAATTAATCCAAAAGACGCCGATTTAATTTTGGAGATTACAAACGATCTCAGTGGACGTGAGATTTTGGCGTATAACTCCGCTGGCCAAGTTTCTGCATACCGTTTGAATATTCGTGTGGGCTTTCGTGCTTATGACGTTGCAGGAGCAGAAGTTATCCCTGATAGTGAAATCTACATGACTCGCGATATGGACTTCTCCAACACAACCGTGTTGGCAACAGATGTTCAGCAACAGCAATTTCTGTCTTTGATGCGTAAGGATCTGGCGATTCAAATATTACGCCGCGTTTCTGCTGCAGCCAAAGCACCTCGAACTAAATCCTTCTAAAGATAGATAAAGACTCGCATGGTCAAAGTTGATGCCCTGCAAGTGCACCTCAAATCCTTGAGTTCTGGAGGTGCAATGCTTCCCCTCTATGTCTTTAGTGGTGACGAGCCATTGTTGATGATGGAGGCGATGGATCAATTACGTATTGCTGCTAAGAAGCTTGGTTTTACTGAGCGCGAGGTCATGTTGCAAGAACGGGGATTTGATTGGAGCGCTCTGATGAGTGCCGGTCAAACAATGTCTTTGTTTGGGGATAAGCGTTGGGTGGAGTTGCGTATCCCAACTGGCAAGCCAGGCCGCGATGGTGCTGATGCTTTGAAACAGTTTGCCGCGCAAATAGAGTCGCAAGTAAGCGCAGCAGATGGTCCAGATACTGTGGTGTGCATTGTGCTGCCAAGATTAGATAGCAAAACCAAGACTTCTGCTTGGTTTAGCGCGTTGGATGATGTTGGTATGGCAATTCAAATTGATTCTTTAGATCGCAGTCATTTACCAAGATGGATTGCAAGCCGATTGAGGTTGCAGAATCAAGAAGTCGAGGGCGGCCCTGAAGGTCAACGTGCACTAGAGTTCATTGCAGATCAGGTGGAGGGAAACCTTATTGCTGCTCATCAAGAGATTCTGAAGTTGGGTTTGCTTTACCCCACAGGCGTTTTAACTGAAGAGCAGATACGGTCGTCAATTTTAAAAGTAGCTCGTTATAACGTATTTGAATTAACTGAAGCGATGCTTGCAGGCGATTTACCTCGGCTTAATCGGATGTTGGATGGCCTAAAAGGCGAAGGTGAGCCTTTGGTTTTGATTCTATGGAGCGTGACTGAAGAGCTTAGGCTACTATCTAAATTAAAGGTAGCCAGCGATGCGGGGGAGTCAGTCCAGCAGCTCATACGGGTGAATCGAATCTGGGGAAATAAAGAGCGCCTATACCCAGCCGCATTAAGAAGGGTGCAGCCACTGAAGTTGCGCAGAGCGATGCAGGTTGCTGCTGGGCTTGATCGGCAGGTGAAAGGGCTTTCTGCCCCAGAATTGCCGGCCGATCCTTGGGATGGTCTGCGTTTAGTTGGAAACTTATTACGGTAATCTAGAGAGTAAGGTAAATGGGTACAGAGATCCAAGAATTGATGCAGGACATTGGCAAGCGAGCACGCAGTGCATCGCGTGCGATGACTCGTGCGTCAAGCGAACATAAGAATCAAGCTCTATTGCATATCGCCAAGTTAGTTCGTCAAAAAGCAGGTGAGATTCAAAGGGTCAATCAAGTAGACGTTGATCGTGCAAAAGCAAATGGTCAGGATGCTGCATTTGTTGATCGCTTAACAATGACCTCTAAGACTATTGAAAAGATGGCCTTAGGTCTAGAGCAGATTGTTTCTCTAGAAGACCCTATTGGGAAAATGACTGCATTGAAAAAGCAAGCCTCTGGTATTGAGCTTGGACAAATGCGTGTGCCACTCGGAGTAATTGGCATCATTTATGAGTCACGCCCTAACGTCACAATTGATGCCGCAGCACTTTGCTTAAAGTCGGGTAACGCAGTGATCCTGCGCGGTGGCTCTGAGGCAATTGATTCCAATACCTTGCTTGCTCAGATTATTCAAGAGGGGCTTGCTGCTGCGGGACTACCTAAGGATGCTGTGCAAGTTGTCACTACGATCGATCGAGCTGCCGTTGGTGAAATGATCACCATGACGCAATATATTGATGTGATAGTTCCACGCGGAGGCAAGAGTCTCATTGCCCGCTTGATGGCTGAAGCACGCGTTCCAATGATCAAGCATTTGGATGGTATTTGTCATACCTATATCGATGCTGATGCCGACGTGGCAATGGCAGTGAAGGTTTGCGATAACGCAAAGACACAGCGCTATGCGCCTTGTAACGCCATGGAAACCTTGCTGGTTAATAAGAATATTGCCGCTAAAGTTTTGCCTGATCTTTGCAAGATTTACCAAGATAAAGGCGTTGAGTTGCGTGTCGATGCTTTAACTCGGTCGACACTTGAGGCTAGTGGTTTTAAAAACTTAGTCGATGCTTCAGAAGAAGATTGGGAAACAGAATATTTGGCTCCAATTTTATCGATCAGGACGGTAGCAGACATTGATGAGGCCATGAACCATATCGAGCGCTATGGCAGTAAACATACTGACGCCATTATTACTACCAACAAAGCAAATGCAGATCGCTTTTTACGTGAAGTTGATAGCGCCAGTGTGATGGTCAATGCGAGCACCCGTTTTGCTGATGGCTTTGAGTATGGTCTTGGCGCCGAGATTGGTATTTCAAATGACAAACTCCATGCTCGCGGTCCCGTAGGCTTAGATGGCTTAACTTCCCTGAAGTATGTCGTTCTGGGCCACGGCGAGATACGTACTTAATTGAATTGAATAAAACATGATGAATGCCTACCTCTGGGTAAAAACGTTCCACATTGTTCTGATCACCTCTTGGTTTGCGGGCTTGTTTTATCTCCCAAGAATCTATGTGAATTTGGCTGATGAGAAAAATCCTGAGGCCTATGCTCGCCTTTTAGGAATGGCTGATCGTCTTTACCGATTCATGACTATATTAGCGATACCAGCAGTCTTGTTGGGGTTAGCACTTTGGCTTATTTTTGGAATTGGCGCTGGCGATATATGGATGCATACCAAATTATTTTTTGTAATTTTGGTGATTGGTTATCACCATGCTTGTTTTAGCCTGCTCAAGAAATTTCGCGCTGGCATCAACACCAAGTCAGGCGTGTGGTATCGCTGGTTTAACGAAGTTCCTGTGATCTTATTGTTGGTGATCGTGGCTTTGGTAATTTTTAAGCCCTAAGCACTAAATCATTACTCTGAATTTCGTAATTTCCTTTTTTAATTTAAGACTGTTAGCCCCATGAGATTTTTTGTTGTTTGCCCAGGCGGTTTAGAAGTGCCGCTAGCACAGGAGCTTGCAGAAATTGCTCAGCGGCCAGATTCAAAGGCATTGGGTACGTGGGTAATTGACCCAACTCCAAGCAGCCCAACTGGTGGGATTGGTCTGGCAGGCCCACTTTCCGCGGCAATGGCGTTAAATCTCCATTCCAGAATTGCGAGTCGTGTGTTGTTGCAAATGGCACAGGCACCCTATAGACAAGAAGATGATCTCTATAAATTAGCCAGTGGTCTGGCCTGGGAGGATTGGTTTACCTCAAAGCAGACTTTGCGGGTAGACGTAACTGCGCATCGTTCGCCATTAAAAAGTCTAAATTTCGCAACCCTCAAAATTAAAGATGCGATTGTTGATCGATTGCGTGATGTTACTGGTGACCGTCCGAGTATTGATACTGCATTTCCAGATATTCGAGTGCAAGCGCACTTAACAGCAAATCAAGTGATAATTTATTTAGATACTTCCGGTGAGGCGCTCTTCAAGAGAGGTTGGCGAGATGAAAAAGGTGATGCTCCCCTAAAGGAAAATTTAGCGGCTGGCATTTTGTCCATTGCAGGCTGGAAACTCGGACAGACTTTATTTGATCCTATGTGTGGCAGTGGAACTTTCTTGATTGAGGCTGCACAAATGGCTTTAGCCATCCCTCCCGGTGGAATTCGGGCGGGGATGTATGGCGATGATGCCAAGCCCAGTAAATTGGCTTACCGTCCATTAGTGACATCTGCCCATGGTTTTGGTTTTCAGAGATTAAAGCCTTTTCATGAAGCTGCTGAACAAAAGCGTTGGGCTGGCTTAAAAGAATCGTCTCTCAATGAAATTTTAGAAAGACGCAAGCAATATCCCAATGCTGAATCCCTGGGTATTAGCGGAAGCGATATTAACGAGAAATTGGTTTCTATGTTCAGAGGTAATTGGCAGCGAGCTCAATTGCCAGATCAGCCTATTGTGCGTCAGATTGATGCCATGGCAAGTAAGCCACCAGCGAATACTAAAGACGGCGTAATGCTATTAAATCCTCCTTATGGTGAACGTCTAGTCATAAAGGGTGGTCGTGGCCAAGAAAAAGGTGCGCGCGATGCAAGTTACGAGACTGAGGAACCAGAAAACCGTTTTGAGCTGAATTTGGAAACAGGGCGTCAAAGCGCTAAGCGTTCAAGCCGTGAATCTCTCAAGAAGCTTCAATCTCAGGAGGAGCAGGACCCGAAGTTTGTCGAGTTCTTGCGTCAGTTTGGGCAACACCTCAAAGATACTTTTGGCGGATGGAGTGTGTTTGTGCTGACTGCTGATATGGCTTTGCCAGGTCAGTTGAGAATTAAAGAGTCAAAGCGGACGCCCTTATTTAATGGTCCACTCGAGTGTCGCTTATTTAAGTTTGAGATGCATGCTAAGCGGCCTGCATCAACAGAATCAAAAGATTAATTGACGCTTTAAAATAGAGGTTACGAGATAGAGTGATCAGCGGGAACAGTGGAGAACAAGACGATGGAATTTAAAACCTATATGTGTTTGATTTGTGGCTGGGTCTATGACGAAGCTGCTGGTTTGCCTGATGAAGGAATCGCCCCAGGAACTCTTTGGAAAGATGTGCCTATGAATTGGACTTGTCCAGAGTGCGGTGCGCGTAAGGATGATTTTGAAATGATGGCGATTTAATTGCTAAGCAATATCTAGATATAAATAAAAAAGGTTGAGGTAAAAGTGAGTCAAAACGAGGTTTTATTTGAGCGGGCACAAAAGATCATTCCAGGTGGAGTGAACTCTCCTGTACGCGCATTTCGTCAGGTTGGCGGCACTCCTCGTTTTGTCACCAAAGCTAAAGGCCCTTATTTCTGGGATGCTGACAATAAACGGTATATCGATTTAATTATGTCTTGGGGTCCCATGATCGTCGGTCATGCAAACCCCGAAGTAGTTGAGGCAGTTCAAAAGGCTGCTGAAACCAGTTTTAGTTATGGCGCACCTACCGAAGGCGAAATTGAATTGGCGGAGCGTATTTGCGCTTTGATGCCCAGCGTTGAGCAAGTACGTATGGTCTCTAGCGGCACAGAGGCAACGATGAGCGCCTTGCGCCTTGCGCGTGGCTACACAGGTCGAGACTTGATCATTAAATTTGAGGGTTGTTATCACGGCCATGCTGACAGCCTTTTGGTTAAAGCGGGTTCGGGTTTGCTAACCTTTGCAGACTCCACGCAAAATGCGCCATCTTCTGGTGGTGTTCCTCAGGATCTAGTTAAGCACACTCTAGTGCTGCCGTATAACGATGTTGATGCAATCGAAGAGGTATTTAAAAAGCAGGGGGATCAAATTGCTGCAGTCATCATTGAACCCATTGCTGGCAATATGAATTTGATTCAGCCCTCAAAAGGATTTTTGGGGGCTATTCGCAATCTCACCAGTAAGCATGGTAGCGTTTTGATTTACGACGAAGTCATGACGGGTTTTAGGGTGGCGCTGGGTGGCGCTCAATCATTGCAAGGTATCGTTCCCGATTTAACTTGCCTTGGCAAAGTCATGGGCGGTGGTATGCCAATGGCAGCCTTTGGTGGCAAAAAAGAAATCATGTCTAAGTTGGCGCCCTTAGGAAATGTATATCAGGCAGGGACTTTATCTGGAAATCCCGTTGCTGTTGCTGCTGGTCTAAAGACTCTTGAGATCATTTCAAGAGAAGGTTTCTATGAATGCTTAACTGGTCAAACAGAAAAACTCATGAAGGGCTTAAAGCAGTCTGCAGACAAAGCCAATATCCCATTTGCAGTTGATAGTGTTGGTGGAATGTTTGGTTTCTATTTTGCAAATTCAGTGCCCAGCTCATATGAGGCTGTTACAAAAACTAATATTGAGGCTTTTAAGAAGTTTTTCCATTTAATGCTGGATGAAGGTGTTTACCTAGCGCCATCGGCTTATGAAGCTGGATTTACATCTATTGCTCATGACAACGATGTACTAGATGCGATCATTGGCGCTGCTGAGAAATCCTTTGAGAAACTGTAATAAAACTATTTTCTGAATTACATGCGTAAGGGGTGGTCATAACCATCCACTTGAATAATTTCAGACTTTTTCATATCTTTGTTGGTATCCGAGATTTGCATGGCGGTAAGTTTTCCGCCCCACACACAGCCTGTATCAAGCCCGACAACATTGTGGTCTCGTAACAGACCAAGAGTAGACCAGTGACCAAAGTAGATTACGGTATCTTGCGTTTTTCTCTTAGGCGCCTTGAACCATGGTGTATAGCCTTTAGGGCCATCTTCTAAGCCTTCTTTACTTTCAAACTCCATTTGTCCGCTTGGGGTGCAAAAGCGCATTCTGGTTAGTGCATTGGTAATGAGTCGTAAGCGTTCGTAGCCCTTTAACGAGTTACTCCATTGATTTGGAATATTGCCATACATGTTTCCCAGAAAATCCTTATAGGACTTGCTGCGCAAAGCCTTTTCAACTTCTTGTGCACATTCAATCGTTTGCTGTAAATCCCATTGCGGGAGAACGCCAGCATGCACGGCTAGTACCCGTCCATTACTCAGTGCCATAGGACGTTGGCGCAACCAGTTAATGAGCTCTCTGCGATCGGTAGCCTGGAGAATCGATTCGACTGTATCAAGACCTTTAGTCTTGCGAATACCCGCATCAATCGCGAGCAGATGAAGATCATGGTTGCCAAGAATACATTCAGCACGACCAGATTCTTGTAGAGCTTTTAGTTGACGCAATGCGCCCAGTGAGTCTGGACCGCGATTAACTAAGTCCCCCAAGAAAACCATTTTTGATTGCTTGGGTAGCTTTTTAACGAGGGCTTTGAGTGAAGGTGCACATCCTTGGACGTCGCCAACAGCGTAGATCTTGCTCATGCCCTATCTTAAAACGGATTAATCCTTTATTAGCCGTCTTGACCGACTTTTTTAACAACGCTGTAGCGAACTAAGGTTTTCTTGCGAGCCTCATCATGATCAACCACTGGTAATGGGTAGTCACGCCCTAAAACGACGCCAGCAGCCTCAAGTTCAATGTGACCTGCTTTCCACGGCGCATGGATGGTTTTTTTGGAGAGCTTTTCCAGTTGGGGTAAATAGCGACGAATAAATTTTCCCTCAGGATCAAACTTTTCCGATTGGGTAATCGGGTTAAAGATTCTGAAGTAGGGCTGGGCATCACATCCTGAAGAAGAAGCCCATTGCCAGCCGCCATTATTCGATGAGAGCTCAAAATCATTCAGATGTTCTGCAAAATAAGCTTCGCCCCAGCGCCAATCAATACCCAAGTCTTTAGTCAGAAAGCTCGCCACAACCATTCTTAAACGATTATGCATGTAGCCACTTTGATTGAGTTGATGCATCGCTGCATCAACTAATGGGTATCCTGTTTTACCTTCGCACCAAGCCTTAAATAATTTTTTGGCATGAGCACCGCTTTCCCATTCGATGTTGTCATAGTCAGGTTTAAAAGAAGCGCCATCTGCTAAGCGTGGGTGATTGGCAAGAATCATGAAATAAAAATCACGCCAAATCAGCTCACTTAACCAGATTGTGGCACCCATGCTGCCGGCAAGCATGCGACGATGAGCTTCGCGAACCAAGCCTCGAATAGAAAGCATGCCAAAGCGAAGATGAGTAGAAAGGTAGCTTACCCCTTTGATGGCCGGAAAGTCTCTACCAATTTGGTATTGATCAATGCGCGATAAAAAATCTTCTAAAAAAGCTTGGCCACCTGCTGATCCAGGCGGTAAGTAGGCTTCAATACCGGTGGGGCAAAAGCCCATAGACTCTAGCGATGGAAATGGCAGAGCTAATTTTTTAGGAATTGAGGCCAGTTGCCCTGGTTTGGGATTGCACTCGTAACTAGCAAGATCTTTTTCTTGAAGTGTTTTTAGCCAATTGTTTTTATAAGGTGTGAAGATGGAAAAGACGGTATTGGAGTTAGTGAGAATTTCTTTCTTTTCAAAAATTACCTGGTCCTTAAAGCTTTCGAATTGAATACCAAGTTTTTCTAATGAAGTTTTAACAATTTCATCTCTGGCAATCGTAGAGGGCTCATAGTCATGGTTCGTGAAAACGGTTTTGACATCTAACTCTTTAGCGATTTCTGGAATGCATTCGGTGGGCTTGCCAAAGCGCACAATTAGGCCTCCGCCTAGTTGCTTGAGTTCATCATCAATCTGCTTTAGCCCTTGCCAAATGAAATCGACTCGACGGTCATGTTTTAAGCCTTTTGAATCAAGCTCGCCTTGTTTCAGGGGTGTCAGAATGTCGGTGTCAAATATGAAAGCTAGCCAAACTTGCTTGCTTTCTTTGAGGGCGTGATGAAGTGCCGCATTGTCATAAAGGCGGAGGTCGCGGCGGAGCCAAACTAGAGCTTTTTGCATAGCCCCTATATTAGGGCTAATTGGCAGAATTTGTTGAGGGAAGCCCCGCCCAAAAGGGTTAAGATCATTACTAATGATGGATACGATCTTTTTTATTCTTTCGAAAGTAGTGCAGTTCTCTATAGAGCCGCTTAATTGGGTTATTGTTTTTATTGTCCTGAGCTTGTTATTTCTGTCGTTTAGAAAGCCTAATTTATGCAAGCGTTTTTTACTCCTAGCTTTGCTTGATGTGCTGGTAGTGGGTTGGTTGCCTACTTCCGAATTGGGTCTTAGAGGTCTTGAGGATGCAATTCCTAAAACATCCTTAGCAAATCTCTCCGAAGGCGATATCGGCGGAATCATCATATTGGGTGGCGCGATCGAGGGCGGTCAAATATCCGTGGATCGTGGAGAAATCTCAATTTATTCATCTGCTGAACGGGTAACAAAGGCCTTTGAGCTCATTCGAAAATATCCCAATATTCCTTTTATCTTTAGCGGCTACTCGGGTCGAATTATTCCTAAGGGATTATCTGAGGCAGATGCATTTAAGCAATTAATTGCCGAGCAGGGCTTGAGTGAAAAAATGGCTCATTACGAAAATCAGTCTCGCAATACCTATGAGAATGTTCGGTATATGAAACCAATGATTGAGGAATTCGGACTAAAGAATGGGACTGGAGGTTCAAAACCTTGGCTTTTGATTACCTCAGCCAGCCATATGTATCGCTCAGTGAAAATATTTGAAAAACAAGGTATTGCTGTTATTCCAATACCCGTCGATTATCAGACTGCGAACCACTTTAATTGGACCTCATTTGACCTAGAGGACGGCATTCAAAACTGGAATAAATTAGTTCATGAGGTGGTCGGTATTCTTGCCTATTGGATTACCGGAAAAATCTAGATATTCGGTAAAATAGTCACATGACTTCGGCCAATCAAGCCCCCCATAATTCAGATCCAGGGTCTTTAATCTCCTATTCAGCCGATCATTTAGCAAATCAGTTCCTCATCGCCATGCCAGGCATGGTTGATCCAAATTTTGCAAACTCTGTTATCTATTTGTTTGAGCATAACGAGCGAGGGGCAATGGGTTTGGTAGTCAATAAGCCTACCGAGGTTGATTTAGCCACTCTTTTTGACAAGATTGAACTCAAACTCGAAATTGCTCCTTTGCTAGAGCAACCTGTTTATTTTGGTGGGCCCGTTCAGGTTGAACGTGGGTTTGTTCTTCATGAATCAAATCCTCATCTTTCCTATAGCTCATCCTTAATTATTCCCGGCGGTCTTACGATGACTACCTCTAAAGATGTTCTTGAGGCTGTAGCTATTGGCAATGGCCCTAGAAAATTCTTGATGACCCTTGGTTACGCAGGTTGGGGCGCTGGTCAACTCGAAGAGGAAATTACTCTCAATGGCTGGATGAATGTTCCTCTCGCGCGCGATCAAATGATAGAGATTATTTTTAATACCCCATCGAGCCAGCGATATGAAAAGACAATGAGTCATCTCGGCTTTAATTTATCCTCCCTCTCAGGTGAAGCGGGGCATGCCTAATATGAGCGCGATTACTGTAATGGCTTTTGATTACGGTACACGTTGCGTTGGTATTGCAGTAGGTAATTCAGTAACACAAGCTGGGCAAGCATTAAAGACAATTGCCGCCCCTAATATTGATGTACTTTTCCGGGAAATCCAGATTCTAATAAATGAGTGGCAACCCAATCAACTCGTGGTGGGTCGTCCGGTTCATCCTGATGGTAAAGAGCATGAAATGACTGCAAAGGCAACCCGATTTGGGAATCAATTGCGTGGAAGGCTAAATTTACCTGTTACCTGGGTCGACGAGCGCTTTACATCTGCTGTTTTGGAGGGAGACCCTAAGATGCGGGACAATCTAGATGCGTATTCTGCAGCTTTGATTTTGGAGCAGTATTTTGCAGAACAGCCGCTGGTTTAAATGGAATCAAATTGAGAAGTGTTGGAATACAAATGAACGCTGAATTGTTATACGGAAAACTAGTTGATGCATTGCGCAATAGAGCGCAGGAAGGTTCTTTTGAGCTTGCCGGTTTAGCAATGGGCGGTGCCTGGATTGCAGAGCGTTTAGCTAAAGATTTGAGCTTACCTCATTATGGCGTGATTAATGTCGCTTTTCATCGAGATGACTACGCTGAAAAAGGCATGACTGCTCTGCGAACTGCGAGCACCATGACAACACATTTACCTTTTGATGTGAATGGCGCCAACATAATTTTGATTGATGATGTTTTGCTTACTGGTAGAACAGTACGAGCAGCCCTGAATGAACTTTTTGATTTTGGTCGCCCTGCATTAGTTGAGTTGATGGTTCTTGCGGACCGTGGCAATCGTGAGCTTCCCATCTGTGCGAACTTTGTGGGTGAACAAGTGCAGGTATCCGAGAATCAAATTTTAGTTTTAGAAAAGAATGAAGCGGGTAAATTTAGCTTTCAGCTTGAGGAGCGTGAATAATGGGTTCAGGGGGCAACTTAGTGAATCAATTTAATGCCGCTGGAGAGCTAACACATCTTTTGACCTTGGAGGGTTTGCCAAAAGAGCAGATCCTCCATATTCTCGATACTGCACAGCAGTTTGTGAGCGTGACCGATCCTTCAAGAGAGGTTAAGAAAGTTCCTTTGCTGCGTGGTAAGAGTGTCTTCAATCTCTTCTTTGAAAATTCTACGCGCACGAGAACTACTTTTGAGATTGCTGCTAAGCGTTTATCAGCTGATGTCATTAACCTAGATATCTCTACTTCTTCTACTGCTAAGGGTGAGAGCCTTCTTGATACGATTGATAACCTTGTGGCCATGCAGGCTGATATTTTTGTAGTGCGCCACAGCGTTTCAAGAGCGCCTATTGAAATTGCGCATCATGTACCAGCACATGTACACGTTGTTAATGCTGGTGATGGTAGCCATCAACATCCAACCCAAGGTTTGTTGGATATGTATACGATGCGTCACTTTAAGCAGGGCTTCAAAGGCTTAAAAGTAGCAATTGTTGGCGATATTGTGCATAGTCGTGTTGCTAAATCAAATATTCATGCGCTTACCACTTTAGGCTGTGAAGACATTCGTGCAATTGGCCCCGAGAGCTTACTACCTGGCGATCTCGATATGCTGGGTGTAAAAGTCTTTCATAATATGGAAGAAGGCTTGAAAGATGTTGATGTCGTAATGACCTTACGCATTCAAAAGGAGCGTATGGAAGCAGGGCAAGTCCCTGAGGGCGATGAATTCTTCAAACAATATGGTTTAACGCCAACACGCTTGGCGCTAGCCAAATCAGATGCCATTGTGATGCACCCAGGCCCCATGAACAGGGGTGTTGAGATTGATTCAGCTGTAGCTGATGGACCTCAGTCAGTGATCTTAAATCAAGTCACTTTTGGTATTGCAGTGCGCATGGCAGTAATGTCGATCGTTGCTGGTAATTAATTTACTCTACTGGGATTTTGCGTGAGTATCTCTATTCCACGAGTCACTGAAAAAAAGCGTTGGCTAATTATTTCCCACGCTTTCAATATGGATGGTCGCGCTGCTAGTCTTACGATTACCGATAAGATCCCTTATTTTCTGAATGCTGGCATAGAGCCAATCGTATTGAGTGCGATCACTGGAGTTAAAGACCATCGTTTTCCTCATTATCAATATTTAGCTTGGGGCCCAGCTGCATTTCGATTTGACTTCCGACATTGGGTTGCTAATAAATATGGTCGTGGGTTTATTTATAAATTATTCACCAGAATAGTTTCAATTCTTTTAGCCCCATTGATTGGCCTAGAAAAATTGGCGCTAGGATACTCAAGTCAGTGGTCTTGGGCTGTGCCCGCATTTATTAATGGATTGAGAATAATTCGCGCCGGAAAAATTGATTTGATTTATTCAACCGGTGGCGCATGGTCAGCTCATCTTGCTGGATTATGGTTAAAGAGGGTAACAGGATTGCCGCTGATTGTGGAAGTGCATGACCCCTTAGTCATTCGCAAAGATCCAAATGATCAAGGCTTTGAAAAGCCTAAGAATCGAGATGCTCGTTTTAGGCACTATTTAGAAAATCAACTTACTCATTTTTCTGACAAAGTATGGTGGTTCACGGACGGCGCTCTGCATTACGCCAAAGTGCGTAATGCAAATCTAAATACCCCAAAAAATGCTCATGGTTTCGTAGTGACGCCAGGCGCTCAGCCTCCTGGTAGTCTTAGTAACAATCGGGCACACCAATACACAGATAAATTAAATCTATGCCATTTTGGCTCGCTGGCAAA
The DNA here is from genome assembly GCF_018687695.1 of Polynucleobacter sp. MG-6-Vaara-E2. NCBI lineage: Bacteria > Pseudomonadati > Pseudomonadota > Betaproteobacteria > Burkholderiales > Burkholderiaceae > Polynucleobacter > Polynucleobacter sp. MG-6-Vaara-E2. The sequence continues at coordinate 241,828 of NZ_CP061303.1, forward strand.
CGATCGGTCACTCTCCACTATTCTTAGGGCTTTGATCCCTCTATTTCAAAAGTATCCTGAGGCGAGAGATTTAATACGAGTACATGCGTACGGAGCGCCGCTAGACTCCCTATCGGTAGATGCAATCGAAAAATTTGGATTTAGTGACGTGCTATTAGCGCATGGTCGCTTAGAGATTGACCCTCTCACTGGCAAGTCTGGTCGTCAGCGTGTGGCCGAAAAAATGCAAGAGGCAGATGTATTGATATTACTTCACGGCAATGATGAGTGGTGTGCTGAATATATTCCTTCGAAATTTTATGACTACCTGTGGACGGGAAGGCCTATTTGGGGAATAACCCATCGTAATCCTCAGCTTGATCAGATGTTGCTTGATCGGGGTGCTTATTTAAGTGCTGAAGGCGATTCCGAAGGCATTGCTATGGGATTAGAGAGAATTTGGTTAGACTGGCAAGCCAAGCAATTGATTGAACCAATTTGGAAGCCAATTGGCGTAGATCAGGCAGTAAGTACTATATTGACCCATATGCAAGTTCGATAGAAATCACCACAGGAAAATCGTTTGAAAGATTTTGTTCTCTACTGTAAATCCTATGCACGAGATTTCTTGCGCTTAAAGCGTCTTCTGGAGACTATCAACCAATTTAATGCTGACCGCTTAGATTTTTACATTTCCACTCCAAAAGCAGATAAAAATTTATTAGAGAAATCTCTTGGTAAGAATGGTTACATCTGGGTTGCGGATGAGGATATTGTTGCTGCTAACCCTTATGCAGATCTGGAGAAATACAAGGCTATGCATGGAGGCTTGTCTCAGCAAATTATTAAATCAGAATTTTGGCGGTTAAGATTTTCTGAAAACTATTTATGCTTAGATTCAGATAGTTTATTTATTCGAAATTTCTATAAGTCTGACTTCATATCAAGTGATGGTGTGCCCTATACGGTGTTGCATCAAAATAAAGAGTTGTTTCAACTTGCCACTGATCGTGGATATGAAAAATTTGCAAGGGATCTAAGGCTGGAGGCTGAGCGAGTCAAAGCATTATTTGACCGCAAGGGGCCAAATTTTTATTACGCTCCAGCACCATTTATTTGGTCGGCTAAAGTTTGGCAGTCATTAGCCTCAGGGTATCTCGAGCCTAAGGGCATTAGCTTATGGGACTTGATTGGTCCAGACTACCCAGAGACTTTAATTTATGGTGAAACGCTTCAAAGGTATCGCGCCATTCCATTGATTGCAATTGAACCCTTGTTTCGTACCTACCACTACGATTGGCAGTATTTCTTGATGAGGCGTTTAGGTGAAACGGAAGCTAAAGTTGCTCAAAATTATTTAGGTATTATTTATCAGTCTGCCTGGGAGGCTGAGTTCAATCTTGGTCAATCGCAAAAATCTCTGCCTTCGCAATTCCTTAAGCGTGTTAAGCGCTTTGGCCGTTACTTACAAAGCTTTATTTAATGCCACATTCTGTATCAAACCCATTGATCAGCGTTTTAATGCCAGCTTTTAATGTTGAGGATTATGTTGGGCCTGCAATTGAAAGTATTCTCAATCAAACATATACCAACTTTGAGCTCATCGTCTTGGATGATGGCTCTAGCGACGGTACTGTAAAAATTATTAGTACCTATTCGGACCCACGCTTAAAGAAAGTTTTCCTCCCAGAAAACAAAGGCTTAGTGAGTGCCAGAAATACTTTGGTAGGCATGGCCCAGGGAAAATATATCGCTTTTCTAGATTCAGATGATTTGTCGGATCCAAGGCGTCTTGAGTTGCAGTTGCAATATCTCCAATCTAATCATTTGGATCTATGTGGCACAGATCATATTGTCTTGCATCAGGGGTCGGGCAAATTAAAATTCTCCAAGCAACGTCATTCGGATGCAGATATTAGAGCGATGATAGCAGTGTGTAGCCCTCTTTGTAATCCGTCGGTGATGGGGCGTGCAGAAGTATTTAGTGTGGTGCCTTATCTGTCAGGTAATGATGGTGCTGAAGATTACGTTATGTGGGTCAATCTGGCTCTAGCAGGCTGTAAGTTTGGCAATGTGCCAAAAAACTTAATCACATATCGCGTACACGACAATCAAATCAGTAAAGTGCAAAATGCTAAGGTGACTAATATTTTTGATAAACGTAGGAAGCAATATCTTAACGCTCTAGGGATTAGTGATATTCTTATCCCTAGAAGGCTGCCTTTGAAGGAAAGATTAAGTTTGGCACCCCGTTTTTTATTTGCACTAAACAAAAAGATTCCAGGAATTTCTATCAGCGCCAACTATCAAATTTATTCTCGCTATCAGTTCAGGGGGAATGGTATTTGGACGCCGTTTACACGTTTAGAGCGCGTGATTGTGGCAGCAGTTGCCTCTATTTGTGGGGCGCTCACTAGTTAGACTGGTTTTAGATTCTTTGCCATTGTGGTGGCAACAGGTCATGCCAATATTTTTCGTGATCGTTCGTCCAGTGTTTCGGCGCTATTACCATAGGTGCTGAGCTATTGCTAAGCCATGCGCCCCACCAGCTCAAAGAGCTATTTGCGATCAAATGCTTTTGACAGCGGTTCATTAGAAAAAGCTCTTGTACGGGCGCACTATTTTCACTGGAGTTTTCAATAAAGCAGATTCTGTCTTGGTGAGGTAGGTTGGCTTTTGCCCAATCAAGATCGTCAGAGAAAACAAAAAATTGCGAATTAGAGTCAGCAGCTAAAAGTAAATCCATACCTTTTTGGTAGTACTCTAGCCCTAAAAATCCGTGCACTTTTGCTGCATTAGGCAGATGTACATAATCGCCTCTGCGAATATGAACCATTGCAGAGCAGCTATTCTCAATTTTTTCTAGATAATTTTGGTAATGGGTTGACAGAGGGGTAATAGGCTTAATTTCATCAATCAGATCTTGGCGAATTGACTCAAAGTAGTTAAAGGATTGCCAATAACCCATAAGATAGACATCTTGGCTGGCATAAGGCTTAAATGTATTAAGAGTCTGATTGAAGCGAAATGGTCTATCCCTAAGCACGTATGGACTTAAAGGTAAGAATTGTTGGGCAATTCTACGCCACTTCTTTGATGATTTAATGGCGGAACCTTGTTGCGCAATTTGGTAGTTAAGCCTGAGTTCTTGCAATAAAAAGTGCCTTGGGGTCACATCATCCCAGCCATGATTAAACCAGTCAATATCCAAAAGTAGTGACCCTTTTAATCTATTGCTAAGGGCTTTTCCAGTGGCATATTGGAAGAGTTGATTTCCAAGGCCGCCTTGAATTTGAGTCGTTATATTCATATCTCTATAATTAAAACATTAGATGGAGCATTGTTCTGAAATAGTGCTATTTGGGCCGAATTATTTTTTAAATGAATAGGTAATTTATGTTGACTGGCAGTATTTATGGGTGGGAGAACGGTCGGGACGATATTTTCAATCCACAGAGCTCTCGCAACCGTGATGATTGCCTAGAACCTATGCGTTTAATGTCTGCGGTAGCGCGTCAAAATGACATCGAGCTTCATACTGCTGATGTAAATGCTCAAAAGCATTTAACCCCTGATTTTTCGCTTTATGTTGAATCGATCGATTTTGTTCCTTGCGGTGCCAAGAAAAACTATCTTATATTGTATGAGACACCGCTTACTGTTCCCAGAAATGGTGATAGCTGGTATTTAAACCAGTTTGACCGAATCTTCACCTGGAATAAAGATCTGCTTCACAATGGTCTTCAAGATTATCATGGCGGCATGGTAATGCGCGATCGATTTGTGCAGATTCAATACCCAAATCCCATTCCCAAAGAATGTAATAGGGATTTTCAAAGCCCTACATATACCCAGCGTCAAGATTTTGTTTGTTTGATCGGTAGCAACCGTCATGCTAATTTGGTAGATGAGCGCGAGTTATATTCCCAGAGAGTTAAGGCTATTCAATGGTTTGAGAAAAATGCGCCTTTTGACTTTAAGCTTTACGGTAATGGTTGGAAAGTTCCACAAAAGAGATTGGGTAGTTTGGGTAAGCTACGTTATCGCATGGAAAAAGTTATACCATTTTTACTGGGAAAACCGGTTTTTAAAAGCTATCAGGGGCCCGCTAAAACAAAGTATGAAGTTCTAAGCAAAACCCGGTTTTGTATTTGCTTTGAAAATGCTCGCAATATTGATGGCTACATCACTGAAAAAATATTTGATTGTTTTTTTGCTGGATGCATTCCGGTCTACTGGGGTGATGTTAGTATTGCAAACTATATTCCAGCGGAATGCTTTATTGATTTCCGCCAATTTTCTTCTTACTCAGATCTTTATCTATATCTCAAGAGTATGACTCCAGAACGGTTTGCTCAATACCAACAGGCCTCTAGAGAATTTTTATTGAGCAATCAATTTACCCCATTTACTTCGCAAAATTTTGCTGACACTATCATTAGTCAAATTAAGGAAGATTTCGCGTTGGTCTAGCGCATTATCTAGATCCTAGTTCAGTGTAATATGCCCCCTATGTCTCTCATTAATCTATTCAAAAAGTCCAGAAAACCGATTCCCGAGTCGACTATTTTGTTGGCGGGACCTGTACGAAATGCTTCTGCACAAATTGAGAATGATTTTCGACGTTTGTTGACTAGCTTAAATGAATTTAAGAGGGTCTATTGCTTTGTTGTAGAGAGTGATTCAAGCGATGACACTGTCATTAGATTGGAAAAGTTTACCCATGAATTTCCAAACTTCACATTTATAAGCGTTGGTGAATTAAGTAAAAAACTTTCTAAGAGAACAGATCGGATTGCGTACTGTAGAAATCTTATTATTGATGCAGTAGCAAAAGATCCAAAATATGGTGAAGTTGATTACATTGCTATGGCTGACATGGATGGTATGAATGGGCTCGTTACACGAGAAAAAATCGCGCAGTGTTGGGAGGTTGATGAACCGTGGGATGTTATAACGGCAAATCAGTTGGGTGAGTATTATGATATTTGGGCACTAAGCCATCCTTATTGGAATTCCATAGACTGCTGGGAACAAAAGCGTAAGCTTGAAAATATCCTAGGCGAAAAAGCAGCTCAAAATATTGCTGTAGCTTGTAAGCAGCACCCCATTGATCCGCGCGCAGATTTAATTGAAGTGAACTCTGCATTTGGTGGCTTAGGAATTTATACTAGAGAAGCATTTCTTGCGGGACGTTATGCTGGAACAGATAGCCAAGCTGGCGGCATTGATGTTGCAGATCACATCCCGTTTCATCGCGATCTTAGGAAAAAAGGCTATCGCATTTTTATTAACCCAGCCCTCATTAACTGTGATAAAACCCCAGGGGGTGCTTTAGAAGAGGTGCCGTTATCTAAGCCCAGAGGTAGTTTAAAATTAGTCCAGAAACTATGCATCTTTTTATTTGGCAAAAAACGCTTTAATAAATATCTTCAGATACTTCTAAGGCCATAATTTTTTCTGGTTTTTATAAAGATAAAACAATGATTTTAGTGACTGGTGGGGCGGGATTTATTGGGGCCAACTTTGTATTAAGTTGGCTTAGAGCCTCTGATGCTGAGGAAGTCATTAACTTAGATAAATTAACTTATGCAGGTAATTTAGCAAATTTAAGCGCACTTCAGAATGACCCTAGACATATTTTTATTCATGGCGATATTGGTGATAAAGATTTAGTTAGTAAACTTTTATCCGATTACCATCCGCGCGCTATTGTTAATTTTGCCGCAGAGAGTCATGTCGATCGCTCAATTCATGGGCCGGCGGAGTTCATTCAAACCAATATTGTGGGCACCTTTAATCTACTAGAGTGTGCAAGGGGCTACTGGGCAGGCTTGCAGCGTGTCGATAAAGAAAGGTTTCGTTTCCATCATATTTCGACCGATGAAGTCTATGGATCTTTAGCATCATCCGACCCTGCTTTTAAGGAGACCAATTCCTACGGGCCTAATAGCCCCTATTCTGCCTCTAAGGCAGCCTCTGACCATTTGGTGCGTGCTTGGTTCCATACCTACGGTTTTCCAGTGGTTACCACCAATTGTTCTAATAATTATGGACCCTACCATTTCCCTGAAAAGCTCATACCGCTGGTTATTCTGAATGCGTTGAATGGCAAACCATTGCCGGTATATGGCGATGGTCAACAAATTCGGGATTGGTTATACGTAGGTGACCACTGTTCGGCAATTCGTGAAGTTCTCGCTAAGGGTATTCTTGGTGAGACATATAACATTGGTGGCTGGAATGAAAAAGCCAATCTCGAGGTGGTCAATATAATCTGTCAAATTTTGGATGAGTTAAGGCCGCGCGCAGATGGCAAACCTTACGCAGACCAGATTACCTTTGTAAAAGATCGTCCTGGACATGATCGTCGTTATGCAATAGATGCAAGCAAAATTGAAAAAGACTTAGGCTGGCGGCCGCAAGAAACTTTTGATACTGGGATTCGTAAAACGATACAGTGGTATCTAGATAATCCAGATTGGGTTCAAGCGGTTGTGACTGGTTCTTATCGTGACTGGCTTGAGAAGCAATACCTCAATTGATAACGATCCGCTAATGAATATTCTTGTTTTTGGGAGGGATGGTCAGCTAGGACAAGCCCTCCAGAAGCAATTTCAGAGTGTATTATTTCAAAAAGGAAATAACATTCTTTTTGTTGGTCGTAGCGAGTGCGATCTTGGTTATCCAAGCCAGATTACCAATTTACTAGAAGGCTTTAAACCACAGTTACTAATTAATGCTGCTGCTTACACTGCCGTAGATCAGGCGGAAAAAGAGCCAGAGTTAGCATTTGCAATTAACGCTGGCGCTCCTGAAGTAATGGCTGTATATGCTGCGCACTATGGAGCAACTCTGCTTCATTTTTCTACAGATTATGTTTTCGATGGATCAAAGCAGGGCGCCTATACGGAGAGCGACAAAATTAGTCCTTTAGGTGTGTATGGAAAATCCAAGGAAGCAGGTGAGCATGCGATTGCCAAAGCTTTCAAGACTGCTACAGAAAAGAGTGGGCAGTTTGCAATTTTTAGAACTAGTTGGGTTTATGGCGATGGTAGAAATTTCATCCGCACTATTTTGCGTTTAGCTAAAGAGCGTTCAATGCTAAGGGTAATTAACGATCAATATGGCGTTCCTACTAGCGCCGCTTGGTTGGCGGAAGTGGTCTGCTATCTGGCGCTAAATACAAATCAGCTTAGAGAATTTCATTCGGGCATTTATCACGCGGTCCCACGAGGCGAAACTAGTTGGCATGCTTTAGCCTGTCTGGCGGTCCAGGCGGCCTTAGATGATGGTCAAGAATTGCAAGCATCCCTTGCTACTATCGCCCCAATTCCTGCATCAGAGTACCCCATGGCTGCTCCAAGACCAATGAACTCTCGTTTATCTACGACTAGGCTTCAAATTGAGCTTGAGCGCCTAGGTCTTGTGTCAAAATTACCCCATTGGAATACACCATGGGATGAGCAAGTAGTCTCTTACGTCAAGCATTTATCTAAAAATTGACGTTTTGCTTCATCCTAGTAAACGGAGGTAGAAATGGCAAGTAGTATTAAAAAAGATCGCAAGGGCGTTATCTTGGCTGGTGGATCAGGCACTCGTTTATACCCTGTAACCCAAGCCGTTTCTAAGCAGCTCATGCCTGTTTATGACAAGCCAATGGTGTATTACCCGCTGACTACTTTAATGTTGGCAGGCATACGCGATATCTTGCTAATCTCCACGCCACAGGACACCCCACGCTTTACTGAATTGATTGGTGATGGGTCTCAGTGGGGTCTTAATATTCAATACTGCGTGCAACCCTCCCCAGACGGTCTGGCTCAGGCATTTACTTTGGGAAAAAACTTTATTAATAACCACCCAAGTGCATTAGTACTTGGGCATAATATTTTCTATGGTGATCACCTAAAGGGTAATCTCGAGCGGGCTGATGCACAAGTAAATGGGGCGACAGTATTTGCCTATCATGTGACTGATCCTGAGCGCTATGGTGTTGTGGAATTTGATAAAAGCCATAAGGCAATCTCGATTGAAGAAAAGCCGGCACAACCCAGAAGTAACTATGCCGTGACAGGCCTCTATTTTTATGATAACCAAGTATGTGATATTGCTAGCTCAATCAAGCCTAGTGCACGAGGTGAATTTGAGATTACGGATGTCAATCGTATTTATCTAGAGAACGATCAATTAAGTGTTGAAATTATGGGCCGTGGCTTCGCTTGGTTAGATACTGGAACGCATGATTCTTTATTGGATGCAGCTGGTTTTATTGCTACCTTACAAAAGCGCCAAGGTCTGATGGTTTCCTGTCCTGAAGAGATTGCCTATCGCCAAGGTTGGATTAACGCCGAAGTAGTGCAGAAAGTCGCCTCAGAATTAAGCAAGAATAGCTATGGTCAGTATTTGACAAAGATTTTGAATGAGATAAAGAGTGGCGCTGAACCTATTTCTTTGTCTACTAAAAAGGTTGGTTAATGTCTAACTTGAAACAGCACCCCAAAATTGTAGTTACACCTACATCTATTCCAGATGTGCTTGTTATTGAGCCCAAAGTATTTGGTGATGAACGTGGTTGGTTTACGGAGGCATTTAATGCGCAAGATTTTTTAGATGCAACTGATCTGAATGTCAACTTTGTGCAAGACAACCATTCCTTTTCGCATCAATCTACATTGCGTGGAATGCATTATCAGTTGGAGGAAACGCAAGGCAAGTTAGTGCGAGTTGTATCTGGAGCTGTTTACGATGTATCAGTAGATCTTAGAAAGAGCTCGTCGACTTATGGAAAATGGGTTGGGGTAGAGTTGAGCGCTGAAAATCACAAGCAACTCTGGATTCCAAAAGGTTTTGCTCATGGATTTCTATCTCTCTCAACAACAGCAGAGTTCTTGTATAAGACCACGGATTACTATCATCCTCAAAGCGAAGTATGCTTAGCCTGGGATGATTCATCAGTAGGCATTCAATGGCCTCTAAGAGCAGGAGTATCACCCAACCTGAATGCTAAAGATTCTGCCGGCCTCTCTTGGGATCAAGCCCCTAAATTTTGATGGCCAATTCAAGTGCAACCCCAAAAATATTATTAGTAAAGTTATCCTCTTTAGGGGATGTACTCCATAACTTACCCATAGTTTGGGATATTCGAGCACGCCTGCCTAACGCTCAAATTGACTGGGTAGTTGAGGAGGCTTATGTTCAACTCTTGACGCCACTCCTGAGTCGAGATGGCTTTCGGGGAATAGATCGTATTATTCCTTTTGGATTACGTCGCTGGAAGAAATCTTTATTAAGTAAAAAATCATGGCAAGAATTTTTTACTTTCAAAGATGAACTGCAAAAATTTAACTATGACTTTATTATTGAAACCCAAGGCTTATTGAAGTCTGCTTTAGTTTGTTCTTTAGCCAAAAAAAGTCCAGATGCCAAAGTGTCAGGGCTTGCTAATGCCACTGAATTTTCTGGATATGAACCAATAGCGCGAGGGTTTTATGATCAATCCGTTCACGTTCCCTTCCATTGCCACGCTGTGGATCGCTCGCGTTATGTTGCTTGTTCAGCGCTAAATTTACCATTGATCGACAGATCAGAAAAAGCTCAGTTTTATCCTGCAAGTTATGTTGAGTCTGTTGTTGATTCGAAATTGGCAGGACTGGAAAAGCCTTATGTTCTGTTCTTCCATTCAACTGCACGCGAAGCTAAGCGCTGGTCCAATGCTAATTGGATTGCCCTGGGAAAGAAACTTTCGAGTCTTGGGTATCAAGTTGTTCTCCCATGGGGAAGTTCAGCCGAGGAAGAGATTAGCAATGGGCTGGCAGCACAAATCCCCGGATCTCTAGTGCCGGATGCATTTTCAATTGAAGCTGCGTTTTCTGTGATTGCTAATGCAGCTTTGGTAGTCGGTGTTGATACTGGTTTAACCCATTTATCTGCAGTATTAAATAAACCCACCGTCGAGATTTATGGCGACTCTCCGAGGTGGAAAACCGAAGGCTACTGGTCAGCAAAGATTCGAAATGTTGGGGACATTCAAGCGCCACCAACAATTGATGAAGTTGCCAAAGCTTCTCTAGATCTTCTTACTTGATTAAATCAACGCAACAAAGCATTAATTGCAATTAAGTCTTCATCAGTTAGTGCGGCAGCATGCGCCTTGAGTTTGATTGCATTGAGAATAGTGCTGTAACGAGCTTGCTGCAATTGTGATCTGGTGGTAATGAGAGTATCGAGCGCAATTAAAACGTCAATATTAATCAGCGTACCTACTTGGAAGCCAAGCTTACTTGACTCCAGGGCTGAATTGGATGAGCGCTCTGCAGCTTCATAAGCTTTCACGCTCGCAAGACCACCATAGAATCCAGTAAAGGCTGCACGAGTATTTTGTGCGGCAGTTCTACGCGCATTATCATAATTTGCTTTTGCTTGATCAACTAAGGCGGCATTTTGACGAATGACTGAGCTGTTGAATCCGCCTGAAACAATTGGAATAGTCATTAGTAATGCTACGGTATTGTTATACACATTCGTATTGGCGGGCGTGTAATTATTTGGCGTGCCGTTAGATGTGTTGTAGCCAGTTGTTCCAACTAGGTTAAGCGAAGGATAATTAAGTGCCTGAGAGGCTCGATAGGTACTCTCAGCAAGGCTGACAGTCAATTGTCCAGCGAGAACGTTAAAGTTTGCAGCTTCAGCTTGATTGATCCAATCATCTAAAGTTTGGCCTGGCGGCAATTGAGGATTCACACTTTCTGCAATCGGAATACCTTTAGTATCTTTACTCTTTGAGCGTGGATCTTTTAAGACACCATCAATTTTGGCTTCTTTGACGAGTGGTCTTAGTGGGCCAACAGGTCGACCCACAAGTTGCTCTAACACTCCTCGCTTGACCACTAAGTCTGCTTGTGCGCCTATTTCTTGTGAGTTTGCCAAATCCAGCGCAGCTTGCGCTGTATTGACATCAACAATCGTAGCCAGCCCAGCATCAAACTTAGCTTGTGCAATTTCTAATTGCTGCTTAATCAGACCTTTTTTGTTGCGATAAAGCTCAACATTATCTTGGCTGGTAAGAGCGTCAAAATAGGCTTGTGACACGCGAATAATTAAATCTTGTTGCGCTAAGTAAAAGCGCATATCGGCAATCTTGGTATTTAAGTCGCCTTGTTTGAAGGCTTCTAGTGCGCCTAGGTTAAATACGGGTTGGGTAAGAGTAACGGTGTAACTTTTTTGGTCAAATACCCTTGAATTCCCTGGGCTCGGAGCAACCACAGTGCTTCCCTGACCATGTTGGTAGTAACGTGTTCCGCCTGGTGTTGCATTCGCTTGAGGTAGCAATAGAGAGAGACCTTGCCAATAAAGTTCTTTACTTGCCTGGTAATTGAAGCGGGCCGCATTTAAGACCGGATCGCTAAAGGCTGCCTCTTGATAAAGCTGAATCAAGTCCGTTAATTGTCCTTTTTGGTCATTGGCGCTATTGACGCTAGAGGGCGCAGATGAGCTTGGTAAAGCAGTCTTGCTTGGCAGCGGGGCAATTTGAGGAGGTTGCTCTAGGCCAAGTAATGAAGATGGGCTGATGGTGGTCGGTAAAGCTGATTTTGCCGCGGCATTAGGGCTTTGAGCAAAAGCAGTCGTATTCCAAGAATTCAGCCCGAGCGCCTGGGCCAAGACTAAACCGAGGACGGTCAATCTAGAAAGGCGAAAGCGGGCTGGGTTCATCAAATTCATCTACTTTTAAAGGTGCATGAAGTTTAAGGCTAAATCACTTTAGGGGTGTATTTAGGCGCTATTTTGCCAAATAAGCTTGCTGAGTTCATATCCCTATAAAATTTGCCCCATGGATCCAATATTGTTACTAAAAGTAGTCATTCTCGGGGTGGTAGAGGGCTTCACAGAGTTTTTGCCAATTTCCAGTACGGGGCACCTGATATTAGTCGGCGATTTGTTAGATTTCAATGACGAGCGAGGTAAAGCTTTTGAAGTCATTATTCAGTTTGGCGCTATTTTGGCTGTCTGCTGGGAGTTCAGAGAAAAGCTTCTTAAGGTGGTATTTTCTGCAACGAAGAGCGCTACCTCCCGCCGTTTCATTTTGAATTTGCTAATCGCTTCGGTCCCCGCTATGGGACTAGGTTTTGTGTTTGGCAAGCATATTAAGGCGGTGCTGTTTTCACCGATCCCGGTTGCAGCCGCCTTTATCCTAGGCGCCCTCATTATTTTCTGGGCTGAGCGAAGACAAGAAAAAAACAGCACTGTCAATAGTCGGATCCATTCAGTTGATGACCTCTCTTATTTAGACGCATTAAAAGTGGGGATTGCACAATGTGCTGCATTGATCCCAGGTACCTCAAGATCTGGTGCAACGATTATTGGGGGTATGCTATTCGGATTGCCTCGAGGAGTAGCAACAGAGTTCTCCTTCTTCTTAGCTATTCCAGTCATTGGTGGTGCAACTGCTTACGAGCTTTTAAAGCTTTGGAAAAATCCCATTGTGATCTCTAGCGAATTTACTGTCGCCATAGCCATTGGTTTTGTAGTAGCTTTTATTTCTGCTTTTGTTTGTGTGCGCTGGTTAATCCATTATGTTGCACACCACAATTTCATTCCATTTGCTTGGTATCGTATTGTGTTTGGATTGCTCGTTCTGATTACTTCATATAGTGGTTTGATTGCATGGTCACATTAATCGTTTTATAGACATAGAGAGTTCAGTATGGATGTATCAATAGACGCAATCACGAACAATATTCAACTGGCCTTGGCGCCAGTGTTCTTATTGACTGCTGTCGCAACATTAATTAATGCGATCTCTGGTCGTTTGGCGAGAACAGTTGATCGGATGCGAGCCATTCAGAATGCATTGTTCGAAGGAAAAATTAAGGATGTAGAAGCTTTACGGCACATGGAGGTTGAGGCAAATGAGGCTAAGATTCGCGGCCGTCTGTGTACCGCAGCCATCTTTTTTGATGTCCTAAGTGGCGTATTCATCTCATTAACTGTCCTGGAGTTGTTTTTCTTTCAGGCAGGGGCTGTTCGTTCCTTGCAGACCACTTATGTCATTTGGACCTTTGTGCTGGGTCTGATATCCTTTATGACATCCTTATCTATCGTTTTAGCTGAAGTCGTTTATGCCTATAGATCGGCTGGCTGGCGAGCTCCAAGAAACTACTAATATATCTCTCATTACAAATATGAACAAAATTCTCATCACTGGTGGCGCTGGTTTCTTAGGTTCACATCTCACTGAAAAGTTGCTCAAAGAAGGCAATGACGTATTAGTCGTGGATAACTACTTCACTGGATCTAAAGCAAATTTGGCGCATTTGTTGCCTAATCCCAATCTAGAGCTGATGCGTCATGATGTGACTTTTCCACTGTATGTAGAAACCAATCAGATCTATAACTTGGCTTGCCCAGCATCACCTGTACATTATCAGTACGACCCTGTGCAAACTACTAAGACAAGTGTGCATGGTGCCATCAACATGCTTGGGCTTGCTAAAAGAACGCGTGCACGTATTTTGCAAGCTTCAACCAGCGAGGTCTATGGTGACCCAGAGGTGCATCCTCAGCCGGAGGAGTATTGGGGCAAAGTCAATCCGATTGGTATTCGCTCATGCTATGACGAAGGTAAACGTTGCGCTGAAACTTTATTCTTTGACTACAACCGCCAGCACAATTTAGATATTAAGGTTGTACGTATTTTTAATACCTATGGTCCACGCATGCACCCCAATGATGGACGCGTAGTGAGCAACTTTATCGTGCAAGCCTTGCAAGGCAAAGACATTACCATTTATGGTGATGGTCAGCAAACTAGAAGCTTTTGTTATGTCGATGATCTCATTGATGCGATGGTCAAAATGATGAACTCCGAGCAGGGCTTTACTGGACCAGTCAATATCGGCAACCCAGGTGAGTTCACGATGCTGCAACTAGCAGAGACTGTGCTCAGGCTATCTGGAAGTAAATCGAAGATTATTCATCAACCACTTCCATCTGACGATCCAAAACAGCGCCAGCCTAATATTGAATTGGCTAAAGCTAAGCTAGGCTGGCAACCCAAAGTAAATTTAGAAGATGGTCTCAAAGAGACTATTGCCTACTTCAAAAAGGTTGTAGCTTAAGTTGATCGATCGAGTAGGAAAAAAAGAGGCAAAACGTTTTGACCGAATTCGTTCATTTGTTCTGCGCGCCGGAAGAACTACTGCAGGGCAACAGCGCGCAATTGATGAGCTAGGCCCGCGCTTTCTGATCCCTTATCAAGATCAGAATTTAGATTTAATCGGTGCGTTTGAGGGTTCTCGAAATCCTAAAATTCTGGAAATTGGTTTTGGTATGGGTGAGACCACTGCCAAGATTGCTGCTTTACGAAGTGATGATGATTTCCTGGCCATTGAAGTTCATCCCCCTGGGGTGGGCGCACTCCTAAAGTTGATTGGTGAAAATAATCTCACAAATCTGCGTCTGATTCGCCACGATGCAGTAGAGGTTCTTGAGAATATGATTGCGCCTGATTCTTTAGATGGCATTCATATTTACTTTGCAGATCCTTGGCATAAGAAACGTCACCATAAACGCCGCCTTATTCAAGCAGAATTTGTTAGGCTGTTGGCTTCCCGATTAAAGAATGGGGGATATTTACATCTCGCGACAGATTGGCATAACTATGCAGAGCAAATGTTATTAGTTCTCAATGCAGAGCCAACTCTTCAAAATACCTCTGGTCAGAAAATCAAGATTGAAACCTTCGGTATAGAAGATATTGCTTCACCAGAATTGGTAGCAAAAGAATCTAATGAATTTAAGCCTAGTGCTGGGCAATTAAGCGCTTCTCACTTGGGTTATGTGGATCGACCAAGTTATCGCCCGATAACCAAGTTTGAAAATCGTGGCATCAAGCTAGGCCACGGTGTATGGGATTTAGTTTATCTCAAAAAGTAATTATTGAAAATACTAAGGCATTAAAGCGTAATGCAAATGTACTTTAACTCTAAGTACTCATCCATCCCAAAGACGCTTCCTTCCCTTCCCAGGCCGGACTGTTTAACTCCGCCAAAGGGTACTACCTCGTTGGCAAGGATGCCGCTGTTGACGCCCACCATGCCATATTCCAAAGCCTCAGCCACCTTCCAAATGCGGCCGATATCACGGCTATAGAAGTAGGATGCTAGGCCGTACTGACTATTGTTAGCCAGCTTGACTACTTCCTCGTCACTTTCAAAACTAATAATTGGAGCAACTGGCCCAAAGGTCTCTTCGTAAGTAATCAGCATGTCATTGCTGACGTTATCCAAAATTGTGGGTTCGTAGTAAGTCCCGCCTAAAGGGGATGGTTTGCCGCCCGTGACTAACTTAGCACCTTTGCTCAGTGCATCGGCGATATGACGCTCTACTTTTTCAAATGCCGCTTGATCAATTAGAGGGCCCTGAGAAATGCCAGCCTCCATGCCATTCCCAACTTTAATTGCTTGAACGGCATTGGCAAATTTTTCGACAAAGACATCATGAATTTTTTTGTGAACATAGATGCGATTAGCGCACACACAGGTTTGACCGGAGTTGCGATATTTGGAAGCTATAGCTCCTACTACCGCCGCATCGATATCGGCATCATCAAAAACAATGAAAGGTGCATGACCACCTAATTCTAGGCCAAGCTTTTTCACGGTTGGCGCACACTGTGCCATGAGAATACGACCTACTTCAGTTGATCCTGTGAAGGAAAGGTGACGAACTGTTGGTGAGGCGCACAAGGCTTTACCAATGGCGACCGATTGATTTGCATCAGCAGTGACAATATTCATCACGCCCCGAGGGAAGCCTGCTCGGACTGCAAGTTCGGCAAGCGCTAAAGCTGATAGTGGTGTTTGCTCGGCAGGCTTGATGACAATCGTGCAGCCCGCTGCCATAGCTGGCGCAATTTTGCGAGTGATCATCGCATTCGGAAAGTTCCAGGGCGTAATGGCTACACAAACACCTATGGGCTGTTTCAGAACCATGAAGCGCTTATCACCCCAGATGGTGGTTGGTATCGATCCTGAAACTCGTTTGGCTTCCTCTGCATACCATTCGATAAAGGATGCGCCATAGACCACTTCACCGGTCGATTCCGTGAGAGGTTTGCCTTGTTCCAAAGTCATCAAGATGGCAAGATCGTCTTTGTTTTGCAAAATGAGATCAAACCATTTGCGCATAAGGCCGGCGCGCTCCTTGCCGGTAATACTTTTCCATTTGGTGAGGGCTTGATCGGCAGCGGCGATGGCTTTCTCTGCGTCTGCGACGCTTAAATTAGCAACTTCTGCAATGATCTCGCCAGTGGCTGGATTATTGACTTGGAAAGAGGTATTTGAGCTTGATTGAACCCATTCGTTATCAATAAAGGCCAGCTCTTTGAAAAGGCTTGGATCTTTTAGAAGGTTGCGAATATCCATTTTTTGCATGATGAGCTTTTCCGATCAAAAGGGTTATGCACTATTGATAATGATTTTATCCCCAGAAGTAAAAAAGCCCCGCAAGCTATAACTTGAGGGGCTCATATCTCCAAAAAAGAAAACTAAAGGGTCTAGCCAGCTTGTGTTTCGGCTGCACGCAATTTCTGTGCCAAGAGGTCTAAGACGCCGTTAACGTATTTATGACCATCGGTACCACCAAAAGTTTTGGCAAGCTCTACAGCTTCATTAATGGCTACCTTATAAGGTACAGATAAGTCAGCAGCCAATTCATAGGTGCCGATCAGAAGGGCTGCATGCTCCACTGGCGACAATTCATTAATAGGGCGATCAAGTGCGGGTGTAATGATGGCTTCTAATTCGTCAGTGCGATCAAGCACGCCTTGAAAGATGCCATTGAAAAGATCAAGTTGGCAACGTTTGAATGCAGGATCCTCCGCTAGCTGCTTTGCGATAGCTGCACTATTCGGGAGACTGCCTGCACGACGAACAACCAGGCTTTGATATACGCCTTGCAGTGCATATTCACGAGCGCGACGACGTGGTGTCAGAGAACGCTTTGGCGCTGCAGACTTACCATCGCCGTTATCTTTACTGGCTTGCGGCTGGACGGAGTTCAGAGTCGACTTATTCATAATAATGATTACTCCTGACCATCATTCATTTCAAAATCAATATCAGGCGTTAGTGCCAGAGCAAGATTAGCCATTTCTACAACAGCTTTGGCACAGTCGGTTCCTTTCACATTCACGCGGACTTTTGCTTGCTCATCGGTATCGCAGGTTAGTACCCCGTTGGCAATTGGTAAACCAGAGTCGATAGAGATGCGAGTAATGCCAGAAGCAGATTCGTTAGATACCAGTTCAAAATGGTAGGTCTCACCACGAATCACAGCGCCCAAAGCAACAAGACCATCAAACTCACCTGTTTCAGCGAGCTTTTGAAGTGCAAAAGGAATTTCAAGTGCGCCAGGAACGGTAACCAGTTTAATGTCTGATTGAGAAACGCCCAAAGCAATTAATTCGCTGATGCATGCATTTGTCAAAGCAACGCAATAATCTTCATTGAAGCGAGCCTGAACGATGCCAATGCGTAAATCTTGGCCATTTAGGTCTGCCTCTAGTACGCCTACAAAATCGTTATTGGAATCGGTCATGATGATCTTCTAATGGGGGAAATATTAATTAGACTCTTAATTGGGTTGATACGGAGTGTAGCCAGTAACCTCAAGCTTATAACCAGAAAGGCTGGGCACAGGGCTTGGGTTCGCTAGTAAGCGCATTTTGCCCACACCGATATCTTTTAAGATTTGAGCGCCAATACCGTAGCTGCGGAAATCGGTTTTGCGAGTAAGAGGCTTCTTTACTTCATCAGTTGCCTGGTTCAGTTTTTGAAACTGCGCCAGCCAATCTTCATCATTGGGTGCTGCAATACCCGAGGCATTGAGTAGAACTGCAACCCCTGCTGGGGCGGCAGCGATTTGCTGAAGAGCCTGTGCTAGCGGCCAAGAGTGGGTGCTGACATTGGAGTCTAAAAAGTCAAGAACGGTGACGGGCTCATGAACTCGTACTAGCGTTTCGTTTGTTTCAGAAGGTTTACCATGAACAAGCGCAATATGAATACATGAGCTTGGAGTGTCACGATAAACAATGCCTTCAAACTTGCCCCATGGGGTGATGAATTCACGAACACCTTCGCGCACCACAGTGCTCTCGTGTTGACTGCGATATTTAATCAAATCAGCAATGCTGCCAATTTTGAGCTGATGTTCTTTTGAAAACTCTAACAAGTCTGGCAAGCGAGCCATGCTGCCATCATCTTTCATGATTTCGCAAATCACAGATGTCGGAGAGCAGCCTGCCATGGCAGCAAGATCGCATCCTGCCTCAGTGTGGCCAGAACGAATCAGTACGCCACCTGGTTGTGCCATCAAGGGAAAAATATGACCGGGCTGGACTAAGTCGCTTGGTTTTGCATTGGGGGCTACAGCAGTCTTGATGGTGAGGGCGCGGTCTGCTGCAGAAATGCCTGTGGTGACACCGCTCGCGGCTTCAATTGAGACAGTGAAATTGGTTCCCATAGAAGTGCCGTTATCACGCACCATTAGAGGCAAATTGAGCTGCTGGCAGCGTTCACGAGTCAAGGTCAGGCATATGAGCCCGCGACCGTGCTTGGCCATGAAGTTGACTGCTTCCGCACTTACATGATCGGCAGCCAAGACCAAATCGCCTTCATTCTCACGATCTTCTTCATCAACGAGAATGACCATTCGGCCAGCACGTAGCTCAGCGATGATTTCTTCTGTGGAGGCAAGGGTATTTGGCATAGCCCTCTATTTTAAGCTGAGCAGGGGATTGTTGTAGTTCCGCTGACAGTCCTTTACATCAATCCTCTGCTTTTCTGACGGCAAGAGCCTCCAATCCCTGTTTTAGTCCTTTTGGAAGCCCTAGAAAATGTCGTATGCGCTTTGCCACCCCAAATGTCCCAAACGGATTCATCCTATTAGAGGTTTTAGTGTCCATGAGCCTCATCTTGGGTGTCTGGCTGACCTCAATAGGGGCTTATCAAGGATTGATTCTTCGGTTAGTCCAGCAAGAAAACAAACGGGCGCAGCTCAGGCAGACGTTTGATTTGTATGAACTTGCTGAGCAGGCGAGGGCCAATATTTCTTCCAAGGATATTAAGCATGAATCTTCTCGAGTGTCTAGTCGGAATCGCACTTTGCGCCCTATTGCTAAATCCACTACTAAAAACTAGCGCCGATTTCTTGATCAAACAAATTGAATATGAAAAAACGCAGACCCTCATTTCGGAAGCAGAGCGCGCACTAGAGTTAATTGGTCGCGCAATTCGAATGGCGGGTTATCAAAATGTCAAGTCAATCCAACAAGATATCAACCATAAAAATACAAACTCTCCAATTGAGATTCGCAAGAGAAGTGGTTACCAAGGTTCTGATACTTTAGTGGTTAGGTACGAGTTATCGGATGGTGTGGACTTTGATTGCATCGGCAACGTTCTAACGAGTGATCGAACAAAACATAATTTGGCCCTGCAAGGTTTTCAGGTAGATAGGCAGGCTGGATTATCAAAAGGCGTAAAAGTAAATGGGGGATCACTGATGTGCCAGTCATTAGATCGACAGGGGCGAATACAAAATACGACTCTGATGAACGGCGTCAATTCCCTAAGAGTTGATGAGTTAAATCCCCTTACGGATAAAGGTCAGAGAGCCTTTAGGGTTCAACTTGAAATGATCGATGGCATCTCTATTCAGAAAGAATTCGAGCGAACCTTCACCACCAGAAATCTCCCATGATTTTAGCTTGGGTGATTTCATTATTGCTTTTATGCTCATCACTGATTGTGTATCTAGAGCGATTAACAGTATTGCGCGTGATGGAGGTAAAAACAATTGAGCATGCGCAA
Organism: Polynucleobacter sp. MG-6-Vaara-E2; assembly: GCF_018687695.1. Taxonomy (NCBI): domain Bacteria; kingdom Pseudomonadati; phylum Pseudomonadota; class Betaproteobacteria; order Burkholderiales; family Burkholderiaceae; genus Polynucleobacter; species Polynucleobacter sp. MG-6-Vaara-E2. The sequence goes on from NZ_CP061303.1 coordinate 261,678, forward strand.
GAGCAATTTATTGCAGCAGAAAAATCTGTTCTTCAGTGTGAGGATAATATTACTAATACATCCGTATTAACAGAAAATGATTGCTTCATTGAGCCAGCTGGAAAAAATCAGTGGCGCATTTCAAGCAAAGAAAAACCAAGCATTCAAATACATGTTCATGTAAATGAAAAATCAGGTGTAGTCAGTCGACTAAATTGGCGTCAAGCATTTGAGTAAAAAGCACCACCGTGAGTCAGGCACAAGTTTATTGGAGTTGATGGCGGTAGTTTTAATTGTTGCAATCTCTGCAACTGTCACGATGCCATTATTGCAAGAACAGATTGCAATCCGAGAAATAGAATTAGTAGCAAGACGGTTTATTGCTCACACTCATTTTGCTCGTCAGCAAGCGTTGCATTTGGGTGGATCAGTCAGTCTTGAACCACGCTTGAGTGGCAAATGGGATGCTGGATGGATTATTACTAGTGGCTGTATAGGCAAGATCAGCAAACCCTCTTGTATGAATAAGACATGGTTTTCTCAGGATGGGACCAAGCCTATTTTCTTTAAGGGCGGGGGTAGGTACTTTACTGATCCGCACACGGGCAAAGTGGGGATTCTGTTTAATGCCGCAGGGGCAGCTAAGACGATTCATGGGGGATTTGTGGCGAACCGCTTGGTTTTAGGTCATCGCAGGGTGCCAGGCTTGGAGCGACATCTCATATTGGGTAGTGGCGGGCGTTGGCGTATCTGCGACCCCTCTAAAGATGCGAGGCGTTGCCATTGAATGGTTTAATAGACCCATGTACACCGCTGTTGATCACCAATGGATGAGCGAGGCATTAGCCGAGGCTCAAAAAGCACTTTATTTAGCTAACCCTAATCCTCGGGTGGGCTGTGTCATCGTGAAAGATGGGCAAGTCATTGGGCGTGGATTTACTCAACAGGTTGGTGGGCCTCATGCTGAAATTCAGGCTTTAGCCGATGTCAAAGCTAACGGAAAAGACCCTGCGGGATCGACGATCTGTGTCACTTTAGAGCCCTGTAGTCATACTGGGCGAACCCCGCCCTGTGTTGATGCCTTGATTGCCGCTAGGCCGGCAAAAGTGATTGTAGCCATGAGTGATCCAAATCCTCTGGTTGCGGGAAATGGTTTGGAGAAGCTAAAAGTTGCCGGCATTGAAGTGCAATGCGGCCTAATGGAAGTAGAGGCTCGCGCCCTCAATCGCGGATTTATCTCCAGAATGACTCGTGGCTTGCCATGGGTACGCCTGAAGATTGCTGCAAGCCTTGATGGAAAAACGGCCCTGCCAAATGGCGAGAGTCAATGGATTACTGGACCTCTCGCTAGGGCAGATGGACATCATTGGCGTGCTCAAGCTTGTGCAATCGTGACTGGAGTAGGTACCATTAAAGAGGATGATCCCACCCTCAATGTACGAGACGTTCAAACACAACGTCAGCCGTGGCGAATTATCGTAGATTCTAAATTGGAGACTCCATTAACAGCAAAAATTCTGAATGATGTTGATCAATCTGGCGTCATCATTGTTTGCGCAAATTTAGGTAGTCTAGATAGTCAACAAAAAGCCAAAGCTTTCGAAGCTCGTGGCATTGAAGTAATCGCCATGGCCAACAATTTTGGAAAAGTCGATCTACCAAAACTCTTTGCTTATCTAGCAAGAGAGCGTGAGATGAATGAAATTCATGTGGAGTCTGGCTTTAAGCTCAATGGTTCTATGCTCAGAGAAGATTGTGTAGATGAGTTGTTACTTTATTACGCCCCATTTTTTATGGGTGAGGGCATCGGTATGGCTAATGTGCCAACATTACCCTCTTTAAAATCCCGCAAAGATTGGCAAATCATTGATCAGTCCTTAATTGGCGATGATTTTAGGCTTAGACTGATAAAACGCTAAATCCAAACTAAAATCATCCTCTATGTTTACTGGAATTATTACTGCTGTCGGTCAAATTAAAAGTGCTCAAGCAAAGGGTGATGGCCTTCACTTGATTATTAAAGTGCCATCTGGCTACTTGGATGATGTAGCACTGGGCGATAGTATTGCTATTCAGGGCGCTTGCATGACTGCAACGAATTTTGAAGGCGATACTTTTTCTTTAGATATTTCTCGCGAGTCTTTAAATAAAACGGTTGGTCTAGATAAAGCCGGTCCAGTGAACTTGGAAAAGGCGCTACGATTAAATGACCGTCTGGGTGGCCATCTAGTCAGCGGTCACGTTGATGGTGTTGGTAAGGTGGCGCACTTTGCACAAGTGGCTCAAGATGCCTACGGCTCTTGGCTTTTGAGAATTGAAGCTTCAAAGGACTTGGCCCCATACCTGGCTTATAAGGGCTCTATTGTTGTCAACGGAGTCTCCCTTACAGTGAATAAAACAGAAGATACGGCTCATGCATGCATCGTTGATATCAATCTGATTCCGCACACCTTACAAAGTACGACGCTTGGCAATCTGAAGCAGGGTGACATTGTCAATTTAGAGATCGATTTGATTGCGCGCTATGTTGCGCGCATGCTTGAGACTCAGACTAAGTAAACCCTCATTTTCTTGTTTATTTGTTTTTACGATAGCGAGTGGGATCACTCACATGAGCTTGCTTAAAGCCAACCTGCCTTAAGCGACAGGATTCACATTCCCCGCAAGCTTCGCCTAAATCATTGGCTTGATAGCAAGATACCGTTTGAGCGTAATCAACCCCGAGTGTGTTGCCCAGCTGAATAATTTCTGCTTTGGTTAAGTTGATGATGGGCGCATGAACCCGAAAGCGATTTTCATTGTTAATAGCCTCTACGCCAGCTTTGGTAGCGAGGTTCGCCATTGCCTCAAAGGAGGCTACATATTCCGGACGACAATCTGGATAGCCAGAGTAATCCACTGAGTTTGCGCCGTAGAAAATATCTAAACCGCCCAGGGCTTCTGCCCAACCTAAAGCTAGGGACAACAAAATCGTATTGCGCGCAGGCACATAAGTAACGGGGATTTCTTGATCTTTGCCAGGAACAATGGGCACTGCAATTGATGAGTCAGTTAATGCTGAACCTCCAAAACGCGTTAAATCCAAATTGACTACTTCATGACGAGCAACACCCACTTGCTTGGCAATGTGTTTTGCTGCGGCTAATTCAGAAGAGTGGCGTTGACCATAGCCTACTGATAAAGCATAGGGCGTGTATCCCAAATCTTTAGCGAGTGCTAAGACTGTGGTGGAATCTAAGCCACCTGAAAATAAGATGACTGCCGGCGCTCCAGGTTTGCGTGGTGCAAGATTCTCAAATGCGGCCGACAACTTAGACATGGGGTTTGGGGAATGATTTACTTGGTGGCAGCAAGCAATTGCTGTGCATCTTTGGCTGCTTCAGTATCAGGATACTTTGCAACGATCTCGCTAAGCGTTTTCTTGGCAGCCGCCTTATTGCCGCTCTCTAATTGAGAATTGCCTAAAGTCACCATTGCGGCGGGAACGCGTGGATGATTCGGGTAGCGCTTAATCAGGCTTTGGAGCTGGCTGATCGCACCAGCGTAATCTTTATTGGCGTACTTGCTGTTGCCGCTCCAGTAGAGAGCGAGTGGTAAATAGGGGCTCTTCGGATATTTAGCAGTAAAGGCAGCAAAGCTATCTTCAGCTTTTTTCAGACTACCTGTCTGAAATGCTTTCAGAGCATCGTCATAGGCTTTTTTCTCACCAGGTTGAACTGTGCCACTCACCCCTTCAATGGTAATTGTGCGTGGTTCAAAATTGCCAAGGCGAGTATCTAAATCTTGGTAATAAGTCTTCTGGCTAGACGAAATATCTGCACCTTGTTTTTCAAGTTCTTCTAATTTTCCTCGTAGTTCTGCATTCTCAGTTTTGAGTTTATCGATTTGGCTTTGGAGCTCAAGCTGAGTAGTAGCCAGCGATTTACGTAGATCTAAAATTGCCTTGCGAGCCTCATCGTCTGAGAACAGTGCCCATGCGCTATTAGATGTGCTGAAGAAAAATAGTGCGGCACTTAAACAAAACGCTCGTGAGAGCGTTTGTTTAGAAGGGTATAAAGGAACCATCATTTAGTTCGTAATATAAACAATGTCAGCGCGGCGGTTTTCTGCCCAAGCTGCTTCATTATCACCTTCAGCTTTTGGTTTTTCTTTGCCAAAGCTGACGGCTTCGATTTGATTATCAGAGACGCCCATTAAGTTCAGTGATTTACGAACAGCATCTGAACGACGTTGCCCGAGTGCCAGGTTGTATTCGGCTGTGCCACGATCGTCAGTATTGCCTTGAACGATAATTTTTTGATTCGAATTCGCTTTTAAGTAGCTTGCGTGAGCAGACAACATTTTTTGATATTTAGTCTGCACGGTGTACTCATCAAAGCCAAAGTAAACACTCTTCTCAAAGAGTGGGCTCTTGGGATCATTCCAAGGTTGGGAGCCAAAACTACCACTACCGCCACTGCCATTGGCGCCATCAGTGTCATCTAACTTCACGCTGGAGCAAGCTGCCATTAAAAATGCAGTAGCACCAATCAGGGTAAATGTAGCGGCACGGCGTGCGATAGAAACTTTCATGTTTTTCCTTTTCCTACAAATTCGGTAATGAAATTGTTTTTTAACTCAGTGGGCATATAGCCAATAGCTAATATTATGCCCCCAAGAACATCAAAAATGCCTATTTCACCCTCAAAAAGAGTGTTTTAGTCCATGAAAGGACCCCAGGAAGGCTGACGTACATCAGATCCTGGAATGCTCAATACCTGCTTGGAGTTGCCATCCACTGAGACTGCTGCCAAGACACGTTTGCCACCCACTTTGGTTGAATAAAGAACATAGCGACCGTTTGCAGCAAAAGAGGGTGATTCGTCACTGGTGCCATCAGTTAATGGTTGAGAGTCACCGGTAGCCAAATTCAGAATGTAGAGGCGATACGCACCACCAATGTTAGCAATGTAGGCCAAATATTTTCCGTCAGGAGAAATTCTGGGTGAAGTGACAAAACCTTGTTTGAAAGTAACGCGTTTTGCACCTTCTGCTTGCTCACCTTCAGAGCTCATGCGATAGATTTGTGGATTACCACCACGATCGCTTGTGAAATAGATATAACGACCATCAGCAGAGTATTGGGGTTCTGTATCAATCGTGCTGCCGCGAGTTAAGCGATGCAAGCCACTCCCATCAGCATTGATACCGTAGATTTGAGTATTGCCATCTTTAGAGAGTGAGACCGCTAACTTTCTGCCATCGGGTGACCATGCTGGAGCGCTGTTATTGCCCTTTTGGTTTGAGAGTGAAATACGGCGACCAGTTGCTAATTCATGAACATAGATGACAGGCTTGCGATCTTCGAAAGAAACGTACGCTACTTTCTTGCCATCAGGCGACCATGATGGGGAGATGATAGGTTCTCCGCTATTCATGGCATTGCGAATATTTTGACCATCAGCATCAGATATTACAAGGCGATACCGCTTACCATCCTTAATGACATATGACAGGCGAGTCGAGAAGACGCCGCGCTCACCTAAGAGTTTATAGATGATGTCATCGGCAATTTTGTGACCAGCTGCGCGTAAATTATCAGCGCTAGAGTTGATATTTAAACCGCCCAGGCTTTGTGATTTTCGAATATCAAATAATTTGTAGCGAATTTCAAATTGATCGTTACTAGTTTGTACAACTGAACCAACCACTAAGGCATCAGCCCCGCGTGCTGCCCAAGATTTGTAATTAGGTGTGCCGTCATCGCCTTCAACAGCATTTCCGTTTTCAGTGTTTTTGAAGTAGCCACTGCGCACTAAGTCTTGGCGAATAATTTCAGTAACGCTAGTGGGCAATTTATTTTCATCTTTGAAACGCATTACCGCAATTGGGTACAGCGACTGACCTACACCTGTAATTTCAATATTCATTTGCGCGAATACTGGGGTCGCAATACCAGCGGCCAAAGCAACCATTGCAATACTGAATAAATGCAATTTCAAAACGATTCTTTTCATCAACTGCAACATGCTTTAGTCCTTGGGTTTAAAGGTCAACTTAACTTCGCGCTGTGGAATTTTGCCATTGTCATCTTTGGGCAGGCTTTCTGCACGAGAAAGCGCCAGAAGTACAGCCCTATCCCAACCTGGGTTGCCACTAGAACTTAAAACGCTCGTACTTAGAATGGCCCCATCTGGTGCAAGGTTTACTTGGATCACTGCAGCCGGGTTGCCGCTGATGGACTCTGGGTTAAAGACAATCAGTGGTTTCACTTTCTTGATCACCTTATCAGTCCAACCTGGGGGCGCGTTACCGCCACCGCCAACCCCGCTACCAACCGTGCCGCCGCTACCACCCTCGGCGCCAGCAGCGGCTCGTAGCCTTGCTAGCTGATCGGCGCGAACCTTTTCGGCAGCGGCATTGGCTTTGGTTTCAGCAGGGGATTGTGCTTTGGGAGCCTCTGCTTTTTTAAGCTCTTCTTTTTTTGGTTTTTCCTTCTCTTTTGGTGGAGGAGGTTTCACTACTTTAGGTGTTTCTTTCACCTCCTTTTTGGGAGGCTCTTTTTCAGCTATTTTTTTCTTAACTGCAATATCAGCAGCCTCTTCCTCTACTACTGCTTTGAGTTCTGGTTCAGGCTTTGTTTCAACCTGCGGTGCAGAATCCCAGAGTTCCACCTCCACGCCTGCCGGCGTAGAGTTATTCCAACTAATACCGATCACTAGAAATGCTAATAAACCTAAGTGGGCAATTAAAGAGAAAGTCAATGCGCGCTTAGTGCTCTCCTCTTTTGTCAAGCGTCCCCGCTTAAAAGGGGCGTGAGGTGATTGAAAAGTGGATGCGCTATTCATGAATGTCTGAGGCGAGTCTTAAATCCTATTGACTCTTCACTGCAAGACCAACACGCTTGACGCCATTTTCTTTGAGTTTAGACATGACGTTCATCACGGTTTCGTATTTGATGGATTTGTCTGCTGCGAGCACTACTGGTTGATCTGCTGATTTCTCAGCCTGCGTTCTCGCAAAGGCGCCTAGCTCAAACTGGTTGAGAGTCTGAACGGGCTCACCGTCTTTGCGAACAATCACATTCTCATTGGCGTCGATTGTCAGAAAAACGGGTGGTAGTGATTGCACTTTGGCGCCGCCAACGGTTGGAAGGTTGACTACTCCAGGGTTCACCATCGGTGCAGTGACCATAAAAATCACCAGTAACACCAACATCACATCGATATAAGGAACTACGTTAATGTCGGCCATCGCACGACGTTTTGACTTACGCATTGTGGATCCAGCCATAAGGTTCTCGATCAGCGTCCTGTTTGGCGTTGCAAAATATTGGTGAACTCTTCAATGAAAGTTTCAAAACGAATAGCAAGACGATCAACATCGGTTGCTGCCCGGTTATAAGCAACGACAGCAGGAATCGCTGCAAACAAACCAATAGCTGTTGCGATCAATGCTTCAGCAATACCAGGGGCAACTGCAGAGAGTGTTGCATTTTGCACATTCGCTAAACCACGAAAGGAGTGCATGATTCCCCATACCGTTCCAAAAAGTCCAATATAAGGAGAGACGGAACCTACGGATGCCAGAAATGGTAGATTCGCTTCTAGCGCATCCATTTCGCGCTGGTAGGTGGCTTTCATGGCACGTCGGGCCGCATCGATTTCACGAACTTTCATAAACTCTTGCATTCCGGCCTCAAAAATATGTTCCAGAACGGCATTGCTACGGGTATTACGCTGAGCTGCCTCTAAAAGGGTATTGAGATCCCCGCCAGACCAGAAGTCGCGCTCAAAACGGTCGGTATCTTGTCTAACCCCCCGTAAAACAGCCGTTTTCTTAAAAATGATGGTCCAAGAAGCTATGGACATCCCCAGCAATAACACCATTACCAACTGGACTAATAGGCTGGCATTAAGGACTAGAGAGAGAAATGAGAGGTCTTGTGTAGTGGTCATGGTGGATTTTGTATGATGTAGGTTGATTTTACTGAGTTAATTCACTTAGTAACCCAACTTCTTCAGGATTAATGTCATGTTTGACCGTCAGAACACCTTAGCCAAAACCGACCCCCAGTTATGGGAAGCGATTCAGAACGAAAATAAGCGTCAAGAAGACCATATTGAGCTTATTGCTTCTGAGAATTACACCTCACCGGCAGTTATGGCAGCCCAAGGTTCGCAGCTGACCAACAAATATGCAGAAGGTTATCCAGGCAAGCGTTATTACGGCGGCTGTGAATTTGTAGACGTGGCTGAGCAATTGGCGATTGATCGCGTGAAAGCCTTGTTTGGTGCTGAAGCAGCAAACGTGCAGCCCCATTGCGGCGCATCTGCTAACCAAGCTGTTTTCTTGGCATTCTTAAAACCAGGCGATACCTTTATGGGAATGAGCTTGGCCGAAGGTGGTCACTTGACTCACGGTATGGCATTAAACATGAGCGGCAAATGGTTCAATCCAATCGCTTACGGTTTAGATAAGAATGAAGAAATTGACTACGAACAAATGGAGCGTTTGGCTCGCGAGCACAAACCAAAATTGATTATTGCTGGCGCTTCTGCTTACTCAAAGAAAATTGATTTTGAGCGCATTGGTAAATTGGCAAAAGAAGTGGGCGCGATTTTCATGGTCGACATGGCTCACTATGCAGGCTTGGTTGCTGCAGGTGTGTATCCAAATCCAGTGCCTCATGCAGACATTGTTACCTCCACTACACACAAAAGTTTACGCGGTCCACGTGGCGGCATCATTTTGATGAAGGCTGGGCATGAGAAAGCCATTAACTCCGCAGTCTTCCCAGGCCTACAAGGTGGTCCTTTGATGCACGTCATAGCTGCTAAAGCGGTCGCATTCAAAGAAGCGCAAGAGCCTAGTTTTAAAGATTATCAAAAGCAGGTTGTAGCAAATGCCAAAGCGTTAGCAGAGACCTTGATCTCTCGTGGTCTTCGCATTGTTTCTGGTGGCACGGATTCACATGTGATGTTGGTAGATCTTCGTGCGAAAAAAATGACCGGCAAAGAAGCGGAACGTGTTTTGGGTGAGGCGCACATCACTTGTAACAAGAACGGTATTCCGAACGATCCAGAAAAGCCAATGGTGACTAGCGGTATCCGCTTGGGTTCACCAGCGATGACTACGCGTGGATTTAAAGAAGCTGAAGCACGACAAGTAGGTAATTTCATTGCGGATATTTTGGACAATCCAAATGATCCAGAAAATATTGCCAAGGTGCGCACACAAGTTGCTGAGTTAACCAAGCGCTTCCCGGTTTACGGATAAGTCAGCAAAGTCTCGGAAAAGAGCTCATATTGCGCTGCCCTTTTTGCCATAACGACGATACCCAGGTCCTTGATACCCGGGTATCAGACGAGGGCGACACGATTCGCAGGCGTCGCCGTTGCGCTAAATGCGACAAACGCTTTACCACTTACGAGAGAGTAGAGCTAGTCTTGCCAGCGATTGTTAAAAAGAACGGTAGTCGTGTGGAATATAGCCACGATAAGCTTGCTAGCTCAATAAAGCTGGCGCTTCGTAAGCGACCAGTTTCATCCGACTCCGTGGATGAATCGATTGCCCGCATTGAAGAAAAGCTACTAAGTTTGGGTGAGAAGGAAATCCCTAGTGAGCGTGTTGGTGAGCTCGTGATGCGAGAACTTAAGCGTCTTGATAAAGTGGCCTACATTCGTTTCGCTTCGGTCTATCGAAGCTTTGCAGACATTGAATCCTTCGAAAGCGCTCTCAAAGAGCTAAAGTAGTTACTGCTGAAACTTCTTAGCTTGTTCGGCGCACATCAAGTTGATTACGCCATCTACGTCTGTAGGCTTACTCCATCCCAAAGTTTTGATTGCCTTCTCTGGGTTGCCTACGCTAGAAACGATCTCATTGGGGCGAAAGAAGCTCGGTTCAATTTCCACATATTTTTGCCAATCCAAATCAAAGTATTCAAAAGACTTGGCGACAAAGTATTTAAGCGACTCTTTTCTGCCAGTGGCAATGACAAAGTCATCAGGCTGATCCAGTTGCATCATGAGCCACATTGCTTGAACGTATTCTGGTGCCCAACCCCAATCACGAGAGATTTCTAAATTGCCCAGTTGTAATTTATTCAGTTGACCTGCCTTGATCTTGGCAGCGCCCGCAATAATTTTTTGTGTGACAAAGCGCTCGGGGCGCAATGGGGATTCATGATTAAACAAGATGCCGGTGCAGGCATAGAGGCCATAGGACTCACGATAGCTATTAATGAGCCACTTGGCGGTGGACTTAGCTACCGCGTATGGACTGCGTGGTGCAAATGGTGTTTGTTCATTGGCTGGCATATTGCGCGTGTCGCCAAAGCACTCGCTTGAGCCCGCATTATAAAAACGTACAGGTTTATTAAGCAGGCGAATGACCTCCAAAATATTGAGAGTGCCAATCGCAATACTTTCAATGGCCTCAACTGGTTGATCAAACGAGAGTCCAACAGAGGTTTGCCCGGCGAGGTTGTAGATCTCATCGGGATCGGATTCTTGAATGGCATTAAACACGCTTCTAAAGTCGTTAATGGAAACCGAAATGAGCTTGACCTGTGGACGAATACCAAGTGTGTTGAGGTTATTAAAAGAGGAAGCCATCACATCGCGTGATGAACCAGTTACCTCATAACCTTTGGATAAGAGGTGCTTAGCTAAGTAAGCACCATCTTGCCCAGTAATGCCAATGATTAAGGCTTTTTTAGATGCCAATTTACTTAAGGGCTGCAAAGATTGAGGTGGTAATGTTTTCAACGCTACCAGTACCACTCACCTTGCGGTAAGCAGGCGCTTTGACTTTATCGCCTGAGTCTGCTTGTGCAGCCCATGATGAATAGTACTCAACCAATGGACGGGTTTGGTCATCATAAACTTGCAAGCGTTTGCGAACAGTTTCTTCTTTATCATCGTCACGTTGAATGAGTGGATCACCAGTCACATCATCTTTGCCCTCAACTTTTGGTGGGTTGAATTTGATGTGATAAGTTCGGCCTGAAGCGGGGTGGACACGACGACCACTCATGCGGTCAATGATGGCATCGAATGGAACATCGATTTCTAAAACGTAGTCGATTGGAACGCCAGCATCTTTCATCGCTTGCGCTTGAGGGATCGTTCTTGGGAAGCCATCAAACAGATACCCTTTACTGCAATCAGGCTGAGTCAGTCGATCTTTTACAAGTCCAATAATGATGTCATCGGAAACTAGACCGCCTGCATCCATAATTTTTTTGGCAGCAATACCCAGTTCAGTTCCAGCTTTTACGGCAGCGCGTAACATATCTCCCGTGGAAATCTGTGGAATAGCGAATTTCTCGCAAATAAACTGAGCTTGTGTGCCTTTACCAGCACCAGGTGCACCGAGCAGAATCAACCGCATTGTTTTCCCCTTAGAAGATCTGTAATTGTCCCGTATTTTGTCGGGATCCTTTATATCTAATGCTTAGGATTATCCCCGAGAAGGTCTCAAGACCTGCAGAATGAGAAAAAGGGCTATGAAGCCTTAAACACCCGTCTTACACGTTCTAGGTCATCTGGCGTATCAACCCCAGCAGGAGGGGTTTGAGTTGCGGTATAAACCGCAATTCGATAGCCATTCCACAGGGCGCGAAGTTGCTCCAGTGCTTCAGCCTGCTCTGGCGGTGCAGGGTCTAGGCGGGTATAGGCATGTAAAAATTCAGCCCGATAAGCATAAATGCCTAAATGTCGTAAATGCTCGGTTTTCTCTTCAGCGCCAGCATCGCGCACAAAAGGAATGGATGCTCTAGAAAAATAGAGCGCCTCGCCAACACGATTCAAAACCACTTTGACTACATTTGGGTTTTGAATTTCAGTTGTATCATGAATTGGTACTGCCACTGTAGAAATCGCACACTCCTCATGATCAGCCAAAGTTTGAGCAACTTGATTAATGAGTTCCGGCGGAATGAGGGGCTCATCACCTTGCACATTGACTACCAAGGCGTTGTCAGGGAGCTTTAGTAACTGCGCTACTTCAGCAAGACGATCAGTGCCTGTTGGATGATTCTCGCTAGTTAGTAAACATTCGATGCGATGCTCGTCACATGCCGCTTGAATTTCTACTGAGTCTGTTGCAACCACTACGCTATGCGCTAATGATTTTTTGGCTTGCTCGGCAACGCGAACTACCATCGGTTTTCCGTCAATGTCCGCCAGCGGTTTTCGAGGTAAGCGAGTCGATCCCAGTCTTGCTGGTATCACAACTAAAAAATCAGGAGCTTTAGAGGCACTCATTTCGAATTACTTAAACCTCTTCAGCGCTTAAGTTACGCGCTTCTTCAACGAGCATTACTGGCACATCATCACGAATTGGATAGGCCAGACGATCGGCTTTACAAATGAGCTCATGCTTGTCTGTATCTAAATGCAATTGGCTTTTGCACAAAGGGCAAACTAAGATATCGAGTAGGCGTCTGTCCATAATATTTTCAATAAAGGTTATGAGAAAAGAGTGTAGCGCTTAAGTTCGTCAAATGCACCTAAATAACTTATAGTGTGTAACGTCGGGGATCTGGCCTTTGCAAAATTGATTGCAACCAATCCATCAGGTTATCTGGCAAACGGAGTGACATTGGCACAACCCAAATGCGCTCATCTGAAATGCCCACGCACTTGACTGCATCTTTTTCTGTAATCAGGATGCATTGTGCTTTGATGGCAGCAAAAAATTCTGGGGTGTAAGCAGCGTGGTCTGGTAATGGGATCTGTTTGCCGATAACGCCGTGTTTTGCTAAATCATCAAAAAATCGTTTTGGATTGCCAAGGCCTGCAATCGTAGTAATGTTCTTTGGCAAAAATTGCTCAGTAATCTGCTCAAAAGATTGGGTATTTGAAGAATTGGTTAATTGATATGGGTTGCCTAAGCGACTAGCCAGATTAAAAGATCTACGACCTAAAAAGTACTCATCAAGGATGCCACTTTTTTGATTCTTCGGAGTGCCGGTAAATAGCGTAGCATCCCGCTCTCGTGCAGCTGGTTCGCGAAGTGGCCCTGCAGGCAGTAAGAATCGATTCCCCTCGCCTCGATCATCACGCACTACAAACTCGACATCGCGACCACCTTCACGTGCAGGCCAGCGAATTAATCCACGGTGTTGTAGACCGTCATCACTAATGATGACGTTGACCTCAGGAGAATGCTTGAGCAAGGCTTTAATGCTTTGCTGACGTTTTGGAAATACCCAAATCGGAAATTGATCAGCAGTGCGTTTTGCAATCAAGACAGGCTCATCGCCAACCATGGAAGGATCAGAGTCGCACTTTACTTGTACTGGGGCTATCTGCGACGTTGCGCCATAACCTCTGCTAATAATTCCAGGCTTCCACCCTAGTTGCGAGAGTTGTTGTGCAAGAGCAATCACGATGGGTGTTTTGCCCGTGCCACCAACCCGAATATTGCCAACGATAATGATCGGTATTGGGATTGGCTTTACTTTAGAGAGATCTAAATCATGAATCAGTTTGCGAATGCGCAAGATAAGGCCATATAGCCAAGAAAGCGGCCACAGCACAAAGCTTGTGGGGCCACGCCTCTCCCAAAATTTTGGAGCCTTGCGGAATATGGGAAGTGCCATAACCTCTTATTTACTTTTTAGTCTGACTGCTAAAAACAATATTGCTCAAATTGGCATCACGCGCTGCCTCTAAGGCTGTCATGACGGATTGATGTGGTGCTTTAGCGTCAGCATCAATATTGACTTGTAGGTTGCTGTCTTTGCTGCTCAGTTGAGTTAAGGAGTTGCTGAGTTGAGATGGATCAGTCACTTTGCCATTAATTGCAAAACGGCCATCTCGACTGACTGCAATATGAACTTGCTTGTTCTCGACTTGAGATTGGCTACCACTTGCTGTTGGCAATGTAATGGCTAATTCTTGATAGCGAGTGAAAGTAGTGGAGATCATCAAAAAGATCAACACCACTAATAACACATCAATAAAGGGGATGAGATTGATTTCGGGTTCAGCAGAAACCGAAGTCGTTCCCAGAGAGAATTGCTTTCCTGCTTTTGAATGGGTGTCTAACCAACTCATTGTGCTGATTCAGTTGGATATAGTTTTTTAAATAATTGGCGTGTGAATTCTTCGCACTCACGTTGACGCTGATTTGCGATTGCGCGTAGTGCGCGCCAAGCGGCTAACGCAGGAACGGCAATCAACAAACCGAAGGCAGTGTTGTATAGCGCTACAGAAATTCCATGCGCTAGTTGTTGTGGGCTACCGGCACCATTAATCGCACCTTGACTACCAAAGATCTCAATCATGCCCACGACAGTGCCAAACAAACCCAGCAATGGAGCTACGGTAGCGATTGTTGCTAGTGCACCTAAATAGCGATCAAACTTGAGCCAAGTTGCTTGAGCGGTCACTTGAAGCTCTTCTAGTGCAGATTGAGCATGGTTGCCTGAAGATTTCTCACGCAATACACAGGCTAGCAATGGACTAACTGGAGACAACTGAGCTAGTTCTGTAATCTGCTCATTCGCCAATGTTTTTTGGCTAACTAATTGATTTGCGAGAGTAAAAGCAGTTTCCAGACTGCCTTTCGGAAAAATATGAATCTGGCGTAAATACCAGCTACGCTCGATAACAATCGCTAGGCCAATAATGGAAATGATCAAAAGAGGCCAAATAGGCCAGCCAGCGGATAGTAAGATGGAGTACATAAGCTCAGTACTTTAGCTGAATTAATGAGCCCCTTTCAGAAAGTTTGCCTGTGGATAACTCTGTGCAAAACTTTTTTATAGGGATGCTCTAAGTCCTTGATTGATGGTCGGCAGGGTGAAATATTCCCAAAAATACCATTAGAGAAGAGGATAATTTCAGTATATAAATCATGGGCTTGCAATTTATCTGTAGTATTTATGAGATGTTTTGGGTCAGTAATCACTTACTTATGTGCATTAAACCAACGGCCAATAGGCTTCTGTGGATATTTATTACCGTCTAAGCCACATGGCTTTGAGAGCAAAGAGAAAAAATGTCGGAAATATCAAGGGAAATTCTGTCAGTTGGCGATCTAAACCGCGCCATTGCAGCCTCTTTGGAGGATCGTTTCGACACCGTTTGGGTTAGCGGGGAGATTTCCAACTTCAAGGCTTATGACAGCGGGCACTGGTACTTCTCATTAAAAGATGAAGAGGGTCAGATTCGCTGTGTGATGTTCCGAGGTCGTAATGGCCAAGTCGGCTTCATGCCTCAGTCAGGAGACCTGGTAGAGGTTAGCGCAAGCCTGGGCATGTATGTTCCCAGGGGTGATATTCAACTAACGATTCAAACCTTAAGACGTGCTGGAATGGGTGGCTTATACGAAGCCTTCCTAAAGCTCAAAGCCAAGCTAACAAAAGAAGGCTTGTTTGATGAAGATCGTAAACGTGAGATTCCAACCCATCCACGTTCAATTGGTATTGTCACTTCACCACAAGCCGCAGCTTTAAAGGATGTACTCAGTACTCTCGCAAGACGTGCGCCACATATTCCAATTGTGATTTATCCAACATTGGTGCAGGGCCCTGATGCTCCGGCAGGAATTATTGCAGCGCTCAAAGTTGCTGAAAAAGAAAAAGCAGTCGATGTAATTTTGCTTGTTCGTGGCGGTGGCAGTATCGAAGATTTGTGGGCATTTAATGATGAGCAATTGGCATATGCAATCGCAAGCTCGCCAATTCCTGTCGTCAGTGGGGTTGGTCATGAAACGGATTTTACGATCGCAGACTTTGTCTCTGATCTAAGGGCGCCAACGCCAACAGGCGCAGCAGAGCTGGCCGCTCCTCGCAGAGATCAAATGCTACAAGAGCTTGATACCATCATGCAGGCGTTGCTTGCTCGCATTAATCAACGCGTTGAGCGTGAGGCGCAGACCTTAGATCAATTAGTCTTGAGATTGAGTCATGCATTGCCCAATCCAGATCGTATGCGAGAGCAGATAACAAGTTGGCAGCAGCGTCTCAATCAAGCTTGGTCTGTGCGCATGGATAACTGGAAGCGAAATCAAACTCACTATCAATCTCAGTTAGAGATGCTCAATCCACAGAGAACATTAGAGCGTGGATATTCGGTGATTTTAAATATAGAAGAAAATCAATTGCATGCAGTAAGAGGTCCAACAGAACTATCCACTGAAAAAGTATTTCAAATTCAAATGGCGGATGGTGGGGCAGAAGTTCGATTAGCCGATATCAAAATAAGCCCTTAGCTCAAAATGGACATCATTTGACAAAACGTACGTTTTTACGTACTATTGTCGAAAGGAGCTAAATGATGACTACATTAACTGCAAGCGAAGCCAGGGCAGGTCTTTACCGCTTAATTGATCAGGCGGCCGAGTCTCATAAGCCTGTAGTAATTTCAGGTAAGCGTGCCAATGCTGTCTTAATTTCAGAAGAGGATTGGAGTGCCATTCAAGAGACGCTGTATCTCATGGCAATACCAGGAATGCGCGAATCTATTAAAGACGCCATGGCTGAGCCGTTAGCTAAAAGTAAAAAGGTATTGAAGTGGTAATTTGGAATTTAGCTTATTCCAAATACTCCCTAAGGGATGCCAAAAAAATATCGGCCGCTGGATTGAGGGATAAAACTCAAGCATTACTCGATATTCTTCAGGCGAATCCTTTTCAAAATCCACCACCGTATGAGAAATTAGTCGGTGATTTTAAAGGGGCATATTCACGCAGAATTAATATTCAACATCGTCTGGTGTATGAAATATTCCGAAAAGAAAAAACGGTTCGCATCCTCAGAATGTGGACGCATTATGAGTAAAGTCTCAGAGAATGTTGGGCTCAATTTCCAAGCTCACGCCAAATTCTTTTTTGACTTTATCCTGAATGCATTTAGCAAGACCTAAAATATCTTGTGCTGTGCCACCACCGTGGTTTACCAATACGAGTGCTTGATTTTCATAAACTCCTACATTGCCCATACGTTGGCCCTTAAAGCCACACTGATCAATGAGCCAACCTGCAGCCAGTTTGCGCTTACCTAGCGCATCAGGATATGAAACTAATCCAGGGTATTTATGAAGCAAGGTCTTATATTGCTCATTAGGAACAATCGGGTTCTGAAAGAAACTACCAGCATTGCCAATCATCTTAGGGTCAGGCAACTTCTGTGTGCGAATCTTGCAGACCGCCAAAAAGATTTCCCTAGGACTTGGGTTTAAATTGCTTGTGAACTGTTTGGCTAAATCTGCGTAATGAATGCGTGCTTGCCATTGTTTAGGGATTTTAAAAATAACCTTTGTCACGATAAAGCGATGAGGATTTTGCTTGAAGTAGCTATCGCGATAAGCAAATTGGCAGGCATCTTTTGCGAGAGTGACAAAGGTATGGCTTTTGGCGTCAAAAGCTTCGACCGAATCAATGTACTCGCCAATTTCAACGCCATAAGCACCAATATTCTGAATAGGTGCTGCCCCGACGGTTCCTGGAATGAGAGCTAAGTTTTCTAGTCCTGGAAAATGATTGTCTAAAGTCCATGCAACAAATTCATGCCAATTAACGCCACCGCCGACGGCTATCAAGGTTGCTTTTTCATCAGAAGAAACAATCTCCTGGCTGGTGATATTCATGAGTAAGGTTGCGCCAGATAAAACTTTCGGTAAGATCACGTTGCTGCCACCCCCAAGCACGCGCCAAGGCAAATTCTTCTCAGTTACCCCCCGAATTACTGCCGGAACTTGTTCTGCGGCAGTAATTTCATAAGCCACTTCAGCACTGACATCAAACCCAAAGGTATTGCGATCCCGAAGGACGAGGTTTAGGCTCGATTTTGCTTGGGAGACTGCATTTTGGCTGGAGTTCATGCCACAATCTTATTCGAATGTCTGCCAAGAGCGCAGATAATTGGAATATTAGTATTTAGATAATTCAAAATAATACGTAATTCAATAAATAAGGAGTGAAAGATGCCCTCATTTGATGTGGTTTGTGAGCCAGACATGGTTGAACTTAAAAATGCGATTGAGCAATCCAATAAAGAAATTAGTAATCGTTTTGACTTCAAGGGTTCCGATAGTCGGGTTGAGCAAAAAGATGAGGCTTTGATTCTCTTTGGGGATGATGACTTTAAATTAGGCCAAGTTCGTGACGTACTGATTAACAAGATGGCTAAGCGTAATGTAGATGTGCGTTATCTCAAGGATGACAAAACAGAGACAATTGGTGGTGATAAACGCAAGCAAACTATGAAGATTCAAAAAGGCATTACTTCAGATCTGTCTAAAAAAGTCGTGCGCATTATTAAAGACAGTAAGCTCAAAGTACAAGCGAGTATTCAGGGTGATGCCGTTCGTGTGACTGGCGCTAAGCGAGATGACCTGCAGGCGACTATGGCTCTTCTCAAAAAAGAGGTCACCGAGGCGCCCTTAGGTTTTAATAATTTCCGTGACTAATGATTCTCCTAAGATAGCTCCAGCAAGTGAAGAGGCGATTGAACGCTTTTGCGATGCTTGCTGGCTAGAGGATGGGCTTGCAAAGAATAGTCTGTCAGCTTATCGAAGAGATTTATTGCTCTTAGCCCAGTGGTTATATCAAGGGTCTGGCGCGGACCTCTATTCAGCTCAAGAAAAAGATCTCACTGCTTACATAGCGCATCGTCGTGCTGATAAGGCAACTACTGCGAATAGACGTTTAACGGTATTCAAGCGTTTTTATCGTCATGCCTTACGTATCAATTTAGTGAAAAGTGATCCATGCATTGGCTTACGTGCTGCAAAGCAAGCCTTGCGCTTTCCTAAAACACTCAGTGAAGATCAAGTGACTGCATTACTGAATGCACCTGATATTGATACGCCCTTAGGCTTGCGCGATCGCACGATGTTAGAGCTGATGTATGCCAGTGGTTTGCGCGTATCAGAAATTGTTTCTCTCAAAACAGTTGCCTTAGGTTTGAACGAGGGTGTTGTGCGGGTAGTCAATGGCAAAGGCGGTAAAGAGCGTTTGGTACCGTTTGGCGGAGAAGCTGGACAGTGGTTAAGAAGGTATCTTGCTGAAGCTAGGGCAACCCTTCTTGAGGATAAAACAACGGATGCTGTTTTTGTCGGGCGTCATACCGGAACTGGCCTGACAAGGCAGGCTTTCTGGGCGCTGATTAAGCGCTATGCAACTGTGGCAAACATTCCAGTGGCTTTATCACCGCACACACTGAGACATGCGTTTGCAACCCATCTACTGAACCATGGGGCTGATCTTAGGGTTGTTCAATTGCTTTTAGGTCATGCCGATATTTCTACGACGCAGATATATACCCACGTGGCAAGGGAACGCCTTAAATCGATTCATCAACAGCATCACCCACGCGGATCATGAGTGGAATGCTAAAAGTGTTTAAGATGGCGATATGAATATAAGTATTGAACTTTTATTAATACCGGTTGCCTATCTCATTGGTTCTATTTCGTTTGCTGTAGTGGTGAGTAAGTGCATGAATTTGCCTGACCCCCACTCTTATGGCTCTGGTAACCCTGGAGCAACAAATGTGCTGCGCACAGGAAATAAATTAGCGGCTGCCTTAACTTTTTTAGGTGATGCGCTTAAGGGCTACTTTGCGGTGATGCTGGCCCGTGTTTTATTGGGCGATCAATCTTTAACAGCTTCGCTTGGCTCTTGGGTTTTGTGTGGTGTCGTACTGGCAGTTTTTTTAGGTCATCTGTTTCCGATATTTCATGGCTTTAAGGGTGGTAAAGGTGTGGCGACTGCTTGTGGCATTTTGTTTGGCGTTAACGTCATTCTTGGGGCTGCAACCTTGGGTACTTGGATCATTGTGGCTGCATTCATGCGCTACTCATCTTTAGCGGCTTTAGCTGCTGCCGTGTTTGGCCCAATTTACTTTGTATTTTTATTTGGCTTTCAGCCTATGGGTATTGCGCTTTTAGTTGTGTGTCTGCTGCTGATTTGGCGACACCGTAGCAATATTAAAAATTTACTCAACGGTACAGAAAGCCGCATTGGCTCAAAAAAGAACAAAAACTAAAGAGCTTAATGGTGGATAAGGAGACAATAACATGACGATTGCCTATGCTTGCGTTGTATTTATGGGTTTATTTCCGTATGTGGCTGCCGGCATTGCCAAAAAGGGTTTTGAGGGTTACGACAACAGTATGCCAAGGCAATGGCTGGCACAGCAAACGGGATTTAGAGCAAGAGCCAATGCTGCACAGGCAAATCTGTTTGAATCTCTCCCATTCTTTTTTGCTGCAGTGATCATTGCTTCAATTAACAATGCGCCACAATCAAGGATTGATTTACTCGCAATCGGTTTTGTGATTGCTCGTATTGCATATTTAGTTTGTTATATCGCTAATTGGCCTACGACCAGATCAATTGTTTGGTTGATAGGGCTCTTTTGTGTCAGCGCTATATTCTTCCAGATCTAAGTAAAAATAATCACTATGACAGCTAAAAAAATGCCAAATAAGTCGGCGCCTAAAAAGTCAGCAACTAAGGCGGCAGTTAAAAAACTGACGCCCACTAAAGCAAGCGCAAAGAAAATTACTAATACGAAAGATGATGCTGGGCTTCCACTTTCAGTTGTGATACGTAGGCGTATAGAGGCGCAGAAGGCCCGCTTTCATGCTAATGACAATATTGCTGCCTTTATTAAGCCCGGGGAGCTAGAGGGCTTAGTTGAGGAGGTGTCAGAAAAGATGCAAGCTGTCTTGGAGAGCTTGGTTATCGACACTCAAAATGACCACAACACCAGAAACACCAGTCGTCGGGTAGCCAAGATGTATGTCCAGGAGGTCTTTAACGGCCGTTATGTGGATCAACCTACCTTAACGAAATTTCCTAATGTGAGCCGCTTAAATGAGCTGATGATTATTGGTCCAATTACAGTGCGGAGCGCTTGCTCTCATCACTTATGTCCAATCATGGGTCGTATATGGATCGGCGTTCTTCCAAGCAAAGAGTCTGCATTAATTGGCCTCTCAAAATATTCAAGATTGACTGAGTGGGTTATGTGTAGACCGCAGATTCAGGAAGAAGCGGTTGTAGAGTTGGCCGATATGCTTGAGAAAAAAATCAAACCCATTGGAGTTGCAGTGGTTATGGATGCGGATCACTTCTGTATGCAGTGGCGTGGTGTAAAAGATCGTGACTCAAAGATGATCAATAGCGTGATGCGCGGCGCATTTTTGAAAGATTCTAATTTGCGGCGTGAATTTTTAGCGCTGATTGATCGTAAGTAAAACATTACGAATGGTTAAGACCTTTTTATATTGGTTGGTTGGATTGCTCTGCTTGTGTTCTTGCGCATCCATACCTGAAACAAATCAAGATCCAGCAAAAAATAACCTTGCTACCTTTCGCAAAGATCTAAAAGAGTGCAAGGAAGATTATCCCGTGGCTGGATCTGGTGTCCATATCCGCCAATGGGAAGGTTGTATGAATTTAAAAGGCTGGCGCTAAACGCGGTATGGATGACTTTGTTTAGTGAGAACAATTCTCATCTATATTGCTATATAAATCAGTAAGTTACGAGCTTCCTAGCAAGCTCAATTTATCTCCACTATGATCGGTTCAGTTTTTAAATATATTTGTTGCTGATCGTTTTACTTTTTGGAGAACCCATGAAAAATAGTCGTCGCCAATTTATGATTTTGTCCGCTGCCGGTGCTTGCACTTTGGCATTGAACGGTAAGGTTCAAGCTCAAGCGATGGTTGCTGAAACTGATCCACAAGCCGCTGCTTTAGGCTACAAAGCTGACGCCACCAAAGTAGATAAGGCAAAGTATGCCAAGTATGCTGCTGGTCAAGAATGTGATAACTGCGCCTTGTTCCAGGGTAAGGCTGGTGCCGCTGCTGGCGGTTGCTCATTGTTTGCTGGTAAACAAGTTGCTGGCAAGGGCTGGTGTTCTGCTTACGCAAAAAAGGCTTAATGAGCATTAGTTAAATGAAGCAATTATTTGCTTCATCGAATAAAAAAGATCGCTACGGCGGTCTTTTTTATTGGCAATAAGGTAAAAATTTGGGTTTATGATGAAATCCAATCCATATTAAAGCCTCGTTGAGGTTACAAAGAATGAGACACACAATGAAGTATTTAATCAGGCGTTACTCGTTTTATTTTGGCGGCGATCAGCCAGAGGTGTCTTGGTCTGAGCGACTAAGGTCTTGTGCGGGTGCCTTTGTGGGTTTAATTTTGGTTTTTACCATCGCCAAATTGCTTGGTGAGCTAGTCGGTATCGATGAGTGGTTAATGGCCTCCTTGGGGGCAAGTGCTTTGCTAGTTTTTGCTTTGCCCGGCAGCCCTATGGCTCAGCCTTGGGCTGTAATTGCAGGTAATACTTTGTCTGCCCTAATAGGTGTTACGGCGATAACTGTGATGCCTGAACCCTTGCTGGCTATGCCTATTGCAGTGAGCCTATCAATCATGGGAATGTTTGTTTTGCGCTGTTTACACCCTCCTGCTGCTGCGGTAGCCTTGATTGCAGTGCTAGGGCATATTACTCATTACTGCTATGCGTTCTTCCCAGTCTTGCTAGATTCAATTCTCTTAGTGTTTGTCGCGGGTGTTTATAGTAATTTGACAGGCAAAAGGTATCCAAATAGGCCTAAATAGTCTTTAAATAGGCCTATTTGAACTTAAAAGTCCTGAAATTAGCTTATTTAACTTTCGTCGCCGCTATAGAGGCAATGCAGTCTTTAATGCCGTAATTATGAAATTTGCCTGCATTTTCCTTTTTTAAGGACCGGGCACATTCATTGACAGAGTTACGAACATTGATTTTTGGGGTATTGCTGCCGGTCATTTTGGCTCCTATCAGTTGGTTATTAATTGCCTTAGCGCTATCTTGCGCCTCTATTGGCTCTAAAGCCTATTTTATAAAAGATTTTGAGGCGCCATAAAGCGATAAAATCTACTACTAATAATTTAAAAGTTGCGTAATTGCATAATATATTCAAAAAGTTAGCTATTTGCCTATGACGCAAGTTTTGCCCGTAATTCTCTGTGGGGGTTCTGGAACTCGTCTATGGCCGCTTTCCCGATCTGGCTTTCCCAAGCAATTCTTAGTGTTGTCCAATGATGGAGGCAATGAAAGTCTCTTCCAACAAGCCATTCAACGGATTCACTCCGTGGCAAATACAGAAATTAAGTTGGGTGAGACTTTGATTGTTACCAATGAAGAGCATCGATTCCTAGCTCTAGATCAATTGCGTGAACTCAAGAATATGCCTGCCACATTATTACTTGAACCTTCCGGAAGAAATACTGCCCCCGCACTAACGCTTGCAGCCTTATATTCCAAAGACCAAGGCGATGATCCCATTTTGGTGGTGACGCCTGCTGATCAAACCATTACTAACACTCCTGCTTTTACAAAAGCTCTGCAAAATAGTATTCAGATCGCAAAGGATGGTGCCATAGCAATTTTAGGGATTACTCCAACAACTCCAGAAACGGGTTATGGATATATCAAGGCAATTGCAGATAAGACTTCTGGTGGATTTACAGTTGAGCGTTTTGTTGAGAAGCCAGATGCACTTACTGCGAAGGGATATCTTGAAGAGGGCAACTATTTTTGGAATGGCGGTATGTTTGTACTCAAAGCCAGTGTTTGGTTGGATGCTCTAGAGGCGTATAGAGCAGATATTTTGCTTGCAACCCAGGCGGCTTGGAATGCGAAGACTTCTGACGCTTCAGGCGATGCGATGTTTGTGCGGCCAGAAAAAGATTTATTTAATGCTATCCCAGCTGAATCGGTTGACTATGCAGTGATTGAGAAATGTCCTGGCTCTCAGTTTTCAATCAAGATGGTGGAATTAGATGCAGGATGGAATGATTTGGGTGCCTGGGATGCCGTATGGCAAGTGGGCAAACAAGATGCGAATGGCAATGTTACCCATGGCGATACTTTGCTAATCAATGCTAAGAATTCTTTAGTTCATGCAAGCAGTAGGTTGGTGAGTGCAGTTGGTGTTGAGAACCTTATCATTATTGAAACTGCTGATGCAGTTTTGGTTGCAGACAGAAAAAATAGCCAAGATGTTAAAAATATTGTTGGGCAATTAGAAGCTCAAAAGCGCGAGGAGAAGAATCTCCATCGCAAGGTTTCTCGCCCATGGGGATGGTATGACAGCATCGATGAGGGCGAGCGATTTAAAGTGAAGCGTATCCAAGTAAAACCTGGAGCAAGTCTTTCGTTGCAAATGCATCATCATCGTGCTGAGCATTGGATAGTCGTCAAGGGGATTGCTGAGATTACTAACGGCGATCAAGTGCTGATACTAAGAGAGAATCAGAGCACTTATATCCCACAGGGGCAGACCCATAGACTTGCCAATCCTGGTTCTGAGCCGCTAGAAATTATTGAAGTGCAGTCGGGTGGTTATTTAGGGGAGGACGATATAGTCCGCTTTGAAGATACCTATGGAAGAAGTTAATTTAAAAAATTAAAAAAGAGTAAATGTAATGAGTAAGCAAAAAGTCGCATTAATTACAGGAATAACTGGCCAAGATGGCTCCTATCTTGCCGAGTTTCTTTTGGAAAAGGGCTATATTGTTCACGGAATCAAGCGGCGCGCATCTTCTTTTAATACTGAGCGTATTGATCATATCTATCAGGATCCACATATTAATCATCCAGATTTGATCCTGCATTATGGTGATTTAACCGATACCAGCAACCTAGTACGCATCATTAAAGAGTGTCAGCCAGATGAAATTTATAATTTAGGCGCACAGAGTCATGTTGCAGTTTCTTTTGAATCTCCTGAATACACTGCCGATGTCGATGCAATAGGCCCATTGCGAATGTTGGAAGCAATTCGTATTTTAGGGCTTGAGCAAAAAACCCGTTTCTATCAAGCGTCAACTTCAGAGCTTTATGGATTGGTTCAAGAGATTCCGCAGAAAGAAACAACCCCTTTTTACCCAAGAAGTCCCTATGCAGTGGCAAAAATGTATGCCTATTGGATCACCGTAAATTATCGCGAAGCTTATGGCATTTATGCATGTAACGGAATTTTGTTTAATCATGAGTCTAAACGTCGTGGCGAAACTTTTGTAACGCGCAAGGTGACTCGTGGTTTAGCTAATATTGCCCAAGGCCTTGAAAAGTGTTTGTACATGGGCAATATCGATGCACTGCGGGATTGGGGTCATGCAAAAGATTATGTACGCATGCAGTGGTTGATGCTTCAACAAGATAAGCCAGAGGACTTTGTAATTGCTACTGGTGTGCAGTTTACCGTACGGGAATTTATTGCTCGTAGCGCCAAGCAGTTAGGTATCACTCTTCGCTTTGAGGGCTCTGCAGAGAATGAAAAAGCAATTGTTGCAGCCATTGATGGTGATAAAGCCCCTGCATTAAAAGTGGGTGATGTGATTGTGCAGATTGATCCGCGCTACTACCGTCCTACTGAAGTGGAGACTCTTTTGGGTGATCCAACTAAAGCAAAAACAAAACTGGGCTGGGTTCCAGAGATTACTCTTGATCAAATGATTGTTGAGATGGTTGCTAATGATCTCGATAAAGCAAAGCAGCATGCATTGCTACAAAAACATGGCTATTCGGTTGCGGTTGGTAAAGAGAGTTAAAGCAAATTCATGAATATGCTTAATCAAAAGATTTATGTTGCTGGTCACCGCGGCATGGTGGGTTCTGCTATTGTGCGCAATCTGAAAGATAAGGGCTACACCAATATTGTGACTCGCACGCACTCTGAGTTGGATTTAACAAATCAGAATGAAGTACAGGCCTTTTTTGATAGAGAACGACCTGATCAAGTTTACTTAGCGGCAGCAAAGGTGGGCGGGATACATGCAAACAATACATTTCCAGCAGAATTTATTTACGATAACTTGATGGTACAAAATAATGTCATTCATCAGGCTTTTATTAGTGGAGTTAAAAAGTTACTATTTTTAGGATCTAGCTGCATTTATCCTCGCCTAGCAGCCCAGCCCATGAGCGAGGATGCTCTTCTTACGGGAAAGCTAGAGCCTACCAATGAGCCTTACGCGATTGCAAAAATTGCTGGTATCAAGATGTGTGAAAGCTATAACCGACAGTACGGCGAATCACACGCCGTGGATTATCGATCGGTAATGCCAACTAATCTTTATGGTCCGGGGGATAACTATCATCCAGAAAATAGTCATGTAATACCCGCTCTAATTCGTAGGTTTCATGAAGCAAAGCTTGCCAATGCACCTGAGGTGGTGATTTGGGGTACCGGAACCCCGAGACGTGAATTTTTATACGTAGATGACATGGCTGCTGCATCAGTATTTGTTATGGAACTCGATAGGGAGTCCTATGACAAAGAAACGCTACCAATGCAAAGTCACATTAATGTTGGCTTTGGAAGTGATATCACTATTGCAGAGCTTGCTCAAGCCGTTGCCAAGGCAACAGGCTACCTAGGTTCTATTAGTTTTGATTTAACAAAGCCCGATGGAGCTCCAAGAAAATGGATGGACTCATCGCGAATAAATACATTGGGCTGGAGGCCTAAGGTAGATATTGCCCAGGGCTTGTCTTTTGCATATGAAGACGCAAAGTTCAGACTTTAAATCTTTGTAAAGGTGTAAATACCACAACCATATTTTAGGCTCGATGGAACATCATCAATACTCACATTGGGCACTAGATCGCCTTGATCATTAACATAATCGAACCTGTCTAAAGTTAAGCTGTTGACTGTATTTGGCCATGTGAAAATGTCATTCGGATGAAAGATGCGGTGAGCATTAAATTCAATTGAATTCTGATTGGCAATAGGAAAACTAATATATAGTTTTCCCTTTGGTTTCAACATTTTGATTAAATTAGCAAATCCCTTATGATGCCCTTTTGGATCAATGGGGTCGCCATATCTTCCAAGACCAAAATGTTCAATGGCGTGCAGACACGAAATGGAGTCTGTAATTTCGGGCTCTAAAGAGCTGCTGCTTAAATCAAGCTGCACAAAAGAAATATTTTGATGTGGGCCGGGATCCAATTTACGAATATCGATCAGTTCAATTTTTCGATAGGAGGCTACATGCGCAACAAATCCACTAATTCTGGAGCCAACATCTATATGGCGGTCGGGATTGTTGGTCGCAATAAAATTGGCTACTAAAAGATCTTGATGAAAATAGTGACCGGTAGCAAAGCCTGCTTGATGATGGTATTCGGATGTAATGGGCCAATATTTGTCAATTCTGCCCCCATTTCGGGTAAATAGACATGATTCCTGGGCATAACGCCAAAGTAGAGATATTTTCTTTGCTGACACCAAATCTTTGGGATGTTGAAGTAGTAGCTGTAAAAAAATTAGGAGAATTTTTGGCATTAGAGGGTAGGTTATGCATTTTGGGCGGCACTATTAGCTTTTAGGACTCTAATAATGGGATATTTATTGGATCATTATATTAATAATGGCTCACCCGTAGTATAAAATCACTCATCAAGATTGCCAGGATTATTCATGCTCATCGTGTGGCGGCGGTTCTGAGCTTCAAAAGATGGGCTCCATAATAAAGATTAAAGTTATAGGAAGAATTTGATTCAAAATTCTCGAGTTTCTCATTCAAATTTGCGTACTTTATTGGGATGGAGTATTCCAATAGCGTGCTATTTATTCCTAGTGCTTTTCATCGCCCCTAGAAGAGGGGCTCCATGGTTTTCAGATGACGGTTTATTTTTAAGAATGTCATGGGATGCGGCCAATGGTAATGGTTGGGATCAAATGTTACCCCAATCTCCAAGCTATTTATTTAATGCAATTTTAATGAAATTTGGTGTCGTTGAATTGCTTGCATTTCGTATTGTCAACTACACCCTATGTTTTATTGGCTCAATTATTTTCTTTGTTGGACTTGACTCGCGCGGCATCAAGTCAGGTTTGGTACCTATTGCAGTAACTGCCAGTATCCTGGTGTATCTGAATTCAGTTGAGTGCCCTAATTCACTGGTCCTGCATTTCTTCTTAATTGGAGTTGGATGTTATTTTTTATCCATCCGTTCCCGCGCGTGGACAAGGCAGGTTTTATTATTTTTTAGCGCCCTCGTATTGGGATTATCAGGCTTCATGCATGCCGCTGCAGCAATTGCAATTATTCTTATTGCGATTCTAGTTTGCTACAAAGACTCAATAGCAAGAAAGAGTAATTTTCCATACGTTTTGATTACGGTATTGCTCGGATTATGGTCTTGGTATATTCATACAGTAGGACTACCTACTTTATTTAAGGTGCCCGCCGCCCATGAAACTAGTTTGCATGAATTATTTAGACGAATCTATTTAATTCTAAAATTCCCGTCAATTACACTCTTTTATTATTTAGTATTCATTGTGATCTTCAAAAGACTTAATAAGAGAAAGTTCACCGTTGCAAAAAATGTTTTGATAGTAAGTTCAACAGCGCTTGCAGTAGCATCTCTATTAAATAATATTTATTTACTACAGTGGGATGTTCCAGGCTTGATGAATATGCACCAAATTCCTGGTGCAGTCTATTACTCACTATTTTTCACTTTGTTTTGTGCTATTGGGACTTCATATCGAAGTTCTATAAAGGAAAACCTTTCATTGCTTCGCAGTGCTTATTTGTTTGCTGTAAATTGGTTGCAAGAAACTTCCTCACCAACACAAAATTACAAATTTTTAGTTGCAATTGCTGGATTTTTATTGCTTCCTGCAGGACTGGCTGCCGGAAGCAATACCGCCATCTTGGTTGGTTTGGTGTATTTTGCAGGACCAATGGTTGGTTTGATAATGATGATCTCTAAGCATCAAGGTCAAAAGAGTTCAATAGGGATTTATAGCTTTGCATTTGCTTGGATTGCTATTTTTCTAGTATTTACTCTTTATTACAATCATCCTGCCTCAGGGGCGCCAATTGATATCAAGAAAGTAGTTTTAAAAGAGGCGCCACTCACGGGAATCTATGAGACTGAAAAATATTACGAATCTTTATCTACGTTACGCATCTTGTATACACAAAAAAATTGCAAGACTAAGCCTTTAATCGTTTTAGATAACATCCCAACAATTTATTATATTTTTGGGCATTCCGCCCCTAATGAAATTGGTGTGGTACGTCCTTTTTATTATTTTCCTGAAGCCCAAGTTCTCAAGCTGTTGAGAGAAAATGATCATTGGTGCGTAATAGACGTCACAAGTTCGGAGACGCAATCTGGAATTAATAGCAATGGCCGCGATAATCGTCAGTTGGCAAGAGAGATTATTAAAACAAATAGCAAATACTCTCTTGCGCTAGAGTCTCCTGGAGAAGTTCTTGGAAAAGATTTAATTTTTTATTCACGATAACGCTTAAATATTATGCAAAATACTTTGCTGCTTGCGGGCTCATTCTTAATTCTGTTTACAGGAGCAATTGTTTTCTATGGATATGGAAGATTTTTAATAGAAAAATGTTTGGCCTTTAAAAATGCAAATATTGGAATATTTTTTTGCGTTGGATATTCAATTTTTTTATGTTTTTGTGGATATCTAGAGTTATTTAAAGTAAGCAATCAATTGTCGTTTTTATGCTTTATGGCAATAGGTTTGGTTTTGACGGTTTGGCAACATCAAAAACTAAAGCTATTCATATGCCTACAGTTTGAGTTAATGACCAGCCCAAGAAAATTTATTTTTCTTTTATGCAGCTTACTCATTCTGATCTTTCTTGGTTCTTATTTAATAAATTTAGCGTATTTTCCATTTAACGATCGCGATGATTTTCAGGGCTACCTAGTATTGGCAAAGCGCATCCTGGAGGAGGGATATCAGGGTGGAGACGTATTTAATAATAGATTAATTATCCAAGGATTTGGAGGGGGAAATTACGTCAATGCTTTTTTCCTAACGGCGATTCCATTGAAATATTTACACTTACCAGAGGCTGGATTGGGCGTGCTTTTCCTCTGCGTATTGTCTGTAGGTTACGTTAAAAGTATGAATTTCAATCTTTGGTCCATGCTTTGGGGTCTGGCCGCTGTTTGTGTTTACATCATCTTTATACCCATCGTCAATATCAGTCCAATACTGAGCGCAGCCGCACTTGGGTTAGCAATTTTATGTATAGGTATGAGTGCTGAGTCGAAATTAGATTTTAAAGTTGCACTTTTGCTTGGATTGTTATCTGCCGGCCTGACATTGCTAAAGGGAACATTAATCGTTCCTGCGGTTGTTTTCTTTGCCAGTTACTTTGCTACAAGGTTTTTGTACTACAAAAAAATCTGGGTTTTTTATGAATTTGTTGTCACATTTTTTATTTTATGTGCCGCATTGATACCGTGGGCATACGTAAATTATCATTTTTTCAATACATTTTTTTATCCACTCTTAGGTGTTGGTTTGATTAGTTCGGGTGGCTTTGGATTGGTTGCGCTTGATACGTTTTTGGATAATCTATATCAGTACCACCCACTCTACTTAATTACCCTGGCGACATGGGTGCTTCTAATATGCTACGAGAAGTCGATAATCAAAAGAAGTTCCTATAACTGGCTGCTAGTATTTTATTTTTTAAGTACACTCTTTTTAGCATTAACACCGGGGGGCGGATTTAGATATAACTTCATCATTCTCTCAATTCCAAGTTTGTTTTATTTTTTGAATTATTTGGTTTTAAGGAATGAAGTATTTGAGTCGCCTTTGAGATTTATTTCTACCTCAAAAGCTAAGAAATTCATTGTATTCATTGCTGTAATAACTACAGTTCTGATGTCTAATCAAGTAAAGCGAGTTGGGGTTAATCTTTTTGAAAGAGGATTGGTCAATAGATTTATTTTGCTAAACCAAAAAAATTTAGATACCCCGGATCCGCTCTCATACTTTTATTCCAATCGAATTGAGTACTATCAAAAAATTCAAAATTCAGTACCACCTGATGCTACTGTGCTAGTAGTAGTGGATGATCCCTATCTATTTGATTTTTCAAGAAATAAGATTTACGTTGCAGATATTGTCGGAACAACTGGTTTTAGCCCTGGCATGCCTTTTGAAGGCACTTCTATGGATCTTGCAAAATATTTGCTTTCCAATGAAATTAGATATGTGGTCCATACCTATAAGGGTTGGTCTGAAACTAACGATCTTTATGAAATGCACTCTAAAATTGAGTGGGTTCGCAATCAGGTCATTAGGTACTTTGCTGTAAATAAGCAACTATTGGATCTCGCCAATATAACTCATCCTATTTATGATAATGGAAGCGAACGCGTATTTGATTTGTGTACCGGTAGGTTGGCATCCGAAGCCTTCTGTGCCAAGTAGGTTTTAAGGTTAAGGATATTAAAAATGCTCCTCTCGGTCATCATTCCCTGTTACAACGAAATTAGTACGATTGATCTAATTATCGATGCTGTAAATGCGGCACCCTATCCCCATAAAGAAATCATCATTGTGGACGACTGTTCTACGGATGGAACTCGGGAAAGGCTGATGAATGATATTGAGTCATCAGGGCGGGTAAGTAAGGTGCTCTATCACACTGCTAACAGTGGAAAGGGCGCGGCACTTCGTACCGGAATTAGAGCTGCTACAGGGGATTTAGTCATTATTCAGGATGCTGATCTAGAGTATGACCCAAATGAATATCCTCGTTTAGTGGAGCCTATTGTGAATAATCGCGCAGATGTCGTTTTTGGTTCAAGGTTTTTGGGTGGGGATGCACACCGCGTTTTATATTTTTGGCATAGACTTGGTAATGGTTTTTTGACCTTGCTTTCAAACATGTTTACCAACCTCAATTTAACTGATATGGAAACATGCTACAAAGTTTTTCGCAGAGAAATCATACAAGGCATTGCCATAGAGGAAAACAGGTTTGGATTTGAACCTGAGATTACTGCCAAGATTGCAAAATTGCGTTGTCGCATATATGAAGTAGGTATTTCATACTATGGACGAACCTATGATGAGGGAAAAAAAATAGGTTGGCGTGATGGATTTCGAGCAATTTATTGCATTATCAAATATGGAGTTGGCTCTTAAGATTTTTTATCAAAGTTAATCGTTTCCTCAATAATATAAAGGGGGCGTTTTTTTATTTCTCGATATATTTTGCTGATGTAAACGCTAACTAGTCCAATAGATAGTAGCTGTACCCCGCCAAAAAAAAGCATTAATGCAACAAGAGATGTCCAGCCTGGTATTGAAAAATTTGGGTTAAAGATTTTTTGTATCAGAAGAGTCGCTAAAAAAATAAAACTAATAATAGTGATGATTGTTCCTAGTAATGTAGAAAAATAAAGGGGGCGATCGGTAAATGAAGTAAGTCCATTAACAGCAAAACTAAAGTATTTTGATGGTGAGAATGTTGAGGTGCCCGCATATCTTGAATCTCTCTCATATTCAATCCCTATTTGCTTAAAGCCTACCCAGGCAACCATGCCACGGTAATACCGGTTTTCTTCTCGCATATCTTTGAGGGTATCAATGACCTTGCGGTCAAGTAATCGAAAATCTCCCGTGTATTTAGGTATGGAGGTATCGCTAAGTCGTGATATCAATTTATAAAATATTTCCGTAGCAAATTTAAATATTGGATTGATATTTTTCCTTTTTGGCCTCACCCCATAGACAACCTTATAACCTTCTTCCCATTTAGCTATGAATTGAGGAATCAGCTCTGGAGGATCTTGCAGATCGTCGTCAATGATTACGGCTATTTCACCTTGTGCATAGTCAAGTCCGGCTGTAATGCCCATCTGGTTACCAAAATTGCGTGAAAAGTTAATTAGCTTTACAGTGTTGTCGGCTTTTGAGAGTTCAAGCAATTTTTGATATGTTTGGTCGCGACTATGGTCATTTACAAAAATGATTTCATGACTAAAGCGTGGTTCGAGGTTTGCCAGAACTGCTTTAGTGCGCCGGTAAAACTCATGTATTCCGTGCTCTTCGTTATACGTTGGAACAACAATTGAAATTAACATAGGGCTCATCCGCTATTTTCCAAGGAATTTATTTTTTAACTACAGCAATGATGGAGACACCAAAAGGCAAATTGAAATGACGCAGTAGAAATTTCTCAAGACTAAAGATCATCTTGAGGATGCTGTTGATAAAGGGATTTGGCATGTCGATATCTGATGAGCCATTTCTACCTAATAAATTGTTGAGCTTGCGCACGATATACACGAGTGGAAATAGTAAGGTATTGTAGTAACTCAGCTTTTCAACATTAAAATCTGCCAAGTTCAATTTTTCTAGTAATTCAGTTTTGGTATAGCGACGCTTATGTTCATTAAGCTCATCAAAATGCGACCATAGACACATGTATGCCGGAACCGTAAGAATGCATTTCCCATTGTTTTTTAGTAAGCCCCTGATTTTTTCTAAAGAGGCCTGATCATCATCAATATGCTCAATGACATCTAGCGCCGTAATAAGGTCAAATTGATCATCGGCGTAAGGCACATTCGATGGGAGCGACCCCTTTTTGATTGTTCCAGAGAAGATTTCCTGACTAAAGGAAATAGCTTCATCGGACATATCCATGCCTGAAGTGGCCCCTATTTTTTCAAGGGAATTTAACATGAGGCCACTGCCGCAGCCGATATCTAAAATCGTGCAGTCTTTGTTGGGGGCTAGATTGAGAGCAATCGTCTCTAAAACAATCTTCTTCTTAGTCTCAAACCACCAGTGTTTCTTTTGAATCTCAAAGAAAATTCGGTACATTTCAGTGTTCATGAGGTCTTTATTGAGTAAGTGGTTTGCACGTATTCTACAGAGTTAAGGTTCAGTCAATTTAATCCCAGGATTTCATTCCCAAGGTTTAGGCTTAAATTAGCCCTGTTGCAATGCAATATATTATTTGGTTGATGACAGGCTGAGGGTAAAATTGCCCATTTAGACTAATTAAGAATTAATTATGAAAGCAGTCATTCTCGCAGGAGGTCTTGGAACCCGTATTAGCGAGGAAAGTGTATCTCGTCCAAAGCCTATGATTGAAATAGGTGGAAAACCCATCCTATGGCACATTTTAAAAATGTATTCTTCGCATGGAATTAATGATTTTATTATCTGTTGCGGATACAAAGGTTATGTTATCAAGGAGTATTTTGCCAATTACTTTTTGCACATGTCAGACGTCACTATTGATATGAGCCACAATTCTATTGAGGTTCATCAAAAAAAAGCAGAACCTTGGAAAATTACTTTGATTGATACAGGCGACAATACTCAAACTGGCGGCCGCTTAAAGAGGGTGTCTGAGTACTTAGATTCTGATTTTTGCATGACTTATGGTGATGGAGTTGGATCGGTTGATATTTCTGCTTCCATTCAATTTCATCAGCAGCATGGTAAGTTGGCTACGATGACAGCAGTCCAACCTCCTGGTCGTTTCGGCGCCCTAGAGATTGACGGCACTGCAGTTAAATCCTTTATTGAAAAACCCCAAGGCGATGGCGGATGGATTAATGGTGGATTTTTTGTGCTAAATCCACAGGTTCTAGATTTGGTCGCTTCAGATGCAATCGTGTGGGAAAAAGAGCCATTAGAGACTTTAGCAAGACAAGGTCAACTCGAATCCTTTTTTCATTCAGGCTTTTGGCGTCCTATGGATACCCTAAGAGATAAGACAAGCTTAGAAGAATTATGGGCTAGCGGAAATGCTCCATGGAAAAGTTGGGATTGAAAATATGAATTGGCAAGCGCAATCACAGTTTTGGCATGGCAAAAAAGTATTTTTAACCGGCCATACTGGATTTAAAGGGGGTTGGCTTACAACTTGGCTCTCTAGTATGGGCGCAAAAGTAACAGGCTATTCTCTAGCGCCCAATACAAGCCCAAATTTGTATGAGGTTGCAAAAATTGCAACTCAGTGTGAGCATTCATGCATAGGAGATATTCGTAATTTAGATGGGTTACGAGATGCGATGCATGCATCTAATCCGGATCTAGTGATTCATATGGCTGCCCAGCCGCTAGTGCGCTATTCCTACGCTAATCCTGTAGAGACATATGCTACTAATGTTATGGGCACAGTGAACCTTTTGGAGTCTATCCGCTCTTGCTCTAATGTCCGGTCTGTTGTGATTGTCACCACCGATAAATGCTATGAGAATCGAGAGTGGGTTTGGGGATATCGTGAAAATGAACCTATGGGGGGTTACGATCCTTATAGCAACAGCAAGGGTTGCGCAGAGTTAGTCGTGTCGGCTTATCGCCAATCTTTTTTCCCTGAAAAAGAGTATTCAAAACATAAGGTTGCCATTGCTTCTGCCCGAGCAGGTAATGTCATTGGTGGTGGAGACTGGTCTGTCGATCGACTCATACCCGACGCAATAGCAGCATTTGAGGCTAATAAACCATTATTGATTCGAAATCCTTCGGCTATACGTCCTTGGCAGCATGTTTTGGAGCCCCTTTCGGGCTATCTCACGTTAGCTCAGGCTTTATATGAGCGAGGCATTCAATTTAATGGGGCTTGGAATTTTGGACCAAATGACATTGATGCGCGTTCTGTTAAAGAGGTGGTTGAGTTGTTAATTGGTAGATGGGGTACCCCAGCATCTTGGCAGCAGGATGGAAGCTTGACTCCTCATGAAGCTCATTTTTTAAAATTAGATTGCACAAAAGCGCGTCAACAATTAGGTTGGAGTGCACGCTGGTCTTTAGAAAAGTCGATTGAAGAGATTGTTCGATGGCATAAAGAATTAAGCAGTAAACGCGATATGAAAGTATTTATGTGTGAGCAAATTGATTTATTTAATCAATCTTAAAAATTGCAACCTTTGAATGATTTAGAAGTTATTTTCATCTACCTTTTAATAGAATTTTATTTATGACTAAATTAACACCAATAGATAATCAGCTTGCCAAAGATAAAATTCGTAAAAATATTTTAGAGTTGGTTAAAGAATATGCTAGCTTAGACTTTGAAGTTAAAAGTTTTGTGCCTGGCATAACAGTGATTCCCCCTTCTGGAAAACTGATTGGTTCAGAAGAATTACAAAATATGGTTGAGGCATCCTTAGACGGCTGGTTGACAACAGGCCGATTCAATGAGCTCTTTGAGAAAAGATTGGCTCAGTTTGTTGGTGTTAAGTACGCTTTGACCGTAAACTCCGGTTCTTCTGCAAACTTAGTTGCATTTTCAGCCCTAACTTCAACGAAATTGGGTGAGCGAGCAATTAAGCGGGGTGATGAAGTCATTGGAGTAGCGGCAGGTTTTCCAACAACAGTAAACCCTATCATTCAATTTGGAGCGATCCCAGTATTCGTAGATGTTGATGTGCTCACTCATAATATCGACCCAGAAAAAATTGAAGCTGCGATTAACCCTAAAACCAAAGCTATTATGTTGGCTCACTCTTTGGGCAATCCCTTTAATTTAGAGGTTGTGACGGCATTATGTAAAAAATACCATCTGTGGTTGATTGAGGATTGTTGTGATGCATTGGGCACAACTTATAAAGGTCAAATGGTCGGCACCTTTGGTGATATCGCCACCTTAAGTTTTTATCCAGCGCATCATATTACGATGGGTGAAGGAGGTGCGGTCCTAACAAGCAATTATGAACTCAAGCAAATTGCTGAAAGTTTTCGAGATTGGGGGCGTGACTGCTATTGTCCTCCAGGCAAAGATAACACTTGTGGAAAAAGATTTTGTTGGAAGTTAGGCGACCTTCCGGAAGGGTACGACCATAAATATACTTATAGTCACTTGGGCTATAACTTAAAAATTACCGATATGCAGGCTGCCTGTGCCTTAGCTCAACTTGAAAAAGCGCCAGCGTTTATCAAGGCCCGTAAAGAAAATTTTGCTTTTCTAAGAGAGCGGCTTTCTACCTGTGAAGAGTTTTTACAACTACCAGTTGCAACCAAGGATTCGGATCCCTCGTGGTTTGGTTTCCCGGTAACTCTAAAAAAAGATTGCCCAGTATCCAGAGTGGATTTGACAACATATTTAGACCAACACAAGATTGGAACCCGCTTGTTGTTTGCGGGCAATCTCACTCGGCAGCCGTATATGTCAAATATTCAATATCGAATCAGTGGTAATTTGAGTAATACCGATAATGCTATGAGTAATACGTTTTGGATTGGAGTGCAGCCGGCCCTTACCAGGGAGATGCTAGAGTATGCTGCCACTCAGATTGAAACCTACTTGGGAGTAAATTTTTAAAATCTAACGATTGTTCTACCTTGATACTGTCTAAGTACAAATTAGAGAAATTAGACAAAAAATCTCAGTCGAAGGAGAGTATAAATATACGTAAATATAAATAAAAATAAATTACGTTTTGATTTTCCAAACATTCGCTTCTTGAAAGTAAATGGAACTTCAATAATTTTTAGAGATCTTTTATTGCGTGCAAGTTTTAATAATATTTCTTCGACAATATCAAAATTATTGCAGCTTAGTTTCAGAATTTTTAATTGGGCAGCATCATATAGCCTAAAGCTGTTAGAGAGATCGTGGCATTGAACACCCAAAACAAGTCTGTAAGTTAGATTTAATGATCTACTCATGAGAGTAAGGATTTTGCTATTTTCTGTGTAGCCATGCTCAACGTAACGCGAGGCAATCACGAGGTCGGCATCTGCTTGATGTGCATAAAGCTTTTCTATAAATTCAGGAGCATGAGACCCGTCAGCATCCATAAATATAATCTTATTTCCTCTTGCGTTTTGTATGCCGGTTCGAACAGCGTCGCCAAAGCTATTGCCACCAATTCTGGTGAGATATCTGCAGCCATAGGCAGCGCAAACTGCTTTTGTATCATCTAATGGCTCGATGGTGTCAATAACTAAAATTTCATAGGACTTGCCAATACCATCCATCGCAATACTAATGCGCGGTAGTAGTAAGCGTAAATTCTCTTCCTCTTGATAGGCTGGTAAAGCTATGCTGATTTCACAGCTAGATGATTGAGTCATTTATAGGGTCGCTAAATTGGATTTAGTCCAATCGATCATTTTTTGAAGTCCATCAACTTTGCTTATTTTGGGAGACCAACCAATCGCTCTAGTAATCTTCTCTAAATCAGCAACAAATACCTTCTGGTCACTTTCACGTGGCGCAATAGAGTGCCATTTCAAAGATACGCCTAGCAATGACTCAAGTTGACTTAATAATTCTAGAAGTGAGTAGCTATTTAACATGCCGCCACCAATATTAAAAGCTTGGCCTGAAATGGTATTTAACTGTAAAGCAGCCGTTGTATATAAATTGACCATATCCTCAGCATGCAAAACATCACGAACCTGTTTGCCGTTTCCAGAAATCGTAAATTCTGAGCCCATATCAAGGGATTGAAGTACCGCTTGTTGGCAAAACCAGCCAATCCATCCTTGATCATAAGTAGAAAATTGACGACCTCCATACATTGAAGAATGACGAAAGACGGCTGTTTTTAATCCAAACATGCGGGCATAATCTAAGACGTATTGATCAGCCGCACCCTTAGAGCAGCCATAAGGCGAGTGAAAGCTCAATTGCATTGTTTCGGGAAGCCCGTTTGGATAGCTGGGCATTACATAACGAGTTGCATTCTCTGCAAAAACACATTCTTCAAGGTCGCCATACACTTTATTGGTTGAAGAATAAATAATTCCAGCCTGAGGGTGACGTTTTCTTGTCGCCTCTAATACGTTAAGGGTACCTAAGGCGTTGATATTAAAGTCTAGTCGCGGATCCTGTAGGGATGTTGTCATAGCAACTTGGCCGGCAAAATGAAAGATGATGTCCGGCTTGTGTTGCTCAATAAGTGAGTCTACTAATGCGGCATCAGTCACATCACCTTGGACAAATTTAAAGGCTCCTTGGTTATTGAGCCAGTGAAGATTCGACTCTGATCCAACCCTAGATAAATTATCCAGAATCAGTAGGTCAAAACCCTGAGTAAGCAGTGCGCTAGCGATGTTGCACCCAAGAAAGCCGCAACCCCCAGTAATGAAATATTTCATGCTAATGTTTTCCGCTCAAGCTCAATTGTTTTTGTAAGGCCAGCCTCTAGGCTGAAGTTTGGTTTCCATCCCAGCTCAACTATTTTACTAGTGTCGATGGTTGAGGCCATCAATTCATTTTCTCTGTAAGGTAGGGCGCCAAATTGCAGCTCGGTAGTCTTATTGCAGCAGATTTTTTGTACTAGCCTTACAAAATTTTCGATGGTGATGGATTCCCCGGTGGCGATATTAAACTCTTGATAACTAGGTATTGAGATCTTCGCGGTGCGAATAATGAGCTCTAGCGCATTGACAACATCGTCAATATAAATAAAGTCTCTTATTTGTTGGCCTGGAGTGAGCTCAATTTTTGGCGCAAGATTCATTAATTGCCTAATTACATGACTAGTAAATTTAGAATCATCATCTCCAGGGCCATAGAAGTGTTCTATACCAACGTTGATAGCACACAGACTATGAGAATGCTTTTGTAACCATTCCTTAAATTGGTGCTTTGATAAGCTGTACGCTGAAATATTTTTATCTAATAGCGTATCGATATTAATAAAGCACTTAAGTTGATTCCACTTTGAGCAATATTCAATGAGTTCAAGGGGAAGCAAAACATTAGATTGAATCATTTCTGAGTACAGTGTTTTTTTTCTGCCAAAATCAGTGGCGCAATGAATGATGCAGTCAAACCGTTTTTCTCGTGACTCAATAAGTTCTTTAAGATTTTTTGTATCGGCGTCTAAAAATTCTAGTGAATTTATTTCATTAGTAATTCTAAAAACATTTGATGTAGACCGTTTCAAGATCGTGATTTGATGATCCGACGTTTGAAGTAGTTTTTTTAAAAGGTGGCTACCTAAAAAGCCAGTAGCTCCAGTCAGAAGAATATTCATTTATGGCTGCGCATTGAAGAGGCGATTAGTTTTTACTTCTCTACTAAGGTAAGCTTCCACAGTACAGGTGTTTGGCTATCTTCTAATAAGTAAATATAGTCATTGACCTGAATGAGGTCGCGAATCCGAAAGCCAATCTTAATGCGTTCCATTAGGTAGATGCTATTGACTTTATCAAATGCACCTCGGTAAAGAGATTGATCTTTTAAGGATGCAATCAAGAGATTTTGGTTCCATCGATCTAGTTTTGATGATTTTTTAATTTCAATGAGATTAGAGACTCCTATGGAAGGTATCCAGGTATATTTTGGCAGGGTATATTTTTTAGTGAAATGGCGATCATTATTAGGGTCAAGCGGCCAGTGATCTGAACCATAGTGGGTGCCAAAAGTTGCTGATGGCCAGCCAAAGTCATATACAGCATGATTAAGAGCCATAAAGTTGAGCTCATCTCCTCCTTGGGGGCCATGTTCGGTTGTATAAAAACCATTACCTACAAAAGTAAGGCCTTGTGGATTGCGAAATCCTTGAGCTATTGGCTTGACGGGATTTGTTTTGGCTAATGAAATTTTTAACAGCTTCCCGTAGTCGCTATCGACTTGTTGCAAGATACTTTTCTCGTTGACGCCATCAAAATAAAAATCCCCGGTTGTTAGATAAACAGAGCCTTGATGATCAGTTGCAAGGCGACCACCTGCCGACTGCCCCAAAAAAGGCGATCCTGCAACGAAGTATTTCGAACCTTGGTGTTTCGATAAGCAGGGTTTAGTGCTGTAGAGCTTTTTCCAATTATCAAAAATATATTGACTCTTAGAAATACTCATTTCATTTTCAAAAACTGATAGAAAATAACACTTATTACTGATGTCATAATCCGTTGAGCTAACAAATACTTGAGATAGATCATTTGTTTTGGGAATGATTAAGACATCTTTAATCCCAAAGTAAGCGCTTTTATAGTGAACATCTTCTCCTACACCCTTTTCGCCAAACTCTTTCACAAATTCTGATTTTGATGTCGGTAAATTAATTTGAGGCCCTACAACAAATTGATCGTCTTTGATAAGCAATACTTTGCCATCACCATCGGCAAAAAATAATTTATCACCCAATAATTCAAGACCCCCATAAGTTGCACTTGATGAAAATTGAGGTGCATTTTTGTCGCTAGATTGAAGATCTTTTTCTAAACCTGCATCTCCAGATTTCAGCCCAAAGGTAGTTTTATAGGGCATCATTTCAAATTGGTAGTAGGCAGAATCAATAATAATTTTTGTTGGCGCGCTAGATTTTATATAGCCTTTTCGAACTAAATAAGCTTCTACTTTGAGTGGAATATGCGACTTCGAAATTGCTAGACCAATGATTGCAATAAAAATTGGCATTAGGATAAAGAGCTTTTTGCGGGAGAATATTTTCATGATGAAGAAAGGGGTTGAAAATCAGAAAAGAGATAACTCTTTCCAATAACAGTATTTTATAAGAAATACTTCGGGTTGGATAACTACCAGCTTATTACTTTAATTAGGGCCATTCTTTTCAATTAGATTAAGGAAGGCATTACTTTGGTCGATAGCGAATAGCTTTGTAATCATCAAAATCAATTTGATGGGTGCGATCGTAAAATACATCATGGTCTGTCAAAATGACATCAATATTTGGTAAGCTTTTGTCATACAAAAGCCAGCCAGAGCGCCCTAATTTTTGTGCGCCCTTTTGGAGGTAGTAACGACGTTTCTCGGATGGAAATCTCCAGAAATTTACTGGGCCATGCAGCGTATTCCAAGGTGGGTAAATTTCTCCCGCATCGACTAACCACCAACTATCGTAAGTTTCAACCGATTCATGAAAGTTTTCATGAATATAGGCAATTGCTCTATTTACAGTCTTTGCCTTTTTAGCCTCAATTTCTGATCTAGGTATTGTCTGAAATGGATCTTGAGTTTGACGATTAAAGCGGTCTATTAGATCTTTAGGAGCATCAATTAAAAAATGGGCTAGAGAAGTATGGGTATCTAAATAAAATTGATTGATGATTTGGCTCCACCCCGAAAATAACGAAGCCCATCCAACGATTGAAGAAAGCAAAATGGCACAGACATTTTGTCTAATGTCTTGGCGCAGCTGACCAAAGATTGAGAAGAGCAGCAGGGAAAAATAGGGCAGTAAATCTGCCAATACGCTGTCATGGCTATGACTTAAAAAATAAGAAAAATTTGCAAAACACAGTAAAGCGGTTAGCCAGATTGCGAGAGCATTATTTCTAGGGATCGCCAAATAGTCCTTGGAGCTACTAAGGCTAAAGAAAATAAAACTACAGGCAATAGCAAACCAGATCATGCCATTTGAATTTACCTTCTCATGTTCTGCTTGTTGAAACTGAAGGTAAGTGAGGTATTGAGTTAAATCTGGCCATGCGCCTAAAAATGAGTAGAAAATAAGGCATAAAAAGCCAATGCCAATCATAAACACTAAAAACAGTTCGATAGATGCTTGTAGCAGTGTTGCAAATGATGGGGCGGGATAGCGAAACCAAATAAATAATGGCACCCAAATAACGCTTGATTGAATTGCGGCTTCAGGGGACCACGCAAA
Organism: Polynucleobacter sp. MG-6-Vaara-E2; assembly: GCF_018687695.1. NCBI lineage: Bacteria > Pseudomonadati > Pseudomonadota > Betaproteobacteria > Burkholderiales > Burkholderiaceae > Polynucleobacter > Polynucleobacter sp. MG-6-Vaara-E2. The sequence goes on from NZ_CP061303.1 coordinate 304,007, forward strand.
GCAAGCTATCCACAAGAAGTGAGTAAATATAGTTTTAATGCTCAGTGGCGAGATGGATTTTTGTAAGTCAATTACTATCGATATAGAAATAGAAAAAACCAGTAGGGCTGGTAAGAAGCGTAATGCAGAGATTGAGGGAAACGTGGTGATTGAGAGAATTTCATGCTGATATGGAGGCCAGAGTAAGCAAGAAGAAATACCGACGGATATTGCCAAGAAAACGCTTAACGGATTCTTCAGTTTTCCCAGCTTTAGCGAAAGATAAATAATTAATGCTGTAAAGATTATTGGCCCAATACTTGTAATCCAAAACATGGCATACCAGCAGTTCCATGTGCATCCTAAGGCAATTGTGCTTACGGGACCAAGGCCATACAAGAGCGGAATATCATTGAATGGTTTAATTCCATCTGCTAATAATTGTGCCTGACCAATATAGGCACCCCAATGATGCCATTGATAAAAGCTATCTATTTTTAAATTTTGATTAACTGTTAATGCTAGATAACAAATTGCTACTGCAGCAAAACAATAGAGTATCGAGCACACCATAGTATTGATAACGCTATTTTTATGTCCTTGATGCAATTTTTGTAAGAGTAGAAAACCAATTGAAGTAATTCCTAAAACTTGCACCGACTGTATTAGGGGAAGTGTGAGGCGGTTATGGCCATCATGCATCCATGAGGATAAAAAAGAAGCTATTAAAAATCCTAAACAAATTGAGACTGTCTTAATAATTAATTCGCTACGCTTTTGATCTGTCTCTGAGTACCCCAATGCAATGCTGAAAAGAATGGCTAAGCCAACAAACGATAGTGGTAGCAGTATCAGGCTGGCAATAAAAATCAGAGAGGATAGAGCAATAAAAGATTTCTTTGAGAAAATACTTTCTGAATTTAGCTGGCCTAAATAAGAATTCTGAGAGATTAAATATCGTTTGGGGTAGATAAATACTAGAATGAGCCCAAGAATCACATAGCTAATTTGTAAGATGTATTTGCCCATGGGTCAATTCAGATGTCTTTTAGGGAATTTAGTGGGTGAACTTCTTCAGACTTAAAGGTGCATTGTATCGTTCATATAGGCTCTGATTGTATGATTATTCAAGATTTATAGGCCATTTATGGCTTTGCCCTGGTGCAACATGTGGGCTGTCGATTTAGTGCAGGTGGCTTAAAATGCGTTAAATGACAGATTCAAAAAATTCAATAAGTTTTTTAATAGCCGGAGCAGCCAATACAATTTTCGGTTATGTTTCTGCGCTCATTATCTACAAATTCCTCTATGAAGAAATTGGTTTAATTGCGGTATCGGTTCTGTCCAATATTATTTCAATTTCGTTTGCATTTTTAAGCTACAAAATTTTTGTTTTCAAAACCAAAGGCAATTGGATCAAAGAGTATCTCAGGTGTTATCTGGTCTATGGCATTAGCGCCGGTATGAGCATTGCAATGCTATGGATCTTAGTGAGGTTGATTGGACTTCCATTCTGGCTTGCGCAAGGCTTATCGATTGCAATAATTGTTCTGTTTTCATTCTTTGCACATAAGAACTTTACCTTCAGTAGTATTGATCGAGCCAATACTAAAGCCTAGGCTTTCAATTGCTGCGACCAAAAAATAGTTTGAGGAAGCTAAGTGACGGTTCGATTGGATTGAGACTTTTCAGTGCTGAGGGTTAAGCCGCAGAAAAAAGCAGTCATAAAAAATAATAGCTCTGTAAAATGTCCCCCGGCAGTTTCGGTAGTTAAGTAGGCAGCCGTTAAAAGTGGAATAGTCCAAGACGTATACGAGAACCAAATTCCTTTTTGGAATAAAGATCTGTACCAAGAGCTCCATAGCGGAATCAGCACCAACATTAATCCCGGGATGCCAAGTCCCAATGCAAAGTCTAGCCATCCACTGTGTGTTGCGCCACGAAGATTGCCAACCGGTTTATAAAAATCTGACCACTTTTCAAGTGCTAACCAACCAAAAGAGTGATGAATTAACCCAAAACCCAGTGGGTTTTCAGTCAGCAAGCGGGTGCCAGCGGTGAACCACGCAGCTCTCTCATAAGTGCTTGAATCAACGGCATTCCCAAGTGGGTTAATTGGTATGGGATAAGTATTTCGGTTTTTCCAGTGGTTCTGGTGATCAATATCAGCACCGATTTTGGCGTCCAGTAGTAGGGGTGGATATGCAGTGTTAGTGCTTATGTGAGTATATATTCCTAAGTAGCCTGCGAAAATTGCCCCCATTAATGGAACCCAAAAAATTTTTCGCCAACGTGCGCTTTTGAAGAAAGCAAAAATCAGATTAACGGTAAAAATAAGAAAACTTATAAGCAAAACTACCATACCATTTTTTGTATTTACAAAAAAACTTATGAATAGACAGCCTGCAATTAAGGTCAGGCAAGCGAGGACCCACCACCTATTGATTTTATTTCTTAGGGCCTCAAGTAAAAGTATGAAGCAAAGAGGCGTTAGTAATACATTTGTTATTACAAATGGAACTTTTGCCTTATAAGGGGGTAATAGATGGTTGATATAAAGAGGCTTATCAGTAAATATAATTTGACTTAGAGACCCTATAAGGGTAAAAATCAGGACCCCAGAAAATCCAATTATTATTATTGCTAATACTTTAGAAAAGAGCCAAACGGCATCTGGCTCGTGTAGAGTTGATGTTTTATAAATAATTAAACCAAGTCCCACGCCTATGGTGGTTGCGAGAAGGCACCGTATCCAGATGCTGAGGAGCTCAGCAAGCTGAAGTTCAGGCTGATGTGACAAAAAAGCAAGGTGAAATAGCAGCCAGACATAAAACCCTAAGAGTAGCCAAATAGGCCAGGCGTAAATTGCCAGAAGGTAGCTTTTGTATCTATTTAAAAAGAAAAGGCTTGCTAATGACCCTATGACTAATATGATGTGTCTCAGAGCGATGGTGCCAGGAAGGGGCCAAATTGCAACAAGAGTAGCCGAGCAAATAACAATGATTAGCGCTATTAGTTTTTGAGGCAGACGGATGTATGTAGACATTTTGTAAGGCCATCCTATCAAAAAAAAGTCGTAGTAATTTAAACTTTTATAAATTAAAGTTATAGAAAATTTAGCTAATTAAATCTCATATAATGGTTTCAACAGTGTAAAAAACAAAAAAATTGGAGTAAAAATTGACTCACCATGTAGATAATAATCAGGCAGAATCAGATGTTGCAGTTAGTTTTTTTGATTTTATTAATGCTCACCTAATTATAATTAAATCAATTGTTTTTTCGATTATTATCGGCATATTTTTAGGCTTGGGAATTTGGTTTTTTGCTGGTAATTATGTTGCTGTGCTTACCTTAAACACCAACACCAACACCAACACCAACACCAACACCAACACCAACACCAACACCAACACCAACACCAACACCAACAACAGCAGACTGAGTCTGATGTCCTTGAAGGTGTTGCAAAAAAGCCTCCCCAACCTAGCCGCTCAAATAGTTGGTGATTCCATGGCTCCTAATGGACAGGAATCGTTGTATAGCTCTCTATCAAGCGAGAAGTGGTGGTTAAAAAATCTCACAGCAAATTATGCATTTTCAAAAGCTGATACTAAGGATCTGTTAACCATAAGCAAAGACTTAGATCTTGCATCAACAACCATTCTGAGTTTGTCAATATCAGTATCAGGTTCAAGTGCAGGGCAATCTATTGAGAATCTAAAGGGAGCTATAAAGTTTTTTCGTACGGGCGGGGCTTTTTTGGAGGTGAGAGGCCTACTTAATGATTATAAGAATCTGACTATCGTTGAGACTGCCGAACTTCAAAAACAAATTAGTCTTAACGAGTTAGAGTTAGGCTATGTTGAAAAGCGCCTGAAGCAATATGAAGAGCTAAAAAAACGCTATCCATCCTCATCGGATGTTGGAACTAAATTTATGATAGACGGAAAAGATGGTAATTCCAAGTTTTTACCTATAGACGCTCAAATTATTGCATGCAACACTGATGTGAATCGAATTAAAGAGGTTTTAGAGAGGTTACGCGGTCAATTGATTGGCATTGAAACTTTGAAAAGTTTCAATGATGAAGCCGAGCCTTTGATGAGAAAAAACTACGATGGGCTGGCCTTAATCAAGCAATTATTAGGTATTGTTTCAAAAATGCAACTTCAGCTTTCAGGTGTAGAGTTTTCCAGTAAGCAGCAACTTACCAGAGTGAATGCTGAGCTTCTTTCGATTAATGAAAAATATGAGACCGGGCTGAGCGCAAATGCTCCGCCCGTCATCAAAAAAGTTGCAATGGTTAAAACAATTGTCTTTAGTATTTTTCTGATCCTAAGTATTTTACTTGGTTGGCATATTGTTAAATTTATCAGTCTTAATATGCGAAAAATAACGTAAATTATTTTTCCTTACACTTGCGCAATAACTTAAAAATGACAAAAAGTAATTCCGTGTATGTTACGCGCCCTACTCTTCCTCCACTAGAGGAATTCATTCCCTATTTAACTGAAATATGGAAAAGTAATATTGTTACCAATGGAGGCCCTTTTCATCAGCAGCTTGAGCAAGCTTTGTGCGATTATCTTGAGGTCAATTACATTTCCTTATTTAATAATGGCACAATTGCCCTCATTACGGCTTTACAAGCTTTAGAACTAAAAGGGGAGGTAATAACAACTCCATATTCTTTTGTTGCTACCGCCAATTCTCTTTTGTGGAATGGGATTCAACCCGTTTTTGTAGATATAGATCCAATTTCGCTTAATTTGGATCCCTCCAGAATTGAAGAAGCCATTACAGATAAGACTGCGGCAATAATGCCAGTCCATTGTTATGGACGACCATGTGATCTTGAGCAAATCCAGAAAATTGCCCAAAAATATAACTTAAAAGTTATATACGATGCTGCTCACGCTTTTGGGGTAAGAAATCAGTCTGGGAGTATCTTGCGTAGCGGTGACTTATCAGTGCTCAGTTTCCATGCCACAAAAGTATTTAATACCTTTGAGGGCGGAGCTATCGTTTGCCACGATATAGGCACAAAAAAACATATTGATCAACTCAAAAACTTCGGCTTCGTAGACGAAGTAACCATTGTTGCTGCTGGAATTAATGGAAAGATGAGCGAGGTTAATTCGGCATTTGGATTATTGCAGCTCAAGTGCTTGGATTTAGCTATATTGAAGAGGAAAAAAATCGATGAGATCTATCGCGCTGCGCTTCGCGATATCAGAGGCATAGATTGCATTCAATTAATTACAGATGTTATAAATAATTACTCATATTTTCCAATTTTAGTCGGGCCTGATTATTCAATTAGTCGCGATAGGTTGTATGAAAAACTAAAAGAGCATGGTGTATACGCCCGCAGATATTTTTATCCACTCATTTCAAATTTGAGCATGTATAAGGAATTTACTTCATCTTCGCAATCTAATTTGCCCATTGCAAATGACATAGCCCAAAAAATACTTTGCCTGCCAATTTATCCTGATCTGGAATTAGTGGATCAAGAGAAAATTATTAGTCTCATAAGAAAGTTTGCATAGTGAAAATTCGCCGCGTATTAGTTTTTCCTGCTGGGACTGAAATTGGACTTGAGATTTATAACTCCCTTAAGCACTGCAAAGAGGTAGAGATTTTTGGGGCTGGTCAAGCAATATCAAACCCCGCCACCTTTATTTTTCCTAGCTATCATGAACTGCCAACCATTAATGATTCAGATTGGCTTCAGGAATTAATTAAGTTATGTAGAAAATTGCAGATTGATTATATTTTCCCTGCATATGACGATGCAATAGTGGCATTAGCACAGAATCGCGAAAAAATTTCTGCCAAAGTACTGATACCCTCTTTGGAGGCATGTTTGCTTACTCGCTCGAAAGCTCTCACTTATGAGCGGCTTAAATCCATTTTGCGCGTTCCAGAAATTTATAGCATAGGAGAGGCAGATCACTTTCCGCTTATCGTAAAGCCTAATAGGGGCCAGGGATCCCAGGATGTAACAAGAGTAAATAGTGAGCAAGAATTGAGTTCCGCTCTAAGAGTTGTTAATGACCCGATAATTTGTGAATATTTGCCTGGCGAAGAATTTACAGTTGACTGTTTTAGTGATCGCGATAGAGGTTTATTATTTTCTGGGGCCAGAATTCGTTTAAGAACGAGGAATGGGATAGCTGTTCATACTCGAAGTCTATGGTTAGATGGTGTTCATGAAATAGCTTCTCGAATAAGTGATGAACTAAAACTTTATGGCGCTTGGTTTTTTCAGTTGAAGCGAGCAAGAAATGGTGAGCTAACTTTGCTTGAGATTGCACCAAGAATTGCGGGCTCAATGAGTGCTCACAGAGTGAAGGGCGTTAACTTCCCTCTTTTGACTATATATGAGAGTGAGAGGTTGCCTCTCAATCTGATCATATTAGATAAACATATTGAGTTGGATAGATCGCTACAAAATAGATATCAATTGAATTTAGCCTTTGAGGCCTTATACATCGACCTAGATGATACTTTAATTCTTCGAGGAGAGGTTAACTTAGATGCTTTGAGGCTAATTTTTTCTTGCATCAACAAAGGGATAGAGATAATACTAATTACTCGTCATAAAGGGGATCTTTCCAAGACTCTAAAAAAATATCGCTTAGAAAGCTTATTCGATGATGTTATTCATTTGCTGGATAACCAAAGAAAGAGTGATTATATTAAAAATGTAAATGCGATATTTGTAGATGATAGCTTCTCAGAGCGGAGTGAAGTTAATGCATCCCTTGGTATCCCAACCTTTGATTGCAGTATGATCGAATCATTGATATTTAATCGATTAGAAAAGTGATTTTAATTTTTATATTAACTTCACACACATATATATAAATGCCATACAATGGAAGAATAAAATATAACCATTTAGTGGATTTAAGCTATGAAAATACTAGTGACGGGAGCTTGTGGATATAAGGGCCACATACTAGTCCCAAAATTACTCAAAAGGGGCCACGAAGTAATTGCATTTGATTTGCAATGGTTTGGTAATTATCTTCAGCCACATCCGAAATTATTAGTCCTCAAGGGAGATGTGCGCGATATTGATTTGATATCACTGGAAGGGGTCGATTCGATTATTCATCTATCGTCCATTGCCAATGATCCATGTGGAGATTTAAATCCAAAGCTTACCTGGGAGGTAAGCGCCTTAGCAACGATGCAATTGGCTGATAAAGCCAAAAGATCGGGTGTAAAGCGTTTTATTTACGCATCCTCTGGTAGTGTTTATGGTGTTAAAGAAGAGCTCGATGTAACCGAAGATTTAGAATTAAAACCACTCTCCGAATACAACAAAACTAAAATGGTTGGAGAACGCGTTTTATTGAGTTATGAGGATGATATGGTTGTCCAGATCGTCCGCCCTGCGACTGTCTGTGGCTACTCCCCAAGAATGCGTTTAGATGTATCCGTTAATCTTTTGACTATGCAGGCTTTGTCAAAAGGAAAAATCACGGTATTTGGCGGGGATCAGGTTAGACCAAATATACACATTGATGATATTACTGACGTATATTTGCACTTGCTTGATCATCCAGGCATTACTGGGATATATAACGCTGGATTTGAGAATATCTCTATTAAGGATATAGCTAAACTAGTTACAAAATATCTCCCTGTAGAGATTGAAATTACGGATTCAAATGATCCTCGCTCCTATCGAATTAATTCTGATAAATTGTTAGCTACTGGATATAAGCCCAAGAAAATCGTTGAGGATGCCATTAAAGAAATCATTGAGAAATACCATTCTGGAATTTTAAGGGATGAGGACCATTTCTACAATCTTCGCTGGATGGAAAAAACAGTTCTCTCAAATGGACATTCTTTGTGATGGGTCAATTTTCCTCGGCTGAGTCTCACATTAGTGATTACTCAAATCGTTTGCAAGCAATACTTTCAGCTACAGATTGGTCGGCTGTAGCCAAATTAGCCCAAGAAATGATGAAATGCTGGAGAAGCCAACGGCAGGTATTTATTTGCGGTAATGGCGGCAGTGCTGGAAATGCAATTCACCTTGCCAATGATTTTCTCTACGGGATTGCCAAAAAAACTGGATCCGGATTGAAAATTAATGCATTGTCTGCAAATTCAGCGGTATTAACTTGCTTGGCAAATGATATCGGTTATGAGCATATTTACTCTGAGCAAATTGCAGTATTGTCAAGTCCCGGGGATTTATTGATTGCCTTAAGTGGTAGCGGAAATTCAAAAAACATTATTAATGCTATTGAGCAGGCCAATAAAATGAGTGTTGTGACTTCTGCAATTCTAGGATTTTCTGGTGGGGTCTGCAAAAGAATTTCATCTATCCCCATTCACTTTCCCGTTGACGATATGCAAATTGCCGAAGATCTGCAGTTGATTGTTGGCCATATGTTGATGCAATGGATGTATATAAATAGAGTTGTTGATCAGGACTCTTAATCAATTACAAAATTCTATGCCCCCAATTTTAATCATCGGTAGCAATTCGTTTTCTGGGTCTACTTTTGCTGATTTCGCACTGAGACAGGGCGCCCAGGTGATCGGTGCTAGCCGGTCTGTAGAGCCTAATCCAGCTTTCTTGCCCTATAAGTGGCACGATCACACTAATTTTTTATTTCATAACTTGGACCTTAATGCGCATTTAGAGGAACTAGAGGTACTGGTTCACGAGAGGAAGCCATCTTATGTGATTAATTTTGCCGCACAAAGCATGGTGGGCGAGAGTTGGCAGAATCCAGGAGATTGGTTCATGACTAATGCAGTATCAACCATTAAGTTTCATGATGTACTGAGAAAATGTGATTTCTTAAAGCGATATGTTCACGTATCTACTCCAGAGGTGTACGGCAGTTGTTCTGGCTTTGTAGATGAGAGCTTTCCTTTTAATCCCAGCACCCCATATGCAGTTTCGCGTGCGGCAGCCGACATGAGTTTGCGGACGTTTCGATCAGCCTATAACTTTCCAGTAGTAACTACTCGTGCTGCTAACGTCTACGGACCTGGACAGCAGCTCTACCGAATTATTCCTAGAACCATACTGTTTATATTATTGGGTCGTAAGTTGCAATTGCATGGCGGAGGAATCTCGACTAGATCATTTATACATATGAATGATGTGTCGGATGCTACTTGGAGAATTATGATGAATGGCCAAGATGGACAGACATATCATATTTCTACTAATGAAGTTATTTCCATTCGAAACTTAGTAGAAAAAATTTGCGAAAAATTAAATGTATCTTTCGATGATCATGTTGAGTTTGTTGGTGATCGAGTTGGCAAAGATTCTGCTTACCACTTAGATAGTAAAAAAATTCGTAGCGAACTTGCATGGCAAGACAAAATTACTTTAGAGCAAGGCTTAGATGATTGCATTAGCTGGATAAAATCAAATTTAGAAGTATTAAAGTTGCAGCCCTTTGATTATGAGCACAAGCCTTAATGGAGTCTGGAGAAAGTATGGGAAAAGAAATTGACCTTCTTGTTAATTACCCAAAAACTAAACGTAACCTTGAGGAGCGGGTAGCGTCTAAAACTGAGGCTGATCGGGCTATTGCAAGGCAATTTGGGTTTGATTTTTTCGATGGTGATCGAAACCACGGTTATGGCGGCTTTCATTACTTCGCAAGATTTTGGCAGCCAGTAATCCCTACTTTTCAGGAGTATTGGGGATTAAATAAAAATAGCTCTATCTTGGATGTTGGATGCGCTAAGGGTTTTATGATGCATGATTTAGCTCAGCTTATTCCCGGCATCACAGTTAAGGGAATTGATATTTCTAAGTATGCAATTGAAAACACAATCGAAGATATGAAACCGCATGTACAAGTGGCTAATGCTACAAAATTACCATTTGAGGATCAGTCCTTTGATGTGGTGATTTCTATTAATAGCATTCACAATCTTGAGCGTGATGAATGCGGCAAGGCATTGCAGGAAATTGAGCGCGTTAGTCGTAAGGGCTCTTTCATAACTGTTGATGCTTACCGTAATGGGGAAGAAAAAAAACGCATGTATGCTTGGAACTTGACTGCTAAGACAATTATGTCTGTAGATGAGTGGGTTCAATTCTTTGAGGAAGTGGGTTATACCGGCGACTATTTTTGGTTTATCCCATGACTGAGAGTTTGTCTATCAATTTGTTCGCAAAGATGTATCGCATTCGCGCGATTGAGGAGGCTATTGCCTATCATTATCCAGAAGGTAAGATGCGCTGCCCAGTACATTTGTCTATAGGCCAAGAGTTAATTCCATCGGTATTTTCAGAGGCGATTAGACCTACTGATTTTGCAGTGAGCACTCATCGCGGTCATGCACATTACTTGGCTAAAGGCGGAAATTTAAACGCGATGATAGCTGAGATTTATGGTAAGTCCACGGGCTGCTCCAAAGGTAAAGGCGGTTCAATGCACTTAATTGATTTAGCCGTAAATTTTATGGGCACTTCAGCCATTGTGGGTAACAGCATTCCGATTGGAGTGGGTCTTGCTTTATCCGTACAACTCAGGGAGACGGATCAAATTAGTTGTGTATTTTTGGGGGATGGTGCAATCGAAGAGGGAGTCTTTTACGAGTCAGTAAATTTTGCTGCAGTTCGCAAGTTGCCAGTCTTATTTATATGTGAGAATAATTTATATTCCGTATATAGTCCGTTATCAGTGCGTCAGCCGGCTGGTCGAAGTATCGCAAATATGGTCAAAGCGATGGGTGTTGAAGTTGGGGTTGCTGATGGAATGAATATTGAAGCAAGCCAAGGCCTGATGAAAAGATCTATAGAGCGTGTACGAAAAACCGGATTACCCTGTTTTCTGGAGTTTTCTACCTATCGATGGCGCGAGCATTGTGGTCATGCTTTTGACAATGAAATTGGTTACCGGACTCCAGAAGAGTTTTTGGACTGGCAACAAAAAGACCCTTTACATCATTTGGAGATGCAATTAATTGAAGATCTGAGCCTGCAAGGTCTTGTCATGGATATTAAATCTAACGTGATGAATGAAGTAAATGCTGCTTTTGATTTTGCAGAGACGTCTCCTTTTCCTAATCAGCATGAAGCCTATGATAATGTTTTCGCATAAGCAAAGAATTTAAGATGCCCCAAAAGAGTTTTGCCACCGCAATCAACGAAGGAATTGCCCAAGCAATGGATCTGGACGATTCTGTAATTTGTTATGGCTTGGGAGTGACTGATCCAAAGGCAGTTTTTGGTACCACCGCCAGTCTAGAGAAACGTTTTGGGGCTGCCAGGGTATTTGATATGCCGACCTCAGAAAATGCAATGACTGGCGTAGCGATTGGCGCTGCCCTTAATGGTATTAAATCAGTAATGACGCACCAAAGAGTCGATTTTTTTCTTTTGGCATTGGATCAGTTGGTAAATAGCGCTGCAAAGTGGCATTACATGTTTGGGGGTCAAAATTCGGTTCCAATCACAATTCGTTTGATAATTGGTCGAGGTTGGGGGCAGGGACCAACCCACTCACAAAACCTACAAGCATGGTTTGCTCATATACCAGGATTAAAAGTGGTTATGCCCACTACCCCGGAAGATGCTAAAGGATTATTAATTTCTTCAATTTTGGATCCGAACCCTGTAGTATTTTTGGAGCATCGCTGGCTTCATAATTCAATCGGCGAGGTTCCTGATGGCGATTTTAGATTACCACTTGGTAAGGCTAAAGTGATGCGAGAAGGTCGAGACATCACAATTGTGTCAATGTCATATATGACCATTGAGGCACTGCATGCCGCTGATTATCTAGAGAAGCAAGGAGTCTCTTGTGAGGTAGTTGATTTGAGGAGTATAAAGCCACTTGATTGGGAGACAGTTTTTGCATCGACAGTAAAAACCGGTCGCTTAATTGCATTGGATTCTGGTTTTACTACAGGGTCTGTAGCGGGCGAAATTGTAGCAAGGGTGGCTATGGAGAAGTTTTCTGCTTTGCGTAAAGCGCCAGCCAGATTAGCAATGCCAGATGTTCCTGAGCCTACAAGTATCGCCTTAACTAAAGGATTTTATGTGCGTGCTGCTGACATTGCGATTAAAGTCCTGTCAATGATGGACAAAAGTGTTGACTACATTAATGCTGACTTATCAGAACCAGATCCTCATGATGTACCTGGTGATTGGTTCAAAGGACCTTTTTGATTGTCATATGTTTAATGAATTAAGGAGTTGGTTTGAATAGCGAACTAAGAATTAAAATACTTGAAATGGTGAAGCGATCTGGTGAGGGTCATATTCCCAGTTCCTTTTCAATTGTCGACATAATAGAGTACTTGTATTCAAGTGTACTCAAATATGATTGCCTCAAGCCAAAATGGTCAGAAAGAGACTATTTCATTCTAAGCAAGGGGCATGGCGCTGGAGCACTCTATGCGGTACTGCACGCTAAAGGAGTGTTAAAAAATGACGACATAATTAATTATGGAACTCCCGCTGGGATTCTTGGAGGGCATCCAGATTCCACCATTGTTCCTGGTGCGGAGGCTAGCACGGGATCCTTAGGGCACGGCTTCCCTACTGCAGTCGGTATTGCCTTGGGAAATAAAATTTTGGGCCTATCAAACAAAGTATTCGCCCTTTTAGGCGACGGGGAATGTCATGAAGGGACAATATGGGAGGCAGCAAATATTGCAACCAATCAAGAGTTGAGGAATATTTGTGCAATAGTAGACTGGAATGGGTCTGCTGCTCAACTTATGCCTAGAGATGACTTACCAGAAAAATGGAAGGCATTTGGCTGGGAAACATTTTTAATGGATGGACATTCTAAGGATGATTTTGAAAAAGTATTTGCTTTGGTGCTTAATTCAAAATCAAATGCTCCAAAAGCAATAATTGCTAAAACAATTAAAGGTAAGGGTGTAAGTTTCATGGAGGGCCATGGTAAATGGCATCATCGAGTTCCCACGGATGAGGAAATGGATCATGCAATATTAGAGCTAAAGAACGAAAAATGAAAAAATTAAGAGAAGAATTTGCAGATACTTTGCTTGAGCTTGGCCCTAAGGATTCTCGAGTTGTTGTAATGGTTGGGGATATAAGCCACGGAATTCTCCAGCCATTTGCAAAAGCATGCCCTGGTAGATATTTTAATATTGGTATATGTGAACCTGCCATGGTTAATATTGCATCAGGAATTAGTAAGGTAGGCTTGATACCTGTAATTCATACAATTGCTCCTTTCATAATAGAGCGTGCATATGAACAGATTAAGTTGGATTTTGGTTATCAAAAATTACCTGTTAATTTGGTCTCAGTAGGCGGATCATTCGATTATGCTCAATTAGGTTGTAGTCATCACTGCTATACAGATGTGTCCTTAATTAGTCATTTGAATAGGGGCGTTGTTGTAATGCCAGGAAGTCCAATTGAGTTTAATAAATTATTTACTGATATTTATTCTGAAAATAATATTAATTACTTTAGGTTATCTGAACAATCTCATGGCGTAAATTTTAATAGAGAGGACATCAAGTTCGGAGAGGGCATTAAGATCCAAGATGGAAAAGATGTGACGATTGCGGTTGTGGGCTCACAATTGAAAAATGCAATGAATGCTGCAGAGCTTTTAAAATCAGATGGAATTTCGACTGAAATCATTTATTTTCATACCATCAAGCCATTTGATAAAAAAATAATACGTGAGAGTCTATTGAAGACTAGGCGGCTGGTTACGCTTGAAGAATTGTCTGAGCATGATGGTTTATTTAGTATAAGCATTAAGTCGAGTATTGGTATTGATGGTTTGAAGTGTGAGCAAATTGCAATAAAAGACTTCATTCATGGTTATGGTAGTTACGAGGATCTTTGTAAAAAATCAGGCCTTGATCATCATGCTGTTTATGCAGCAGTTAAAAAAATTGTCAATTTATAGTAAAAGCTTAAGATGAATTCAAATATAGAAAAAATAATTAATTGCTTGCCCGAAGTATTTCAACTTCATTCGAGAGATACAAAAATCTATGAGCAGCTCTCGGCTGCATCAAATGATCTTATTGAAGCAAGCGTTTTAAGTAAAGAGGAGTATTTACCCATTGATACTGGAGTATTTGGAAAGGTTATATTTCCATATACAAAAATGGGTGCAATAGATTCCTTGGATTTATTTGGTTTGGATGAATTAATAATATTTAGCTACTATTGGACCAATCGTATGAGATACAGAAATGTAGCAGATATTGGTGCAAATATTGGTCTACACAGTCTTTTGATGAGTCGATGTGGCTGGCAAGTGGCTGCATATGAACCAGATCCCGTACACTGTAATTTGATTAAAAGAAATCTTGATTTGAATAATGTAAATAGTGTGACATTATTTGAGGCTGCAGTTTCAGATAAGGCAGGATCTTTGGAGTTCACAAGAGTTAAGGGGAATACAACAGGCAGTCATTTAACTGGATCTAAAAAAACACCCTATGGTGATCTTGAAAAGTTCCGTGTTGATGTGGAAGCAATTTTTGACATCATGAATAGAGTTGATTTTATTAAACTTGACGTAGAGGGACATGAGGCTGTAATTATCAAAAGCACTAAAAATGTGGATTGGCAAAGTGTCGATATGATGCTTGAAGTTGGTAGCCCAGAAAATGCAGAGGATATTTTCAACCATTTAAATGAAATCAGAGTAAATTGCTTTTCGCAGAAGAATGGCTGGAGAAGGGTTGCAAACGTTACCGACATACCTGTTAGCTATAAAGAGGGCTCTCTTTTTATATCAACGAAAGATGAGATGAATTGGGTTGAGCTATGAGCTATATAAAAAAGGCAATAATTGCAGGAATCTCATCAGACATAGGCATTTCTTTGTTAAAAGATTGGGCCGATAAGGGCTGGGACGTCTATGGAACATATAGAAAAAAATCTAAAGAATTGACTGATCTGGAGGATAAGCTTGGAGGAATCCTTTCATGTGACTTTTCTAATTCGCAAGATGTGGATAGTGCTGTCGCTAAGATCGAGTCAAAAGTTCGGAATTGGGATGTCTTGGTTATGGCCCCAGGGCTTCAGGATCCAGTTGGACTATTTGCTGATTGCAACTTTGATGATTGGACAAATTCAATAATGGTAAATTTTGTAAACCAAATTAGATTTGTTCATCGAATAATCGGATCTAGGAATATGCAATCTGACGCAACTCCAAGTGTAATTTTTTTTGCAGGCGGTGGAACGAATAATGCCCCTACTCACTATTCTGCGTACATAGCATCAAAAATAGCTTTGATGAAGATGACGGAGCTGTTAAGTGTTGAAATTCCAGATACAAAATTTGTAATACTTGGACCAGGTTGGGTAAAAACAAAAATACATGATTCCACATTAAATGCGAAATCGAAAGCCGGGTCGAATTATGAAAGAACAATAGATATGTTTTCTAAAGATGAATGGGTTCCAATGTCATCTGTAATTAGTTGCTGTAATTGGCTTATTGATTCCCAAAAAGAATTACTAACAGGAAGAAACTTTAGTCTTGTCTTTGACAAATGGGGCACAGAAGATCTTAATGCAAGACTAGAAAATGATAAGGATTTATACAAGCTTCGCCGATACGGTAATTAAAAATGAATTACGACGGTCAGAAAAGAGCCATAACAGCAGCAATATTGGTTGAACTTGGCAAGGAATTAGAGGTAAAAAATATCACATGCCCAGAATTGCATTACGGTCAAGTACTAGTAAAAATTCTTTATAGTGGCATATGTAGAAGCCAGCTGATGGAGGCAAAGGGTGGTAGGGGCGATGATCCATGGTTGCCACATTTATTAGGTCATGAGGGGTCTGGCATAGTTATAGATGTTGGGGAGGGCGTGACTAAGGTTAGGTTGGGTGATAGCGTAATACTAGGTTGGATTAAGGGCGCCGGAATTGATGCAAAAAATGCAATTTATTATGATGGTGATACCGTAATTAATTCGGGAAAAGTGACTACTTTTAGCAATTACTCTGTCGTCTCTGAGAATAGGCTGGTGATTAAGCCGAAAGATTTGCCATTTGATCTAGCCGTATTATTTGGATGTGCGCTTCCAACTGGCGCTGGTATGGTTTTTAATGAAATTAAGCCAGATAGATCAAGCAAGGTATTTGTTATTGGCCTTGGTGGAATTGGGATTTCAGCACTATTGGCCCTGAAATCCATGGGAGTTGAAACAATTGTTGCAATTGATAAATCGGAAGATAGATTGCGCATTGCAAAGAAAATTGGAGTAACCCATACATTTCTTTCAACCGATGATGAATTTATAAAAAATATAATAAATTCAATAGGTGCGGCAGATTATTGCATAGAATCAGGTGGGACCGTTGAGAGTATTGAGTTGGGCTATTCTTTAATAAGAAAATTTGGCGGAAAGTTGCTATTTGCATCTCATCCACCTCAGGGAAAAAAAATTCAGATTGAGCCCCATGATTTAATAAGTGGAAAAGAAATTGCTGGAACTTGGGGAGGAGCGGCTAGTCCCGATATTGATATACCAAGATTTTATAGACAATTTTTAAGTTCTAAGATAGAGCTGAGAGATTTCTTTTCAAAGCAATATAAATTAGCAGAAATCAATAATGCAATGAGGGATATGGAGTCTGGAGAGGTTATCAGGCCATTGATTTGTATGGAGCACTAATTACAATTACAAGCTAGGTATAAGGTAAAAATATAGAAATGAATGAAGTTAAAGAAACTATAAACAAGATTATTAATTTGAGGGATAGTAAGCACTCTAATTCTTTGCATGTACCATCTGGCCTATGGAAAAAATGGCTTGAAAAACTTGGTTTTGTAAGAGAGTTGTCAGAAAAGTCACTAAGAGAAATTCGCTTATATGTAGGAATGGGATTCTTCATTGGAGCTCCCTGGTCAAAGGCTTACTATCAAGCAAATGAAATCAAACTTCAGCTTATGCAGCCAAGTGATTCATCGTATATAAAAGACTATTTAAGATTAACAAAAAATATTCCTGAGAATTTAAAGCTTACTGAGCTTGATCCTACTCGCAACGAAATTGCAATTGAGTTTAATGGAAAATACATAACAGAGGATGTGCTGAGGGTTCAATCGACAATTTCAAATTTAAATAATTTTCCAAAATTTAAATCTTGTATTGAAATTGGAGGTGGATATGGAGCTTTAGCAAACCAAGTTATTAAGGTTTATGAAGTAGAAAAATATACAATAATCGATTATCCAGAGATGCTTTTTTTTGTTGCAATATGGTCAAAAGTGGTTAATCCAAAATTAAAGATTGTTATATATGATGGTAGCAATAAGTCTGAGTTAGATAATGCTGAGTTAGCTTTAGTACCAAACTTTTTATATAAAAGTATTCAAATTGAAGGAGATTTGCTAATAAATGAGAACTCATTTTGCGAGATGAGTCAAGCTCAAGTTTTAGACTATCTTCAAGCAAAAAATTTAAACTATAACTATATGTATTCAAATAATAGAGATCGACAGTTTATGAATAGAGATCTTCCCGAAGGAATAAATTCATTATTAGAAAGATATTTTCAACTAAGTCCCTCAGTCCAAGAATATAAAGAATATTATAAAGATAGCTCTTTAAAAAATAAATGGAACCAAAAAAATATTTTTTATGCTTCTAAGAATGAATTATTAAATATTGATATAAATCTAATTAATGGCCTAAGTATTCGAACTGAACACTGAGATGGTTGAGGCTAAGTTTCAAAATTGAAATAACATTTCACATTTTCATGGCAAATCCAAGATGTCTAAAGAAAAGATTGTATTCATATCAGGAAATTTTAATATTTTCCATCCTGGGCATTTAAGGTTATTTAGATTTGCAAAGGAAATTGGTAATAAACTAGTTATAGGGGTTTTTAGCGATAGGGTCGCAGAAGATTTGGCATTAATTAATCAAGAGTTTCGCCTTGAAGCGATTAAAAACAATTTATTAGTTGATGAAGCATTTCTTTTAGATGAATCTTTAGAGGATTGTCTTCTGAAAATTAAGCCGGATTTTGTAGTAAAGGGTAAAGAGTATGAATATAAATCGAATCCAGAGGAGGAGATTTTAAAAAGATATGGCGGTAAATTAATCTTCAGCTCAGGTGAAACTACTTTCACTTCCGATGACCTAATACGAGGAGAAATTAATAAGGTAAAAAAATTATCAATTACATTACCAGATATGTTCATGAGTCGTCATTCGATTACTAAAGAACGTTTAATTGAGTTGGCCGCTAAGTTTTCAAAAGTTAGGTTGTGCGTATTGGGCGATCTTATTATTGATGAATATATAGATTGTGAGCCTTTGGGTCTATCACAAGAAGAGCCAACCATAGTTGTGACTCCTGTTAATTACATGAAATTTATTGGCGGTGCAGGCATTGTCGCTGCACATGCTGCTGGTTTAAATGCAAATGCAAACCTGATCTCCATTGTGGGCAATGATCCCACATCAGAATATGCTACAAATCAACTGAAAAATTATGGAGTTAGTGCAAAATTAATTGTGGATGAATCACGTCCAACCACCTTAAAACAAAGATTCAGATCAAAGGAGAAGGGCTTATTACGAGTGAGCTATCTTCATCAAGAAGAAATTTCAGAGAAGTTACAGATGGAGATTATTGAAAATATTGAAAGCATGATTAATAGTCTTGATTTAATAATATTCTCAGACTTCAATTATGGTTGTCTTCCTCAAAAGTTAGTTCAAAAAATAATAGATATTTCAAAAAAAAATAACGTAATGTTATCTGCAGATAGCCAATCATCTTCCCAAATTGGTGATATTGGACGATTCAAGGAAATGAATCTAATTGCCCCAACTGAACGTGAGGCAAGGATTAGTATTCGGGACAATAATAATGGCTTAGTGATAGTGGCTGAGAAACTGATGGATTATTCCAAGGCTGACAATATTTTGTTAAAAATGGGTTCTGATGGTTTATTGGTTCATGCTGGAAGTAGTGGAGATAAGTGGGTTACGGAGCGTATTGAGGCACTAAATTCTTCAATAAAAGATGTTTCCGGCGCAGGGGATTCCCTACTAATTGCGAGCTCTTTAACATTGGCTGCAGGTGGAAATATTTGGGAGGCTGCTTGTTTAGGTTCAATTGCGGCGGCAATACAGGTATCAAGAGTGGGGAATACTCCTCTAACAATAAATGAAATTATTGATGTGTGTATTTCATGAAGGCAATTTTGTTAGCAGCTGGCTATGGTAAGCGATTGCGACCTTTAACAGAACACAAACCTAAATGTTTGATTGAGCTTAATGGGAAGCCACTATTAGATATATGGATAAATAAGTTAATTAATTTAGGGGTTGATGAAATATTAATTAATACTCATTATCTTGCAGCCCAAGTTGAGGAGTTTGTTTCTAAGCACAAATTTAGAGATAAGATTCAGTTGTCTCATGAAAAAGAAATTGAAGGTACGGCAGGTACATTAATAAAAAATATTGATTTTTTTGGGAGTGATGATGGATTATTGATTCATGCTGATAACTTTTGCGCGGATAATCTTGAAAAATTTATATTGGCGCATAGCAAAAGACAAGAAATTTGTGACATCACAATGCTTACATTCCAATGTGAGCATCCTAAGGAGTGCGGGATAGTAGAGGTAGATAAAAGAAAAATAATTACTAAATTTTATGAAAAAGTTGATGGTTTTAATGGAAACATGGCTAATGGTGCAATTTATTGCATTTCTAAAAATGCATTATTAGAAATTAGTGAGAAATTTTCTAGTGCGGTAGACTTTAGTAACGAAATAGTGCCAAATTTTCTAGGGAGAATCTACTGTTATCAATCAAATCAATTTTTTATCGATGTTGGAACAATAAGGAACCTAATAAAGGCTGAAAATTTCCTAAAAGGGCAGATTTATTTATAGAATAAAAGAACTGACTTTAAATGACGTGCCAGTGGATGACAGAAAATCTCTCTCTCTCTGAATGAAAAAGATCTAGCAATTGTAATTTCTAATACATGTCTATCCATTGAGCTTCCAGGGATTCCAGAGTGAAGTGCATTAGAGTTTTTAAATAAGACACAGGTACCAGGGGGATGATCATTAAGCACTTGATCTTCAATCTGCAAACTTCCTGAGGCAATGCTTAAGCCAGAGCAATAAATCATAATTTTGAGATGGCCTGGAAAAAATCCATCCAAATGAAGAGCATTTGGCCCGAATCTTTCACTATTTGGCTTCGAAGTCCAAGCCCTAGTGTTTATGATTATAAAGGGAGATTTCGTTAAGGGCGCTATAAGATCCTTGATGGATTTATGTAAATATCTTATTAAATCAAGGCAATCAATATCATAGGTTTTGATGTTGGCATCAATTCTTAATTCAGTCGCACTATCATCATAAAAAGAAGAAAATAAATAGTCTGATTTATGTGGGATTACACAATTGGATAAATTGATTACCGAACTACTACCCAAAAAAATTTTGCTTAATAGCTCATCATTGAATTTAGGTGGTAATTGGAAAATATAATATTTTTTTAAATTACCATAAAATAATACAATTAAAATATTATGAATTAAGAAGAGGAATCTAGATGGTGATAACAAATAAGACTTACAAGTGCTTAGATAATTTTTAAAAATTTTATTTTTGATTATTTTTTCCATGTAAATGACTTTATATTGTTATAGTAGTTAATAAAAAACCGAGGAAATATTTTTCTAAAGTTACGTAAGGTAGATATGATTAGGGCGTTAATAAAAAGATTAAATGTTAAAAAATCAGAATAAGATTTGTAGTTTAGAAATAAAAATTTAAGAATATGGGGATAGGAAGCAAAGAAAGAGCTTTCTTTGAATAATTCCTTAAGGTTGCAGTATTTGCTGGAATCTAGCAAATCAAGGGAATGTTTGATTACATGCTTCTGCTCAGACCAAATTTTTGCGCCTAGGCTAAAATTATTTTGGCGAATATAAAATTTATGAAGAGTAGAGGGAACATACCAAAAACCTTCAATTAGTCCAATCATGCTATAGGCAAAACTATCACAGTGCCATTCAAGAAAGGGATCATTAAAAGGGGTTCTGATAAGTTTAGCTATATTTACAAAAGAGCCTCCACCATTAATTATAAAAACGCCTTTTCTCATCAGATCTTTTACTTTTTCAGGAGAAAAGTAAATAGGGGCATCAGATCGAAAAAAAGATCTTTTAAATTGATTGCCATCAGGATCTACAAAAATAACATCACCACAAATTAATTTTGCATTTATATCATTAATAACAATTTTATTAATATTTTCTAATGCGAAGGGATCTAATTCATCATCAGCAGATAAGAAGGTGGAAAAGGTACCGGTTGACTTCGAAATTCCGGTGCCAACTCCTGCTGCAGGTCCTAAGTTATGATCGTGGAAGAAGAGGCTAGCATTAGAATTAGAATTAATATAACCATTAATTACAGAAATACTTTCATCAGTTGAGCAATCATCAACTAAAATATGCTCATAATTATTGTAAGTTTGAGCTTCAACTGATGCAAAATTCCTTGGTAAAAAATTTGCATCATTGTAGTTCGTAGTAATTACTGAAAATTTAATATTGTTCAATGGATAAAAATGAATAAAAATGTGTTGGTGAGTGTTTTTATAGCAGCCTATGATAATCCAAGTTATACAAGGAAAACAATACAATCTATCATAGATCAGTCTTATAGACCAATAGAAATTTTATTATGTGATGATTGCTCCCCAAACAGCCTAGAAATTCTTATGCAAGAATTTAAGGAATTTCAATCTCCCGATTTAATAATTAAATATTTTAGGCATGATAAAAATATTAGGGGATTGGATAATATGATATTTGGATTTGATCAATGTTCTGGTAAATATGGAGTAAATATACAGCATGATGAATGGTGGATCGATTGTAATTTTCTATCTGAGACAGTCGATATCATGGAAAAAGATCCGGAGTGTAATTTATGTATAGGAAATGCATACGAGGAAGACAATATTGGAATAAAAATGCTTAATATTCCAAATAAATATATTATCAATAAATGGAACACATTAACTGGAGAGGAATATATTAATATATTAGGTTCCGATGGAATGGGATATCCTCCATGGTCTTCAGTGATATTCAACGTGCCAAATTTAAGAAAATTAGGTGGATTTCACTACCCATACAATTTACCTAAGTCATATGCAGATAAATTAGGCATTCTTCCGGACGAGTTTTTCGCCTCCCAATTCTTATTGTCGAGCATAGGAAATGTAGCCTTATCTGATAATATAATTAGCATTAGGGGTAGACCTGAAAATTCATTTACATTATCGAATAACGATTGGCATAAATGCGTTGGCCAAGCTGCCTTTGTAATACACTACAATTTAATGACATCAAACCATAAAGGTATATATATAAAGGCCATGAAAAAAAGGGCTAAAAAGATGTTAATCTTATATCCGGTTGAACGAATTAATGTAAAAATTCTTGAGATATTAAATTTCGATAAAGAAATGAAAAAAATGTACTATATTTCATACCTATATTTTATATTTAGAAAATTTAACTATTATATAAGAAATATAAAAAAAATAATAAAAATTCAAAAAGAAAAAGGTTTTAAAAATACTATTATTTATGTATTAAATAGAATTAAATCAAAAGGATTTATTTCTGCAATATTTCAGATTAAATGAATAATATAATATCAATTATAGATAAAGCAGTAATTTTTTCAGTTATAAATAAAGTGTGGTCTGTATTATCCGGAATTTTATCAATATATTTTCTTACAAAATATTTAAATGATAATGAAATGGGTTACTACTATTTAATTAGTAGTATTTTGGGAATACAAATTATTTTTGAGGGCGGATTTTCATCTGCACTAATGACTTATTATAGTAAGTACAGAGATATATCTTTATATAAAAATGGTGAGCTAAAAAAATTACTTAAATATGCAAAAAAATGGTACATCAACATATCAGCCCTTTTTTTATTAATAGTATCAGTATTTGGATACCTATTTATCAGTTTAAAGGGAATAACAGGGTTTTGGGAATACCCATGGTTCCTTTCTGTTACATTAACATCTCTAAGTATATTATTTCTCCCATACATTACTCTGTTGGAGTCATTGGGACATTTAGGCTCAATACAGGGATATAAATTAAATTTTGCAATCATTGGATCAATTTCAAGTTGGTTATTAATTGCTAATGGATTTGGAATTTATTCTATAGCCTGTATATTGTTATTTAGCATTTTTAGAGATATGTTAATTTGCATAATATATAGAAACAAATTAAAAATAATACTGAACTCAAATCATTGTGAAAAGAAAATTTTTATTTTTTCAGAATTGAAGGTAATGAAAAATAAATTGGCTATTTCTAACCTGTCTATGTATTTCGGCTTTAATCTTTTTATTCCGGTAATATATTACTACTACGATAGTGAAACGGCTGGAAAAATGGGACTAACTTGGTCGGCCTTAACAGCGATTCAAGGTATTGGTGCTGCAATTTTATATACTAAATATCCTTTATTAGTAGAGTTGGTACATAAGAAAATTTATTCACAGGCAAAAAAAGAGTGGTTTAAAATATCATTATTCTCAACCATAATAGTATTAATATGTCTTATAGTATTTAATATTATATACCTTATTATGAAATTTAATAATATTTATATAATTGAAAAATTTACTAATTTAACTACAATTTTTATACTTATTATTGGAATACTCGCTCTTCAATTAATAAATTGCTTGAATATAGCGATTAGAAGTTTCGGCAAAGAGCTATTAATGAATGTTAATCTAATTTGTAATTTTATTACTGGATTAATGATAATCTTAATGGGAAAAAATTATTCAGTGATAGGAATTGCTACTGCATTTACGTCAGTTATATTAATAATTTCATTACCTTGGGAAATTATAATATTAAAGAAATTATGGCGAGAAAATGTCAAAGTTTAATATACGCAATGAATATTTAATCACTAACATGATTTTTATGTTATGTTTTTTCCCCACTACTATTTTCTTTTTGCTGCCTTATGAAACTCAACCCTTATACGCTATTTTTTGTATTTATTTAATATGTATTAAAATTAGATTAGATGATAAATTAAAAATTTCAATTCTATTTTTTTTAGTGGTTTTGCTATATGTTATATTATCCGTTATAACTTATGATGAAAATATTTTTAATATATTAATTAATGGATTTAGTTATTTTTGTCCGATATTATTATATTTGTCAATTTACAATAGAATGGGATATTTAAGTTATAAAGTATATATTTTTAGCTTATTAATTTGGTTAATAGTAGGGCTAATTCAAACTTATGATTTTTTTTCATTGCTAAAACCATTTTTGCTAGAGATAGGAAAGTTGGCATTTTCAGATAGATTTCTAGTGAACCCTACGAATGATGGACGCGGTGCTTTTTTCTTGGCATCTGAACCGTCTATTTCAGCTCCAACAATTATTTTGTTTATCGGTACAGGCCTTTTCTTTTATTTCAAAGATAAGAATTTAATTAAAACATTTACGGCGCTTATGGCCTGCATATTTATGGTTTATCTAAATAAATCAGCAACATTGGGTGTCGATTTGCTTGCTATGCTACTTGGGCTGCTAATTTATCTATTCATCATTTCAAAAAAATATAGGTGGGTAGTTGTAGTAATTTCTCTAGCAGTACTTTTTTTGCTAATTAATATCTCCATTTATTATAGCGAAGATTCTCGCCTTTTTTTATCAATATATAAAATTATTGATGCCTTTGATAGTGATAGGTCTATTTTAGACATTGCACTAGAGTTGGGTTCAGCAAGGGTACTTCCTTTGCTTTTAGGCTATATGAGCATTATTGATAATTATGGATTGGGTCATGGAATTGCTTCATGGGCCATTCCTGGGAGTAGAGAGCTGGTTCAAGATGCAATAGGAATCAACATACATGATTTTTCATACTATGGGTATTCTGCATCAACAATACCATACGGAGATATTGTTAAACCACAGTCCTTCTTTTCTTTAATATCATATGATATGGGAATTTTTGGCTTAATTGTTACAACTATAATTATTTTAGTTTTTATTGGTAAGTCCAATAGACTTAGCTGCTCTTATAAATCATATATTTTCATTTTTCCTGCAATTGTGTGGCTTTTATTATTTGGCCTTGTAACGCTTCCAATGCCGTGGGTCATGTTTGCATACGCTAATTATTTCCGGAGAACTAATTAATGTATTTTAAGTTATCAAAGTTAATCAAAAGAATAATTGAGCCAGTAAGATTTAAATATATTAAGAGATACATCAACAAAGAAAATTCCTCGTATCGAATATTGGATATTGGTTGTGGATCTCAATCTCCAGCATTAACAAAGTACTGGATAAATACTTCCGAATATCATGGTGTCGATAATGGATATTGGGAGGATGACGTCGAGGGATATAAGGATATTGATAAATTTTACATGCTTGACTTAAATGATGGTTTGCTAGATAAAATTCCAGAAGACCATTTTGATATCATTATATTAAGCCACGTAATTGAACATATTAAAAATGGAGAATTTATTATTTCTTCATTATGTTCCAAGCTAAGAAGAAATGGTCTAATTTATATAGAAACTCCAAGTGCTAGAACAATCAACTATCCATCTGCTATTGGGTTTCTCAATTTTTACGATGACCCAACACATATTCGTTGTTACCATGATTCTGAGATATTACCTGCGTTACAAAATAATAATATGAAAGTAATGAGGATTGGCTGTAGATGTGACTTATTTAGAGTTATTATATTTTCTCCCATTGCAATTATTATAAATTTAGTTTATTGGTTACCATTTAAAAGAAAAATTTGCTCTCATGGTTTATGGGAT
The DNA here is from genome assembly GCF_018687695.1 of Polynucleobacter sp. MG-6-Vaara-E2. Taxonomy (NCBI): domain Bacteria; kingdom Pseudomonadati; phylum Pseudomonadota; class Betaproteobacteria; order Burkholderiales; family Burkholderiaceae; genus Polynucleobacter; species Polynucleobacter sp. MG-6-Vaara-E2. The sequence goes on from NZ_CP061303.1 coordinate 329,884, forward strand.
ATTTTATGCGTATCAAAAATATGGATTGGAGTAAAAAAATAAATGAAAAAGATTTTTATTACAGGGGGTGCAGGTTTTATTGGAAGTAATATTATTGAGTTCATTTCTAATAAATTTCAAAATGTTGAAATAACTATTTATGATAATTTATCCAATGGTAAATTTAATTTTATTAAAAATATTATTACTAAATACAGTTATAATTTTATTAATGCTGATTTATTAGATTTTGACACATTGAGTAAGGAAATTATTCATAGCGATCTAGTTATTCATCTCGCAGCAAATTCTGATATAGCTTTGAGTTCCAAAAGTACCTCTCTCGATCTCCAGCAAACTGTTTTGGCAACTTATAATGTCTTAGAAGCAATGAGACTAAATGGAGTAAAAAATCTTATTTACTCGTCGGGCAGTGGTGTTTATGGGGATATAGGAGAAATTTCTCCAGGCGAAGATTTTGGACCCTTATATCCTGCGTCGATGTACGGTGCCACCAAGCTGAGTGCTGAGGCAATGATTTCTGCGTTTTCATCTTTGTTTGAAATCAACGCTTTGATATTTAGATTTGCTAATGTAATAGGTAAAAACCAGACTCACGGAGTTGCTTATGACTTTATCAACCGGCTTTGCGATCAACCAAGTAAATTAAATATATTTGGAGATGGATACCAAAGTAAATCCTACGTTCATGTTGATGATGTCATTGAGGCAATTTTTTATATTACAAATATGCAACTGAAGGGAGTTAACACATTTAATTTATCTTCTGGTGATTACATAACAGTACGTGAAATTGCTCAAATTGTGGTTGAGGAAATGAAACTTGTAAATGTGAATTTTGAATTTACTTCGACCCCTTATGGCTGGCCTGGAGATGTTCCAATTGTAAGAATTAACGATAATAAGCTAAGGGAATTGGGCTGGATCCCTAAATTAAACTCTCGTGATGCAATGCGGTCTGCAATAAGAAGTATGTTGGCCGCTAGGAGTGATAAAGATTGAAGGTGATAGTCTCATGCTTGCTGCCGGTTTTTAATGAAGACTCCAAAATTCTGGATGAGACCTTATGTAGCATCTCTAATCAATCTTTTAAATTCTTTGAATTGATAGTAATTGATGAAAGCACAGACATTAAAACTCTGCGTTTGCTTGACCAATTTAGACTAAAGGATGAAAGGGTAAGAATAATAAGACCCGAGGTCAGATTAGGACTTGTTAAGTCATTAAACTTGGCGCTTAAATATGCAAATGGGGAATTTATAGCGCGTGTGGATTCAGATGATCCTCTCAAGGAGGGGCGATTTGATATGCAGGTATCATTTTTAAAGCACAACCCTGAGATAGGAGTGGTTGGATCTTCGATTGAATTAATTGATCAATTTGGATCATTAATCGGCGTTAGAAATTATCCAATTATGCATAAGGAAATTGCTCTAGCAGGGGCAATTAGGAATCCAATTTCTCATGCAAGTGTAATGATGAGAAGGGATATAGTTGTGCCTAGCGGAGGCTATGACGAAAGATTTCAAAGGTCCGAAGATTATGAAATGTGGATGAGGCTAATCGGCGATGGCGTTAATTTTCATAATCTAAAAACTCCTTTGATACAGCATCGAGTGGCCAATGAGTTCCGTAGGGATAGATTGAATTGGTATTTTAACTTGCTAGTTAAGTTACGATATTTTAGAGCCAATAATATATTTCAAAGACTCCTTGGTATTGCAATTTCATTGGCTTTTTTAATTACACCAAAAATCTTTCATAAATATTTTTATAACTATTATAATTATAAGAAATTACTAATATAAAATTAATGGATTAAATATGATTTTTTGTAGAAGCCCATTGAGAATTTCTTTGGGAGGTGGCGGAACAGACTTACCATCATATTATAGAGAACACGAAGGTTTTTTGATCGCCGGTGCAATCAATAAATATGTGTATATTAATTTACTTACTCCATTTGCAAAAAAAATTATTTTAAAATACTCGCAGTTTGAGAGTGTTGAAAATATAGATGATGTGTCTCATCCAATCATTAGAGAATCGTTAAAACTTAGTGGGATTCCTGATCCTCAGATTGAAATTACCACCATGGCTGAAATTCCATCGGGAACTGGTCTTGGCTCTTCGGGAAGCTTCACTACAGCCCTTTTGAAGGCGCTTTACGTGCAAAAAAATATAGAATTATCAAAAGAAGAGCTTGCAAAGCTAGCCTGTCACTTAGAAATTGATGTTCTTGGTGAGCCTATCGGCAAACAAGATCAATACATTGCAGCATATGGCGGCTTGAGATGCTTTAAATTTCATGCTGATAATAGTGTGAGCGTGGAAGACCTTAATATTAGCCCGGATATCCTGAATGAGCTTGAGAAAAATTTATTACTATTTTTTACTGGATTTTCAAGATCAGCTAGTTCGATATTGAAAGATCAAAAAGATCGCTCACAAAGCAATGATAAAGAAATGATAGAAAATCTTCATTTTGTAAAAGAGCTTGGCCTTGAAAGCAAAATTGCATTAGAAAGTGGGAATCTTAAGCATTTTGGCGCATTAATGCATAAACATTGGGAGCACAAAAAAAGACGATCAGCTGGCATGAGCAATGAAAATATTAATGATTGGTATGACCATGGAATCCGAAATGGTGCTATTGGAGGAAAGGTAGTGGGTGCAGGTGGTGGAGGTTTCTTAATGTTTCTGGCCTTTGATCGGGAAAGGCTGAGATCTGAAATGAAATCTCAGGGATTAACTGAGGTGCCATTCAGTTTTGATTTTGAGGGTACAAAATTGATATCGGGTATGTGATGCTTCCAGTCGTGATACTTGCTGGAGGTTTAGCAACTAGATTGCGCCCCTATACCGAGACGGTTCCTAAGGCTATGATAACGATTGCTGGTGAACCATTTATCTCGCATCAGTTAATTTATCTGAAAAAACAAGGAATCACAAACGTAATTATGTGTCTTGGATATTTGGGTAATGAAATTAGAAATTATGTTGAAAGTAAAGATGGATTTGGTTTAAAAATATCATATTCCCATGATGGCGATGAATTAGTTGGCACCGGGGGTGCAATCAAGAAAGCCTTGCCACTTCTGACAGATATTTTTTTTGTTCTGTATGGTGATTCCTATTTGCCAATTAATTACGAAACTATCGAAAAATTTTTCTTTTCAAAAAATTATTCAGCACTAATGACTGTATTTGAAAATAATGGAAAGTTTGATAAGAGCAATGTTAGATTCTCCAATGATATAGTTTTAGAGTACGATAAAAAAATATCAAAAAGTGAAATGAGGCACATAGATTATGGGCTAGGAGTATTGAGAAAATCTCTTTTTGATGATCGGCCAACAAAATTTGATCTTACAGAAATTTATTCTTCGCTTGCTGCTAAAAATAAATTGGCTGGATTTGAGGTGTTTGAAAGATTTTATGAAATTGGATCTTTCAATGGAATCAAAGATACTAACATTTTTCTAACGGGGAATTAAATGCAATACATAGAAAGTCATCTGAAAGAATCACTTGATATTTTAAATAAAATTGATAAAGAAGTTTTATCAAGTATGATTGACTCAATAGTGTCAACACGAGATGCTGGCGGTAGAATATTTTTTCTGGGCGTTGGTGGCAGTGCTGCCAATTGCTCTCATGCAGTAAATGATTTTAGAAAAATATTAGGCATTGAATGTTATGCGCCAACTGATAATGTATCTGAATTAACGGCAAGAGCCAATGATGAGGGATGGGCAACAATATTTTCTGAATGGTTGCGAATTAGTAAGTTAAATAAAAATGATTTAATTTTTATATTTTCAGTAGGAGGCGGTAGTCTAGAAAAAAATATTAGTCCAAATCTAGTCGAGGCTATAAAGTATGCCGAATCTATTGGCGCCGGCATTCTTGGTGTTGTTGGAAGAGATGGTGGTTACGCTGCGCAACGATCAAAACAATGCTTGATCATTCCAACCGTTAATAGTAGCAACGTAACTCCTCATTCAGAGGCATTTCAAGCTGTCATATGGCATCTAATCGTTTCCCATCCGAAGTTAAAAATTAAAGAAACAAAATGGGAGTCAGTAAAATAAAGTGACGAAAAAAGCCGTATTTCTAGACAGGGATGGCGTTATAAATCGAGCATTTGTAGATAATGGAGTACCCAAGCCTCCTTCTACGTTAGCTGAAGTAGAAATTCTACCTAGAGCAAGGGAGGCTTTGTTTCTGCTAAAAAAGTTAGGCTTCTTACTCATAGTTATTACAAATCAACCAGATATTGCGCGAGGTATTATCAGCAAATGTAGCGCTGACAATATCAACAAATATCTAATGGATATATTGCCCTTGGATGAAATAATTCCTTGTTATCACGATGATGATGATAATTGTCAGTGTCGCAAACCAAAGCCTGGGTCAATATTGAAGGCAGTTAATTTATATGACATAGATGTAAAAAAAAGCTTCATGATTGGTGATCGCTGGAGGGATATTGAGGCAGGATTGCAGTCTGGGTGTAAGACTATATTTATAAATTATGGATATAAAGAAAAGCAACCTATAGGATTTACATTCGAGACCACATCCCTTTATGATGCAAGTATAAAAATTAAACAACTAGAAGGTAATTGTGAATATTAAAGACTTAAATGTGAAAATTTTTGCTGACGGAGCAGATTTAAAAACTATGATCCAGATGAATAGCCTGGAACATATAAAGGGTTTGACTACGAATCCTACGTTGATGAGAAAAGCTGGGGTTCTAGAATATAAAAAATTTGCAAAAGAAGTGCTTAGTCATATAACTGAAAAATCAATTTCATTTGAAGTATTTTCCGATGACTTTCATGATATGGAGCGCCAAGCGCTTGAGATATCCAGTTGGGCAAAAAACGTTTACGTAAAAATCCCAATTACAAATACGCAGGCTAAGACTAGTTACGATCTAATAAAACGCTTAACAAATCATGGGGTTAAAGTTAATGTAACAGCGATTATGACCGTCAAGCAGGTGGAATTGTTAGTTGAATGCCTGAATCCAGGGGTGCCCAGTTATGTATCAATTTTTGCTGGAAGGATCGCAGATACTGGAGTAGATCCAATTTCAACTTTAAAGTCATCTCTAAATCTAATTAAGGAAAATAGAAATGCTGAAATGATTTGGGCAAGTCCAAGAGAGCTATTAAATGTAATTCAAGCGAATGATATTGGATGCCATATTATTACAGCTACAAATGATATCTTGAGTAAGATTAACATGATTGGTTATGATCTTGATCAATATTCTCTAGATACTGTTAAGATGTTTTATGAAGATGCACGAGCATCGAGTTATTCTATCTTGTAGCCGTGATTCAAAAATTAATTCCAAATAATAGACGCATCCAAATTTGAGTCAATTAGGATATAGGTCAGATATTGATGGGCTGAGAGCAATTGCAGTTCTTGCAGTTGTCCTCTTTCACACTTTTCCAGCATGGGTTAAGGGTGGATTTATTGGGGTCGATATTTTTTTTGTCATATCTGGTTACCTAATTGCTAAAAATACATTTTATGAACTAGATAATAATATTTTTAGTCTCATTAAATTCTATGCTAGAAGAATAAGAAGAATTACTCCAGCTCTATTGCTTGTTTTAATTTTTTGCTTAGTATTGGGTTGGTTTGCTCTTTTTAGCGAGGAATACAAACCTCTAGGAAGGTATGTAGCTGCTGCTTCTGTGTTCATATCAAACATAGCATTGCTTAAAGATGCCGGATATTTTGATGCATCAGCTTATTCAAAGCCATTACTACATTTATGGAGCCTTGGAATAGAGGAGCAGTTTTATCTTGTTTGGCCACTTCTGATATGGTTTACATATATTCGTCGAAGATTTTTAGGAATATTAATTTCCGTTCTTGCAATATCATTTTTACTTAATATCGCATTAATTACTATCAATACTGAAGCAACATTCTATTTACCAATAACAAGAATTTGGGAAATAATTTCGGGTAGTCTTATAGCTTGGATTATTCATAATGGTAGACTGAAAATATTAACTAACTACAGTGAACAATTAATTTCACCTGTAGCAGTAAAACCTGCTAGAAAATTGATATTAAATTTCGTTTCAATTTTGGGGTTGTCTTTACTTCTTTTTGGTATTTATAAATTTGACTCTGGTTTACCTTATCCAGGATTATTCGCAGTATTCCCAGTACTAGGAACTACTTTCATAATTGTTTCTAGTGAAGACGCATGGGTCAATAGGGTGATTCTATCCAACAAATTGCTTTGTTGGTTTGGTCTAATTAGCTATCCACTCTATCTTTGGCACTGGCCAATATTGAGCTTCGCATGGATTTTAGAAGGAGAATTCCCTAATAGAACCCTAAGATTTAGTTTATTGCTGCTCTCAATTTTTCTATCATGGTTGACTTATTTCTATTTAGAAAAAAAGGTACGCTCATATAGACTTAGAGTGTCAATACCTGTTTTAGTTGGTGCGTTACTTATTGTTGGGTTAAGTGGGTGTTTTGTGTACTTTACAGATGGAGCTTCTTTTCGAGATTCCATAAGCTCATTTAAGTCCCAGTCAAACTCTGAAAAAATAATATTTGAGAAAATTGAAAATATTAGTTGCAAGTCTATTTTAGGTATTTCCTATGATGAAGGTATTTATTGCGAAGTTAAAACAACAAATCCCAAAGTTTTGATTATTGGAGACAGCCATGCTAGAGCATTAAATGCTGCATCCTTCCGAGGGGGTGTAAATTTAGATAGTATTATGATCGGGGTACCATCCTGCTTGCCTCTTGTTGGATTTAAATTAATCTCAAAGGGGGTGGAAAATAATTTATGTAATGAGTTACCTAAAGCAATCAATGATTTATTAATCAAATATAAATCTATCGATACTATTATTGTGGCAACAAGAGGGCCTCATTATTTTACGGGAAAAGGGTATGGACTAGAAGGTCAAAATAGTTTTTCAATAGTACCCTCCAATGGAAGCTTAGAAAGACAGCAGGATATGTTTAGAGACGGATATATAAATTTTCTAAATTACATTGGCTCAAGGAATAAAAAAATCATTTTCTTAATTCAAGTTCCAGAAATAGGTGAGGATCCTGATTATTGTCTACGAAAGAGGCCGCTGCAAATTACCTTTAATGATTGCTCCCAGTCCTTAGAAAAAGTTTTACAAAGGCAAGGAAGCTATAGAGAAATTATTAAAGAAATTCAATTGGCTTATCCCTCGCTTAGGATTTATGATCCAAATGCAATTTTTTGTGACGCAAATAAATGTTATGGAAAACGTGATGATGAATTACTTTATTGGGATAATAATCACATAAATACTAAAGCAAGCTTACTTTTGATAAATGATATGATCAAAAAAGGAATTATTGAAATTAACAAGCAATAAAGCTCTGACCTCAATACGGCCGGGCCATCATAAATTTAAGCTTGTAACTTTAAAAGTCATTTTATATTTTTAAGTAAAAATATACCCTGAGTTGCTGTGATAGATGGATCCAATTGATTAAATTGATTGGAAATAATTTCAGGAAGCATTGCAGAATTTTCACATTTGCAGGCTAATAACTCGTATCCAAGGTCATTAAATAACGATAAGTAGTCATAATGCCTCAGTCTATTCTGGTAGTGTGATGAATGATTATATTTTCCAAAACAATGATCATCGAACTGGAGAAAGTTGAGCTTGCCTATACTTGAATCAGAATAAGAATAATGATCAGTATAATCAACTATTGCTGATATAAGTCCATTAGGTTTAAGAATTCTCTTCATTGCCTGAAAAATACTTTTTAAATCATTTAATGGAATGTGTTCAAGTGTGTCTGTTGAGATACATGCGTCAAAAGAATTTTCTTCTAATGAATTGTTGACTAAATTAAATGGTGCTTTATAAGTAATTTTTAGAAACTTAAAGAGTTCGTCTGTATTTCTTAATTCATGATACTTAAGGTTCGTACAAATTTTTGAAAGCTGATTAAAAGAATTATTAACAAGACTAATGTCTAGCATTGACCTTATATCCACTAAAAGCTGGCTTTCAGCAAATTGAGATAAGTATATATTTTGAGCAAGATTTTTCCCAGCTCCAAACTCAATAATCTTCGGGGATGGTAAGGTGCTTAAATTACTTTGGTGAGTGATCCACTTTGGATTTAGGCATTGAATTTCTATGATAGATTTTTTTGTTATATATTTTTGAATAAAATACAATAGCTTATAAATTTTAAATAAGTCTATTAAAAGAAAAATGAAAGATTTTGTTTTCCAATTGATGTTCATTTTATGAAAAGAATTTTTGACCTTATGTTGGCTATATTAGCATCTGCCTTGTTGGCTGTAGTAATTATGGGCGCTTCTATTGCTATTAAATTAACTTCTAGGGGGCCTATTCTATATTGGTCAGATAGGGTTGGAAGGCTTAACCGGGTTTTTCAAATGCCTAAATTTAGAACCATGAAAGTGGATACTCCTGTTGTTGCGACGCATTTACTTCGCAATCCAGACGTACACATGACATCAATCGGTACTTTTCTGAGAAAATATAGTATTGATGAGCTGCCTCAGTTATGGTCGATTTTTGTTGGACACATGTCATTTGTAGGGCCTCGTCCCGCTTTATTTAACCAATATGATTTAATCGCACTGCGAACAAAATTTGGCGTAGAGAAGATGCTTCCTGGATTAACAGGGTGGGCGCAGATAAATGGTAGGGACGATCTTTCTGTTGAGTTAAAAGTTAAATTTGACGTTCAATATATGGAACGCCAAAATTTTAGATTTGATCTCCAAATACTGATATTAACTTTTTTTAAGGTAATTGAACATTCTGGGGTCAAACACTAATAGTCATCTACATTTTTTATGTAATTTTATTGATAGGATTGGCAAATTTATTCAAACATGAAAATCAATGCACTGATTACACTCATATCCCTAATTCCAAGAAGATTCAAGCGAATTTGTGTGTTGTTCGTCGATATTTCTTTAAGTGGATTAACATTCTGGTACTCAATATATTTATTGAGCGGTAATTGGCTTATTCAAAGTAATAGCCAATGGCTTTCAATGGCCTTTGAAATAATTGTAAGTACTGCTATTTTTTATTGTTTTGGCCTTTACAACGAAGTCTTTAGATACATTGGATCTGCTGCTTTTAAGTCAACTGTAAGAGCATTTATCTATCTTTTTTGTACTGCATTAATTGTTTTTACACTAATTGGGGTGGAAGATGTTCCGAGGTCTATCGGAATAATCCAGCCGATACTTTTATTCTGTGCAATAGGAAGTTTTCGGTATTTAATTCGTTTTATATTTTCTTATTCTAGATCCAATATTGAAAGGAAAAAGAAATCTATCTTAATCTTCGGCGCAGGTCAATCTGGGCGACAGTTACTAGCTAGTCTAAATATAGACAAAAACATAATTGTTAAGGGTTTTGTCGATGATGACACTAGGCTTCAGGGAAACTTTGTAAATGGAATATGTGTTTACAGCTGCGAAAATTTAAAGGCGCTTATTGATAACCTTGCTATTACAGATCTTATATTGGCAATGCCATCTTCATCGCGTTCTCGCAGACTTGAAGTTATTAATGCGCTAGAGGGTTGTGGAGTGCGGGTAAGAACTTTGCCCAGCGTGGTAAGTTTTGTAACCGGCCAAATTAATCTCGCAGATTTACATGACCTTGAAATGCCTGATTTGCTTGGTCGAAATGAGGTGCTCCCAGATCCTCTTGCTATCTCTCATGCAGTTTCTAATAAGGTAATTTTGGTTACTGGAGCAGGCGGATCTATTGGAAGTGAGTTATGCAGGCAGATTCTTGCGCTATCCCCTAAAGAGCTGATCTTAGTAGATAGTTGCGAATTTAATCTTTACACGATTTCATCTGAGCTAAAAGTAAAATGTCTCCCTGGAGTTAATCTAAAATTAGATGGGGCTCACCCTGAATCAGATTCAATTGCTAACCATACAAAAATCTTTTCTTATCTACTATCTATAAGAGATATTAATTCAATAAAAAGAGTCTTTTCTAGACACTGCCCAGATACGGTGTTCCATGCCGCTGCCTACAAACATGTTCCTTTGGTTGAAGAAAACGCAGTTGAAGGTATACGTAATAACGTCTTTGGTACAAAAACTATTGCTGAATTGAGTATGGCTAGCGGTGTCAGAAATTTTACATTGGTGAGTACGGACAAGGCAGTGAGACCTACAAATGTAATGGGGGCAACCAAAAGAATCTCGGAGCTAATTCTTCAGTCTTTGGCTGAGTCTGTTAAGAGTAGTCAATTACCAACCATATTTTCTATGGTTCGTTTTGGGAACGTACTGGGATCTTCAGGTTCTGTAGCCCCCCTTTTTGTGAACCAGATTAAAAATAGAGAGCCTATTACCATTACGCATCCGGATGTTACACGCTATTTCATGTCAATTTCTGAGGCTGCACAATTGGTGCTTCAAGCAAGTTCAATGTCTAGTGGGGGAGAGGTTTTTATTTTAGATATGGGTGCCCCTGTCCGTATTTATGACTTGGCGCTTAAAATGATTTATTTGTCAGGACTTACTCTGAAGGATGAGCTTCATCCAGATGGAGATATTGAAATTAAATTCATAGGTTTAAGACCCGGCGAAAAATTATTTGAAGAGCTGTTGATTGGAAATGATCCGCAGCCTACAAAACATGCAAAAATCTTAAAAGGTAATGAATCTTTTATTCCTTTGGATAAACTGAATAAAGAGCTAAAGGCCCTTGAAGAGATACTAGAGTCTAATGATCTAAAATTAGTATATGAAAAGTTGAAAAATTTGGTTCCTGAATATATTCCAAATGTCACGGCATAAATATGACCAATATTCAATTTTTGATGCAACTTAAGGTCTCTTTCTCTAGTTTAAAAATTATTTAATGTGACTTAATGATTCTAGAAGAATGAAGCTAACACAAAATAACATCGAGTTTATTAATCACGCCTCTGTGATTATTAGGGGGACTAATAGTTCAGTTTTGACAGATCCTTGGTATGAAGGATCCGTATTTCATGATGGTTGGAGGCTTCTTTATGAAAATCCTGATGATTGCATCAAGAGGATGCTGGAAGATATAAACTATATTTGGATTTCACACGAACATCCAGATCATTTCTCAATTCCTTTTTTTAAAAAATATAAAGAGATTCTTATTGATCATGAGATAAAAATATTGTTTCAAAAAACTAAAGATTTAAGGGTAGTGCAGTTTCTTAGGGGGCTTGGCTTGTCTGTAATAGAGCTTGAGTCTAATGAATTATTTGAGATAGAGGATGGGTTTAGTTTAAAAATAATCAAAGATGAGTTTTATGATTCCGCATTGATTGGATACGTCAATGGCTGCACTATTTTTAACATAAACGATTGCCCTCTTCATGAGTTAAATAGAATTAAAAACTTTAGAAAACGCTATGGCACTTGTGACATACTTTTGACGCAATTTAGTTATGCTGCCTGGAAAGGTGGTCCTGAGAATTTACAATGGAGACGAGGTGCCGCAAGGGAAAAGCTAAGGTCTTTGCTAAATCAAGGCTTAATATTTGAAGCGAAAGTAGTAATTCCATTTGCTAGTTTTGTTTGGTTTTCAAATCTTAAAAACTTTTATCTAAACGATTCAATTAATTTACCTAAGGATGTTTTAGCTTACTGTGCTGAAAATAATGCCCCATTTGATGTAATATTTTTAGCTCCATATGAAAGGCTTACTGTCGTACACTCGCCTAAAGGCCACGATCAAAAAGTAGAATCTATACAGTTTTGGGATGATGCCTATAAAATAATTTCTGAAGCACATGCTTCTACTTTTATTGACCCCTCATCATTGATTGGCCTGCAAGATTTATTTCATCGATATCGGAATCGAATTTTAGAAAAAAATTCTCAATGGCTTATATGGATCCTATCTAAAATTCCCAGATTAAATGCTTTTAAGCCGATTTTAATATTAATAGAAGATCTAGAAATGGTAGTACTGGTTGATTTCCTAAAGGGTAAATTGGAGATTTCCCAAGATCGGCCTGAAATTTCGATGCACTCAGCTTCTTTGGCTTATATTTTTAAATATCCATTTGGATTTGATACTCTTACTGTTAATGGATGTTTTGATGAAGTTAAAGCCGGTGAATTTAGTAAATTATCGAAGGTCTTCGCCTTAGAAAATTTAAATAATCTGGGAATTTATCTCAAATCATCAATAATCTTTAATGTTGATGTAATTTTTATATTTATGCGAAGATTAATGAAGGTAAAAGCGAGAATGCAAGGCGTGTCTTCAAATTAGTTATCTATAAATGGGGTATGACTAAAGCATATTGCATTTGGGATAAATCACACTATCGCCAACCTCACACACTGCTGCAGTGCCCGGTGCCGCAGCATTCTTCTAGGCATCTTCTTCCAGATCTCCTTGTCATTACGCACCTCTATAAAGTACTCTCGAATCGTAATGGGCATCATACGATCGCGCCTAAAAATAGAGCATTCAATCCACTCTGGAACGCCTTCTACTAGGCATTCTGCCTGGTTAAAGACTAGGCCATTAAATTGAGGATGGCTATTGAGTAACTTTGAGCATCCTTCAATCGTAATAAAGACTTGCCAAGATCCATCTTCGTATTGGGTAATCCCAAGTTCTTCATTAAGAGGATCTAAATGCAGATTTTGTATGGTGCGTAGTAAATGCAACATGGTTTTTGCCGGCACTTCAATCTGTAAATCGATCCAAGCCTTTAGTTGCGCCTCATCTATTTCTAGTACAGCAGCTGCGCTAGCAACTTCCTGGTTAATGAGTTCATTAAATACAAGGATAGGTTCTGCTAGGTTAGTAATAGTTTGATTAGGCGCAGGTAATGCTTCACCACCAAACTGAACCGTTCTTGCAACGCCTTCTAGATCAGTGCTTGCAAACGGATCATCTTCAGTAGTGTTAAATAAGCTTGGTAACGGATCTACTTGGCTACGATCGCCTGCATCCACATCTTTATCTGTCAATACCGTAGAAACTAATTTACTCTTAGTTGCTTCTTGCCGCTCTAAGATCTCTTTGAGGGTATGGATCCCTTTACCGGCTTTGCTGGTTTTAGTCATAGCAGCTTTCATGATCGATCTCCCAGTTGCTTTACTACTAAGCGTCGACTATTCTGTACTGCAATCTTGTAATTGCTAGCGAGCTCTGGGTGCTCTGCTTCTAAGCGCTTGCTATCTAACCTCAATGATGGTTTTGGGGCTTTCCAGGTGGCTAACACCTTTCCTTGATAGGTTAGGGTCTCCGCTTCTCTAAGTTCACTCATGATGCTTTGTTTAATGTGCGATATCTCAGCTTCTCGACTATCAATCTCACAATTGAGTATTTGTAAGCGTTTGGTCAGATCAAAAGTATCTGCTTTAGCTTCTATACTTTTCTTGGGATCGCCTTTGCTAAAAAGAGTATGGCAGTCTTGTTCGTTCATTGCTGGTGGCGGTATGTCTTTAAGAACATACTCATGCCAAAAGAACAACGCCTTTTGGATGATCATTTGTTCAAGTTCTTTATCTCTAGCAATTTCATAAATCCGAAAGTCATGATTGCCAAAGAGGACTGCAAGGTCTGCTTGTTCAATCCCGGTAATAGCTTGATACCAAGCCACTTGGCATAGGTAGGGCAGGGGCACTTCATCAGAACCTGCTATCCCCCAATCACCAGATACAAAAGGATTGGCGGTTTTGCACTCCAAAATTTTGGTAGGTGGACAATCTAATCTATCACCCATCACCAGCCTGTCGATATGCGCGCAAAACATGCAATGCTCTGGATGGATAAAAGCTGATTCATCATGAACGAGCTTTAGGCCAGTTGCGCGGCAATACTCACTAGCAACAAAGCTTTCAGCAAAAGAGCCAAAGCGCAGCGGCAAGGAATCGGTCGTAGAAGTTTCCTTACCCGTCTTTTCCATCCAGACCTGCAGGGGTGATCGAAAGCGCGACAGACCCAAAATGGCACCAATGTCAGAGCCGCCTACAAATTTAGACCGATCTACGCTAAAATCTTGATTAATAAGCATTTTTTATCCTTTATAAACAATATTAAGTTCTTTTAATAGAACAATATATCCTATTATAGTCAGAAATTATTGTGATTACAAGTGGTCAAATAAAAGCTGCTAGAGCTCTTGTTGGAATGACGGCAACCAAGCTTGCTGAGCTCTCTGGGGTTGCTTATACAACTGTTGTACGAATGGAATCTTCTAACGGCATTCCATCTGGACAGGTAAAAACATTGGATGCAGTTCAGAAGGTTTTGGAAGAGGCGGGGATTGAATTCATCGGCACGGCTGATAGCGGGGCAGGGGTGCGCTGGCGACCCTAGCTGTATTGAGCATACTTTTCTAATCCTCTGATTTAATTCACCTTTTTAATTCTTGAAAATGAAATTGGGGAATTGCTTGCGCTTAAATAAAATTGTAGCTACAATGTAGCTTATTAATGCTACAGGAGTATTCAATGCTTGAAGTCACCGTACGTTGTCGTATCGATGAGCAAACCAAAGAAAAGGTTTCTTTGGTTTTAGATCAAATAGGTATGACCTTATCGACGGCCATCCGTTTATTTTTAAAGCGAATTGCTGAAGATGGCACTTTTCCGTTTGAGCTTAATCGATCCACTCATCAGGATGTGAGCGGCATCAAAGCGGCGCTCATACACATGATCAATAGCGGGCAAGTCAGCGCGCAAGCGTTTGCAGGACTGCTTGGTGACGATTTTGACTCGAAAGCTAATCCTTCAAGCGGTGATGCAAGAAAGGGATTACTTAGCGCAATACCAGTTAAAGCAAATAAGGCACGGAATCCATAAAAAAATAGGAGTGAAAAATGACAATGAAATATAACGCCTTAAAACATGGGCTCTTTACTAAGGAAGCCCTACTGCCTTTTGAAAATCGTCGAGATTATTTGCGTTTTCGGCGCAATACCGTTGCCAGCCTTAATCCACAAAATGATTTAGAGCGACACCTTGCTAATGATATTGCTGATGATGCTTGGCGTGTGCGCCGTCATGATGATCAAATTTACGCGCAGCGTCAAAAAATTTATGACCGTCTCACGCCGCAGATGGTGGCGCAAGTAGCTAATGTTCCAGAAGAGTTTTGCGTGAACTTGCCAGATTGGCTTACCGATATGAAGCACACTATAAAAGCGAGTGTTGCGGCGTATTCGCGAAAAGTATGTCAGGAATACGAGGATTGTCGGAAAAATTTTGCCTCTATCCCCAACTTAGCTGCCGTCTACAGTAAATATCCACAATTATTTTATTGTGCTGATTTGATGGCTAAGGAACTGGGTCATCCAGATGTCTGCAATATTGCATCGAAAACCTTAGCAGCTATTTGGCAGAGCAATACTGAGCAACTATGGAAATTACTCAAAAAGGTTTATCACAAGGCTTACTTTATTTCCCAATGGAAATCAATTCGTAATGCTGCCTTGCCATGGGTGGAGTCTTGGTATTTTATTCAAGAGTCAGA